>NZ_CP019791.1:2732768-3036409 GCF_002007645.1 Anaerohalosphaera lusitana
GACACGGAATCCGGAGGCATCTGGTGGCGCGAAACATGGGAACGTCCACGGCGAAAGAGCAAAAACACCTGTTCAGTAGCCCCCACCGCATTTGCGTGCTTGCGGTTCTACGAAGTGACTAAGGAAAAATCTTATCTCGAGAACGCCAAAGATCTTTTGATATGGCTTGACGAAAACCTCAAGGATGAAGATAATATATACTTCGATAGCGTGCGTCCCTCAGGTCGGATCGGCCGCCGCAAATGGTCCTACAATTCCGCAATGCCCATGAGGTGCTATATTGTACTGCATAAGCTCACGGGGGAAAACAAGTATCTGGAAAAAGCCGTTGAAATAGCCGTAGCGGCCCATAAGCGATGGTTTGACAGCTCCACCAACGCGATCAAGTGTGAATCCATGTTCGCATTCACTCTTGTCGAAGGCTGGATCAAATTATCCGAAGCAACCAGAAACCCCAAATGGAAACAGTTCGCCGAAAACGCAATGGTCTATGTCCACGAAAACGTCAAGGACCCTGTCGGGCGATACTCTAAACGCTGGGACGACAAAAATACAGAACCTCTAAACAGATGGAATTTGCTCTTCCCTGCAGCCACGGCCCGCGCTTATTGGGCACTGGTTGCAGCAAACACATCATGTAAATGACAGGATTATCTATTGAAACGGATTTTAGGAGATTATATGACACTTGAAAAAGAATATAAAACAATACTGTTAGCTTTCACTGTTTTATTTATAGCGGTAGGCATTTCAGCAGCGGCCCAAGACAAAGTTGCATATTCTGACTACGTCAATCCTCTGGTGGGTACCGACTCGGAATTCAGCTTTTCGACCGGCAACACCTATCCCGCGATTGCTGTCCCTCACGGCCTGAACTTCTGGACCCCGGTGACAAATCCAGACCAGCTCAACGGCTGGTGCTACAATTACGACGACCACAAGCTCTGCGGCTTCAAACAGACTCATCAGCCCAGCCCCTGGATCAACGACTACGCAAGATTCGCTATCATGCCCGTCGTCGGCGACCTGGCCGTAAGGACCGAAGAACGTGCAAGCTGGTTCTCCCACAAAGCTGAAACCGCCAGGCCTTACTATTACAGTGCCTACCTGGCCGACCACGACGTAACCGCGGAACTCACACCGACCCACCGTGCCGCCCAGTTCCGCTTCACGTTCCCCAAATCCGACAAGTCCTATGTTCTGCTGGACGCGTTCCCCCAAGGCTCCTATGTAAAGATCATGCCCGAAAAACGCACCATCATAGGCTTCTGCCGCAACAACAACGGCGGCGTGCCCGACAACTTCCACAACTACTTCATCGCAGTCTTCGACAAGGACTTCGAAGATGTTGCGACCTGGAGCGACTGGAACGTCAACAAGGGCAGCAAAGAAGAAAAAGGCAACCACGTCGGCGCTGTCGTCCAGTTCAAAACCGAAAAGGGCGAACAGGTCAACGTAAAGATCGCTTCGTCATTCATCAGCCACGAACAGGCGAAACTGAACATGCAGCGAGAAGTCGGCAGCGACGATTTCGACACCACCCGCGAAAAAGCCAAGGCGATCTGGGAGCGTGACCTTGGACGCATCGAAGTGAAAGGTGGAACGCAGGCGCAATACGAAAATTTCTACACAGCCTTCTACCGCACACTGCTGTTTCCGCGTGATTTCACCGAGATCAACGTAGACGGCGAACAGGTCCACTATAGCCCATACAACGGCAAGATTCTGCCCGGCCCGATGTGCACCGACAACGGCTTCTGGGACACCTTCCGGGCTGCTTTCCCGCTGAACGCACTCATGTTCCCAAGCGTTAACGCAGAGTTCATGCAGGGCCTGGCCAATACATACAAAGAAAGCGGCTGGCTCCCCGAATGGGCAAGCCCCGGCCACCGTGCCTGCATGATCGGCTCGAACTCGGCTTCGATCATTGCCGATTCATACCTCAAGGGCATTCGCGGCTACGACATAGAGACGCTCTACGAAGGTCTTCTGAAGAATTCCGAAAACGCTGGCCCGCTGCATTCCGTCGGTCGGCTCGGCGTAGAACACTACAACAAACTCGGCTACGTCCCCTGCGATGTAGGAGTCAACGAAAACGTCGCCCGTACCCTCGAGTACAGCTACGACGATTACACCATCTGGAAACTCGCACAGGAACTGGACCGCCCGCAGGAAGAGATAGATCGTTTTGCCGAACGCGCTCAGTACTACAGAAACGTTTTCGACAAGTCCACCAACTTCATGCGGGGCAAGAACAAGGACGGCACCTGGTCGACTCCTTTCGTGCCCGAAAAGTGGGGCGGCGATTTCACAGAAGGCTGCGCATGGCACTATACCTGGTCCGTCTTCCAGGACCCCCAGGGCCTGATCGACCTGATGGGCGGCAAGCAGGAATTTGTCGACAAGCTCGACGCCGTCTTCACGACCCCGCCCAAGTACGACTGTTCTTACTACGGCTTCCCGATCCACGAGATCGTCGAGATGATCGTCATGGACATGGGCCAGTACGCTCACGGCAACCAGCCCATCCAGCACATGGTTTACCTGTATAATTATGCAGGCCAGCCCTGGAAGGCTCAAAAATGGGTTCGCGAAGTCATGAACAAGCTGTACCTGCCCACCCCGGACGGCCTGTGCGGCGACGAAGACAACGGCCAGACATCCGCATGGTATGTCTTCTCGGCCCTCGGTTTCTACCCGGTCTGCCCGGGCAGCGGCGAGTATGTACTCGGCGCTCCTCTGTTCAAGGAAGCGACTCTGCATCTGGAAAACGGAAACACCTTCACTATTCGTGCTCCGGAAAACAGCAAGGACAATCTCTACATACGGTCCGCAAGACTCAACGGCAGCGATTACACAAAAACATACTTCCGCCACGCGGACATCCTAAAGGGCGGCGTAGCTGAGTTCAAAATGACAGATAAACCATACAAAAACTGGGGCACCGATCCGCAGGACGCTCCATATTCCATGTCGCGAGAGAAGTAAACAGTATGTCAGCCACCGGGGCTAATATGACCGGAAACTATTCCAGATTACAGGAGCAAACTATGGTCACTAGGATAATGCAGTTTTCAATTATAGCGTTTCTCATGTCGATTCTTATGCCCCTGGGCACAATTCAGGCATTTGAGTCCAAACGTCCGCCGGCCGATGAACGCACGTTTGTCAGCGAAGCGGTCGACAAGAAGATCGAAGAGATAAAGGATTTCATCAAAGATCCTGAAGTTGCCTGGATGTTCGAAAACTGCTACCCCAACACACTCGACACAACAGTCGATTATGAAGTGATCGATGGTAAGCCGGACACCTTCATCATTACAGGCGATATCGATGCTATGTGGCTGCGTGACTCGACCTGCCAGGTCTGGCCCTACATGCCTTTGGTCGATCAGGACCCTAAGCTTCGCAAGATGATCGAAGGCCTGATCAATCGCCAGGTCAAATGTGTCCTGCTCGATCCCTATGCAAATGCGTTTTTCAAAGATCTGACCCGTGAGTCCGAGTGGAACGAGGACAAGCCAGAGCTCAAGCCCGGCGTCCATGAACGCAAATGGGAAATCGATTCATTGTGCTATGTAGTTCGTCTGGCCAATGAATATTACCAGATTACCGGTGACGCTTCCGTTTTCAACGAAAACTGGGACAAAGCTATGCGGCTGATCGTTAAAACGTTCAAAACCGAGCAGCGTAAAGACGGTACAACGCCTTATCGGTTTATCCGGTCTACTTCACGCATGACCGACTCGCCGGTTTTTCAGGGTACCGGTCGTCCCATCAAACCCGTTGGTATGATCTGCTCGATGTTCCGCCCATCCGATGACGCGACTGTTCTGCCTTTCCTTATACCGTCGAATCTTTTTGCTGTTCAGTCACTGCGCCAACTGGCGGATATTTACACTAACGAACTAGACGATCCTGCATTCGCCAAAGAATGTACCCAGCTCGCAGATGAGGTCCATGATGCCGTCATGAAATGGGGCACAGCCGAACACTTGAAGTTTGGCCGTATCTACGCATACGAGGCGGATGGATTCGGCAACATGCTGTTCATGGACGACGCAAATGTTCCAAGTCTGATCTCCCTGAGCTATCTCGGTTTCCATCAGCGCGGCGATGCTATCTACGAACGAACACGCAATTACCTGGTAAGTGATTACAACCCCTGGTACTTCAAAGGCGAAGCTGCCGAAGGCTATGGTAGCCCCCATACCGGCAAAGAATCCATCTGGCCGATGGGCATCATCCTCAGAGCACTAACCAGCAACGACAAACAGGAAATTGCAAAGTGTCTGCACATGCTCAAAACCACCCATGCCGGCACAGGTTTCATGCACGAATCCTTCAACAAGGACAATCCTTCTAACTATTCTAGAAGTTGGTTCGCATGGGCCAATACACTGTTTGGCGAATTGATCATGGAAGTTTACCAGGACTACCCGGAACTCTTGCAGCAAAGTGATATGTAATGAATACAGGAATTTACAGTGCTATGACTATTCGAAGGATCGAGATGAAATGGTTAGCTTTACTGCTGACTTTGATAGCATGCACCTGCTTTGCAGCCGGTAATGGAGTCCGCGCTGCAGAGCAGGATGGGTATGCCCCGTTATACGGAGAGATCAAACCCCTTTCTGCCGGCGATACGATATATGTCTGGACCAAACAGCGCGGCCGTTCAGCGGACAACCGCTTTATTGCTGTTCAGACTCTGCAGGGCATCACGGCACGTACGGATCGGCCGTGGCTTTGGATCGATGTCGGTGATAATACGTTTACTGACTATCTGACTAAGCGATACGACATCCGATTCGATCGCCGGTATGCGAAGGATTTTGACTCGCTGCTTAGTAAATTGAAACCATTTACGAGCGGCCGATACGTTCTCTACGATATGCAGGACCGACCCTCGATCAGTGCTGCCACCACAATGGCTGGTCTGCTTGACGCAGTTGCGATAGACGTTGAGCTTGAAGATATCGCGCAGGCAAAAGGCTACCAGCAGGCGATCGACGTCCGAGGCAAAGATTGCCGTTGGGTGTACGATAATTATCGCGATCAACTTAATGACCATGCGATCATAGTGCATACCAATTCCTACCGTGAACATCCCAGCGTCGGCTACTTACGCGATTGGGGACCGGCACTGAAAGCTCTGGACTGGTGGTACGATGATGAGAAACTTTCAAGCGAAGTCTACAGCAGCATAACACCATGTTCGCCTGTTTACGGCTGGCAGGATCCAACCACCAGCGATGAAGGACTGACTGTCAAGCTCCATTCTCAAGAGGGCCTATACCAGGTTCCCAGCGACTGGATGGTCAATCTTTCCGTGCACGCCGCTATGGGACCCGCGATGAAGGACAGGACGTTCAAGCAGAAGGTCGAACGTAACCCGCCCGAAAAAGAAAATGACGTACACTACGTCACCTTCATCATGAGCGATATGGACAACATCCTCACTGAGATCGGCACCAACTCTTTCTACTCGAACCGAAGTTTTTATGCGAACCAACATCGCGGCGAATTTCCCATGACCTGGGGCATGGCTCCCTCGCTTGTGGAACTGTCCCCCGCAGCGGTAGACATGTGGTATAACGCTGCAACCGCGAACGATGCTTTCGTTGCTTATTGCGGACTCGGCTATTTTTACCCAAGCGAGTCACCGGCAATGAGCAAGCATGTTGATCAGTTATCTGGTTTCATGAAAAGAGCGGACCTGCGTACACTGCTGCTCATTGACAGGCTCATGCCCGATCAGGACTTGGCCCAGGATTACAGTAAACACGCTAAGTGGTTCACAAACATGGACCAGGTGCGGGGCCTCTTCTACCTGGAATACGTTCGCTACGCTCCGCATGACGGCAAGATCTTCTGGTTCGACGGCAAGCCTATGGTCACCGCTCGCTTTGATTTCAGGGATGAAGCGTTCTACTCGGCTGTACGGCGAACACCTCAGTCACTTGCTGACAGCATCAACGATCTGCCGAAAGATCCGAGTAGGCCGGATGGTTACACTTTCGTTACGGTTCACGCCTGGAGTAAGGGCATGGACGATATATATGAGACGATCGAGCTGCTGGACGACGATGTAAAAGTTGTCCAGGGTGAAGACTTCATCGAGCTGATTCACTCGAACCTAAAGCCCGAATCTGCCCGAAAAGCAAAGTAAGAATACAAGATGTTTTCATGCATCTGAAAAGCGGAGTTTCAATAATGCAAAGACGTGATTTTCTAAAAACAGTAGCCGCAGGCGCTCTCGGGTTGAGCGCATTACCAACTGCCAATGCCAAGACGCCGAAAAAGGCCGCCGCCCCCAACATCATGGTTGTGATGGTCGATGACATGGGTTTCTCGGACTTGGGCTGTTACGGCGGTGAGATCGATACGCCGAACATCGATTCGCTTGCTGATAACGGCCTTCGCTTCACACAGTTCCGCAACTGCGCAAGATGCTGCCCCACGCGTGCCGCTCTGCTGACAGGTCAGTATCCCCACGAGGTCGGCCTGACTGTCAACGGACGAACACTTGCAAGCAGCGGCGTCACGATCCCTGAGATGCTCAAGCCCGCTGGTTACAATACAGCAATGGTGGGCAAATGGCACTTGTCTCATACACCGACCCTCGGTGACAGGCACCAGAAATGGCTCGACCATCATATCCAGCACGAACCATTTGCGCCCATCGACAGCTATCCCGTCAACCGCGGCTTTGACAAGTTCTACGGGGTCATCTGGGGCGTTATTGATTACTTCGACCCCTTCTCACTTGTCGAAGGAGTCAAACCGGTCAAGCAGGTGCCGCAAGACTATTATTTCACCGATGCCATCACCGACAAAGCAGTAGATTACATCAAAGGTTACGCTGACAAAGACGAACCATTCTTCATGTACTACGCGCACTGTGCGCCGCACTGGCCGCTGCACGCCAAAAAGAAGGATATCGAAAAGTATCGCGGAACCTATGATGACGGCTGGGAGAAACTGCGCAAGGACAGGTACCAGCGTCAGTTGGAACTTGGACTGTTTGACGAAAAGAAGGCTCCATTGCCCGACCTGCAGGATGGCGGACGAAAGTGGGACGAACTGCCTGAAGACGAAAAGGCCTATCAACGGCGAAAAATGGAAGTACACGCTGCGATGATCGACTGCATCGATCAGAACATGGGACGCGTCATTGAAATCTTGAAGCAAACAGGACAGTATGAAAACACCCTGATACTCTTCCTCTCCGACAATGGAGCATCCCCTGAATCTTATCCCACACCCGGCTACGACAGAACCGCATACACCCGCGACGGACGCAAAGTGCTCTACAATCGTGCAGCGCCGGTTGAGAAGCTCGGCTCAGAAACCAGCTATTGCGGGATCGGCCAGGCCTGGGCAAACGCCGCCAATACGCCTTTCAAATACTGGAAAAAAGAATCCTATGAAGGAGGCTGTAATACTCCATTGATAGTTCATTGGCCCGCGGGATTGAAAACAACACCAGGTTCTATTACGCATCAAAGCGGACACGTGATGGATATCGCCGCCACATGCCTTGAGCTCTCAGGTGCCTCTTATCCCCAAAAGTACAAAGGTCACACCATCAATCCAATACACGGCGAATCGCTCAAACCTATCATCGAAGGCAAAGTTCGCCAGGGACACGACACCATCTTCTTCGAACACGAGTTCGGCAGGGCGGTCATTTTCGATGGCTGGAAGCTGGTCGATTTCAGTGGCCCCAGAGAACAGTGGGAGCTATACCATCTCGAGCAGGATTTGACTGAGACCAGGAATGTTGCTGCACAGTATCCTGATAAGTTCAATGAATTGGAAGCCAAATGGACCGAATGGGCTAAGGATTTAGGGCTCAAACAACGCTATAACAATCATAACGTTCCTTTCTAGCTGGAAGAATAAAAAAAGCTGCTGACCCAATAAAAATAGAGAAACATTACGATCTTTTGGAGACCAGAAAATGAACAAGCTGTGGATGATTATCTGTGTTAGTATCTCGATCATATTCTTCGCCGGTTGCGATATGCAGAAGCAGGCGAAAGTACTAGACTTTGACAGCATCAAACTCTACGAACTGCAGAACGATGCTGGCATGACCGTCAAGATCACCAATTACGGTGCTATCGTGACCTCGATCGTGGTTCCGGACCGCGACGGCGAACTGGCTGACGTTGCGCTGGGATACGACCGCGTAGAAGATTACATCAACGCCGTTGACAAGCCGTACTTCGGCGCAGTCGTCGGTCGTTACGGAAACCGTATCGCCGAGGGCCAGTTCACACTCGACGGTGAAACTTACACCCTTGCGACGAACAACGGCCCCAACCACCTGCACGGCGGCACTATCGGTTTCGATAAGGTCGTCTGGGATGGTTCTTATATACAAGGTGACGGTTACACTGGCGTGGAGCTGACCTACCTTGCCAAAGATATGGAAGAGGGATACCCCGGCAACCTCAACGCCAAAGTCACCTACAAGCTCACCGACGACAATGAGCTGGTTATCGACTATTACGCAACCACCGACAAAGCGACCCCCGTAAATCTGACGAACCATACATACTTCAACCTGGCAGGCGAAGGCAATGGAACCATCCTCGATCACAAGCTCATGATCAATGCTGATTACTTCACTCCTGTGGATAGCACATTGATCCCGACAGGCAAGCTGCAGCCGGTCAAGGGCACACCGTTCGATTTCACATCTCCGAAGGCCATCGGCCGGGACATCGAACAGGAAAATCAACAGCTCACCTTCGGCGGTGGCTATGATCACAATTTTGTGCTCAACAAAGATGGCAAGAACATGACCCTTGCCGCTACCGTCTACGAACCCGCCAGCGGCCGTTTCATGAAAGTCTACACTGAAGAGCCCGGCGTTCAGTTCTACTGCGGCAACTTCCTCGACGGCAGGCTCAAAGGCAAATCCGGCAAGCCATATGTTTACCGCGGCGGCCTCTGCCTCGAGACACAGCACTACCCCGACAGCCCGAATCAGCCGCAGTTCCCAAGTACGATTTTACGTCCGGGAGATACTTACAATACACGGACTATTTATCGATTCTCAACAAAGTAATTGCTGTTGAATAAGAAAGCTATGAAAACAGTCAGTCTAATAATAATATTGGTTGTTGCGTTAGTGCTGAGTGTGACAGGTGTCGCGCAATCGACAGAGTCTGCGGACACCTTCACGAATCCGCTGCTCAAGTCCGGCCCAGATCCATGGACGGTTTATCATAACGGACAGTATTACTATATCAAGTCCGAGAGAAACAGGCTCGTTCTGCTCAAGACCCCTGATATAACCAACCTCGCCCGGGCCGAAAGAAAGGTCATCTGGCGTGCCCCCGCAGGAACCAGCCATTCCAAAAATCTCTGGGCTCCCGAAATTCACTTCATTCGCGGAGCATGGTACGTCTATTATGCCGCTGACGACGGAAACAATCATAACCACCGGCTCTATGTCCTGCAAAATAAAAGCAAGGACCCTTTCATGGGCAGTTTTGGCATGAAGGCTCGTATAAAGACCGACCCGGCAGACAACTGGGCGATTGACGGAACAGTGTTCGAACACAAGGGCCAACTGTACCTGATGTGGTCCGGCTGGAAGGTGCCCAAGGTTCACATCGAGACCCAGCGTATTTATATCGCACGCATGTCCAATCCCTGGACGGTATCCTCCGACCGCGTCCAGCTCAGCGAACCAGAATACGACTGGGAGCGCGTATGGAAGTCCCCGCCGGGCAACGGCCCCTCAGCGCCGGTTTACGTCAACGAAGGACCGCAGATGCTCAAACACGGCAGCAAAATGCATGTCGTCTATTCATGCAGCGGCTGCTGGACACCGGACTATGCTCTGGGCATGCTCACGGCCGACATAGACAGCGATCCTATGGATCCCAACTCATGGACCAAGTCGTCGGAACCTGTCTTCCAGCAATGTCCTGAAAATGGAGTCTACGGTACCGGCCACAACTGTTTCTTCAAAAGTCCGGACGGCAAAGAGGATTGGATCCTCTATCACGCCAACGACAAGCCCGCTGACGGATGCGGCAGAAAACGCTCTCCCCGCGCACAGAAAATCGAATGGAGTGATAATGACATGCCTGTTTTTGGAATCCCGCTGCCAACTTCAACCGTAATGGAAAAACCGTCAGGCATTAAAAAATACTAATATAGAATGTTTAAATGTTTTAATTATGAGCATAAACCGAGTCATGACAATTGTGTTTAGTTGTGCTCTCGTGTTGTGAATTTAATCGATAGTTACTAATGACTATAATGAAAGGATTTTGAAATGTTAGATCAAAAAAGAAAAGCGTTTACTCTCATAGAGTTGCTGGTCGTGATCGCGATCATAGCACTGCTGATGTCGATTATGATGCCGGCTTTGAGCAAAGTTAAGGGTATGGCCAGACGTGTTGTCTGCGGCAATAATGTAAAACAGATCAATTTGGGCACACACCTCTACGCAAGTCAGAACAATGACAAGCTTCCTCTGAACGAATCCGGTTTCTGGTACTGGGACATAAGCTATTACACCACCGATTTCCTGATGGACGAGGGTGGAATGGTAAAAGAAACGTTTTACTGCCCGGCAGACCGGGTCAAGTCGAAAGAACAGAACATGGAAAAGTTCTGGAGATACAGTGAAGCCGTTATGAATGATGGTAAGGTTCCGGAACGTGAAGAGGAAACGGACACCACCTGGAGACGGCAGAACTACCGCGTAATGAGTTACTTTTATATTGCACCGCGGGCTGACGGCAGCGTACGCGGATTCGATCCTGTTGATGTCGATCTGCATCGCAAGCTCTCCGCAATCAAAAATGCGTCCAGTTTTACCCTGTTTTCTGACGCGGTCCTCCAGGACCGAAACACGGAAAAATTTACCGACATCGTAGGAGGATCTGCAGCCTTCGGTCTCATGGACAACACTTCCCACATAAAAAACAATGGCCAGCCGCAAGGCGGCAATGCAGGCTTTGCGGACGGCCACGTCGAATGGGTAAAGTATGATGACATGATAGAGCGAAATCCGGATAAAAGGAATATGCCGGCCCATTACTGGTAGTAATTACGGTACAGTTCAATTTTGGTGAGCAAAGAGCCGCTTATCTAAGCTGTAATATGTATTTTGTAAAGCCTTGCAGGTCAGAGATTTGTGAGGCTTTTTTCATCTCTGTACCTGTACATTATTTGCCTTGACCTGCCCCGAATCATATATCAGCTACTGTTAGGGATTTATCCTTCTCATCTGTCGTGTATTGCTGTAGCTGAGCCGTTTGGTCTTATACCGATCCATTATATAAAGGCGTTTTCGATGTATTTTGCCCGGCAGATGGATTTGATTTTTCTTGTGTTCAGACAGACCTTGTGCCATGCCTGGTTAGCGGCCCGTCTTAAGTGATCATATCCGTCATAGACGCGGTTGGACCAGTGATGCTGCCGAAGGTACAGCCACAGCGTTTCTATCGGATTGAGCTGCGGTGAATACGGCGGCAGCGGGATGATTGTCACATTCTCCGGCACCTTGACTTTCTTCGACGTATGGAAGCCTGCCTGGTCCCAGATCATAAACACGTGGACGGCAGGATCCACTTCCTTTTCAAACTCCCGGAAGAACGCGTTGACGCTGTCGGTGTTCAGGCACGGCGCCAGCAGTCCCACCGTCTGTCCGGTTTGCGGGCAGGCCGCCCCGAGGACATACAGATATTCATATTGCGTTTGCCGCCACGCCGTCGGCCGGGTCCCCCGACGGGCCCATTTGCCGGCGCCTGATCGTTTGTGGCCGGTTTTATTCACTTTCAACTTCGAGTTTCATCGCGAACCACGGGTAAAACGCCGGGATCACGAACAGCGTCAGTATGGTCGCTGAGCTCAGGCCGAACACTACCACTGATGCGAGGGGTCTCTGTACTTCCGAGCCTATGCCGTCCGACAGCAGAAGCGGAAGCAGCCCCAAAACGGTTGTCATCGCAGTCATCAGAACGGGCCTCAGACGCTGGAGTGCGCCGGAGATGATCGCCTCTTTGGTGTCGCTGCCTTGCTGTCTGAGCTGGTTGATATAGCTTACCAGCACCACGCCGTTCTGAACTGCAATGCCGAACAGTGCTATGAACCCCACAGCGGCTGGAACGGAGAGGTATTCTTTCATCAGATACAGCCCGACGATGCCCCCGATGAGCGCAAGCGGCACATTAATAATGATCAGCAGTGCTTCCTTGATCGAGCCGAATGTCAGATACAGCAGCAAAAAGATCAATACGAGTACTATGGGTACAATGATGGACAACCGTGCCATCGCTCGCTGCTGATTCTCGAACTGACCGCCGTATTCGACAAAGTAACCCGCGGGCAGATCTATCCGCCCGTCGATGCGATCCTTGATGTCGGCGACCACGCTGCCCAGGTCTCGTCCGCGGACATTGCCCTGCACGATCCATCGCCGCTGATTCTTTTCGCGGTTGACCTGGATCGGCCCAACCACTTCCTTCACCTCCGCCACTTCCTTCAGCGGTATTAATTTGCCGTCCTGACCATGCACCAGCAGATTCTCGATGGTCGCCGGATCCGAGCGGTAGGGTTCCTGGTATCGAACATGGATGCCGAATCGGCGGGTGTTGAGATATATGTTGTCCACCACTTCACCGCCAATAGCCAGTTCGACGAGCTCTAGAATGTCGCTGACATTGATGCCGTAACGTTCGCACGCCGCTCTGTCGGCTATGACCTGCACCTGCGGCTGACCGAGGCTCTGTTCGACGGCCAGATCCACAAGTCCCGGTATGTTATCGATGGAGTTGCGTATCTCCGTAGCTCTGGCCTGCAGGATATCAAGGTCCTCGCCGAACAGCTTAATGGCGACCTGGGCCTTGATACCCGAAAGCAGCTCGTCAAAGGCGTTCTGGATCGGCTGCGTGAAATTGAGCTGTATACCCGGATAGGTCGAGAGAGATTCGTTGAGGCCCGCGATCAACTCTTTTTTGTTGCTGTAATTTTCCCACTGATCCTTTGGTTTCAGTTCGATGTGTACCTCGGCATAATTGACCGGATGCGGATGGCTGCCCGCCTCCGGCCTGCCTATACGCGAGATGACCTCTTCGACTGCGTCAAACTTCATGACCTTTCTTTCGAGCGTCTGAATGATCTCCTTTCCCTTTTCGAGCGAAGTGGCCGGCGCCATTGTTACCCCCACAAGGATCGAACCTTCCTCAAGTGTAGGTATGAATTCCGTACCCAGATGAGGAACGAGCAGCAGACTCGAAGCGAACGCAAGGATCACCAGAACCAGCACAATGAATCTGTGATCGATCACTACGCTGAGCAGCGGCTTGTAGAGCTTTTTCAGAAATCTCACGAGTATGAACTCTTTGTGCTTCCTGGCTTTGAGCAGATAGGTGCACAGTGCCGGGGCGGCGACGATGGCGATTATCAACGAGCCGAACATCGCGAACGAAAGTGTGAACGCCATCGGCGAGAACATCTTGCCCTCGACGTCTTCAAGACTGAAGATCGGCAGGAAGACGGTGATGATGATCAGTATGGAAAAGATGATTGGTTTGGCTACCTCACGGGCGGCCTCATATATAATGTCTGTCTTTTTAACGAGTGTATTGCCCGCATTCGTATTGAGATGCCGAAAAATGTTTTCGACCATAACGATCGCGCCGTCACCGAGCATACCGATTCCGATCGCGATACCGCCGAGGGACATCAGGTTCGCGGATATGCCCGTCAATCGCATCAGGATGATCGAGATGAACGCGCATAACGGCAGGGCGAGCGAAACGATGAATGCCGAGCGGAGATTGCCCAGGAAGATGAACAGCACGGCGATCACCAGGACGGCTCCCTGCAGAAGCGCCTTTTTAACGGTCCATGTGGCTTGATCAACTAAGTCGGCCTGTTCGTAGTACGGAACAAGCTCAACGCCATCCGGCAGGGCGTCCTGCACCTCAGGAATCTTTTCGTACAGGCGGTCGATCACATTAGAGGTATTCGTGCCGTAGAGCTTCATGACGATGCCCGAGACGACTTCCTGCCTGCCGTTACGGGATACGACCCCTCGGCGGATCTCTTTGCCATACTGGACGTTCGCAACGTCTTCAACCTTGACGGGAGTGCCGTCCGTGACCTTGACGTGGATATTGCGAATGTGCTCGAGGTCCTGCACCAGACCGATACCGCGTACCAGGTATTCTTCGTTTCCGAGCACAAGGAACTGCCCGCCCGCATTCTCATTATTCTTATTAACCGCGGCGACAATATCCTCCAGCCCCACATCGAACTTATTGAGCGCATGTGGATCCACCCGTATCTGATACTGTAAAACGTGCCCGCCGATGGAAAGAATGTCCGTAACACCGGGCACCGTCTGAAGCTGATACTTTACGACCCAGTCATTCAGTTCACGCAGGTAGGTGCTGGGGTCCTTGCCTTCAGTGTCTGTGTCTTCGTCCATTGCAAGATAATAAATGAACACCTGCCCCAGTCCGGTAGAAATGGGCCCCAGCGTCGGCGGTTCATGCATTTCAGGCAGTTGCGAAAGTGCTTCGTTCAGACGTTCGGACACTATCTGACGCGCAAAGTAAATGTCCGTATCATCCTCGAAATATACGTATATCACCGCCATGCCGAACGCTGACGTTGACTTTATCTGCTTGACATCGGGCAGACCGTTCATGGCGGACTCGATGGGGAAGGTAATAAGCCGTTCCACTTCCTCGGGCGCCATCCCGTGGGCCTCCGCAAACACCGGAACCATCACCGGCGAGATATCCGGAAAGGCATCTACCGGCAGCTTTTTGTAATGATATATCCCCAGCGCAGCGATGCCGATTATCGCGAGTACTATGAAAAAACGATAGTGTAATGAAAATCTTACTATTTTATGGTGCATATCTGACTCCTTAGTGACCGTGGCCGGCGTGGCTGTCGAGAGTTGACGTGATGATCTTTGACTTGAGAGTAAACGCGCCCTGGGTTACGTAGGTCTGTCCGGGTGACAGGCCCGAGACTATCTGAACATGCGTTCTGCTCTCCAGTCCCGTCTTCACGAATGCCGGTTCAAAACCATGCTCGTCCTTGATAAAGACGCATTTTTGCTCATGAAGCCTTTGTACAGCGTTCTTTGGGACTATAATTGGAACTTCCTGATCTTTAACAGTGACCGTGCCCGTGACGTAAAGGCCCGGTCTCAGCTTGCCGGACTCATTCGACAGCACAACACGAGCAAGCGCGGTTCTCGAATCGGCCCCCAGTATCGGTCCGACGTAGTCGATAGTACCTGTCTGATTAGATATCGCAGCCGGCGCGGAAACGGTAACCCTGCTCCCGGGCTCGACTGAGGCGAGATCCTTTGGATAAACCTGCAGGTCAACCCACACCGAGCTCAGGTCCGCGACTATATAGACCGGCGAAGAGGTATCGAGCAGTTCGCCCAGTACTATGTGTTTTTGAATGATGGTACCGTCGAACGGAGCCTTTATTTCATATCGTGTGAGCTGCTGATCGGGCTCCTCAGGCAGGTTCTGGATATATTGATCGCCAAAACCGATGGCCTGAAGCTTTTGCCGCGCGGCCCGTCTTTCGATCCGGGCTTCGGAGAGTGCCTGCTTTGCTGCAAGATAATCCTGCTCAGCGGAGACTTTGTCCTTCCAGAGCTTTTCTTCACGTTCGAATGTCAGCCTGGCCATTTCGAGTCTTTCGACAGCCGCAAGAAATGCTGCTTTGGCATCAGCCAGCTCGCTGCTGTCGATCACTGCGATGACCTCGCCTTCTTTTACGGAGTCGCCGAGGCTCTTGTTTACCTTGATTGCAGCACCCGGTACACGGGGAACAATATGGGCCATCCGGTCCTGGTTCACTCGGATCTCACCGGGAAGGGCGATCGTTTTCCTGATGGTGCCTGGACCCGCGACATCTGTTACAAGACCGATCTCTTCGATCTGTTCATCGGTGAGCTCAACGACCTGGGCTTCATCATGGTCGGCATGTGAGTCTTCGCTCTCTTCAGCGTGATCGTCGTGATCCGCATGCCCCTCGTCATGTTCATCATGGTCTGCGTGGTCATCGGGTTCTTGCTCGATATTTTCTGTATGCTCATCGTGGCCTTCATGGTCACCATGGCCTTCATGGGTTGAGTGGTCAGCTTCCGCATGATCTTGATGCTCGCTGACTGAATCTGTATGACCCGGCATTTCGCCGCCCATTGTTTTGAAGTTGGTTGCCGCGATGTAACCTATACCTGCAACAAGGATCAAAACTGTTATAACTGTGATTATGTTTCTGGTCTTCATATTATTCCTCGCTGTCACTAAGATTTTCAGAACTTGTTTCCGTTCCGGTGAGACGGGCTATTTCGGTTTTAGCCAGGTGATACTCTGCAAGGCTCTCAAGCCACTCGCTCCTTACATCAAACAGAGTGCGTTGAGCATCGAGCACATTCAGGTAGTCAATTTTACCCGCATTGTATGCTTTCTGTGATGTCTGGAACATGCGCTCGGCCCGGGGCAGTATCTCGTCACGAAGGGAGATCACCTGGGCATGGGCATTTGCAAGTTCCTGGTAGGCTTGGATCAACTCATTATGCAATTCGATCTGGGCCGCCGTTTGCTGGTATCTGGTTCGGCCCAGATTGTAAACGGCTTCTTTGATCGATCCCTGATTGCGGTCCGACAAAGGCAGCGGGATCGAAACGCCGAACAAAAACGCATTGTCATCGGTCTCGTTGAACCGCTGCATACCCGCTCCGATCGCGATGTTCGGTACTGCGCGGGCCTTTTCCAGTTTCAACTGGGCCCGGCTTTTATTGACCATCTGCTTCCATCGTGCGTACTCAGGCGTTTCGGGCAGTTGTTTTTCGAGAGCTTCGAGTGCGGGCAGCTCGGTGATCTCTTCCAGATCGCCCAAAGCTGTACTGAACGTTGCCTTTGGCTGTCCCCAGAAATGGGCCAGTCGGCTCCGTGCAGATTCGAGCCTGCGTTCAGCCTGGCCCAGCTCCCTTTTGAGGTTTTCCAGCTCGATCGCTGCACGATCGCTTTCGATCTGTGTATCCCTGCCCGCTGCGACCCGCTTTCTTACCGCGTCATACGACGCCTTTGACAGGTTCAGCAGCTCCCGGGTGAGTTCGAGTTTCTCCTGGGCCCGAAGGACGGCAATGAAAGCACTGGTGGTGTCGCTGAAAAGTTCCAGTTTTTTGTTCCGGTACTCGCTCGCAGCGATCTTTTTGTCAAAGGCTGCGACATCGCTTCTTTTCTGCGCCTTATCCGCCAGCTCGATTACCTGGCTGAGGACGATCACTGTTTCAGCAGCGTCGAATCCGCTGCTCTCACCCGTACCTCCGACCTCTTCGACTTCGATCTCGAGTTCTGGATTAGGCGTAAGACCTGCCTGAAGCTGGCGAGCCTGTGCTGCCCTCACCTCCAGCGAAAATGATTTCAGCTCCGGATTTTGTACGAGTGTCAAACCCAGAGCACGGGCCAGTGTCAATTCACCTCTCGGCTCCTCGAACGATACAGCCGAGTCAATGTTAATGTTCTTGCAGGCATCCTTGACGGTCCGGCCCGCTGCGACTGGGTCATTTGGAGCGGTCTGCCCCATACATCCTGCTGCAAAAACAGCAGCCAGCATGTTGCAAATGAAAAAATTGCGCATAATACAAACTCCCTGAGGTAGAAAGTTAGCGAAAAGTTCCTGCCACGCGCGCAGGAACATCAGTAAACTTCATTCAAGGGAGTCTGGATCAGACTATAATGATGACAGACTGCAGGGGCTCGTGATACCGAAAAAGCCCTGATCGGGGCTTTGGAACAGTCACGGCACAAGCCTGTGAGTAGGCGTTCAGATATGATCGCAGAGGAGCAGATTCTGCTGTCTGTGAGAAGGTTTTTGATAACTTGAGCCTGTGGGCGATCGCGTCCGCTGTCAGCAGCGAATCATTGCAATGGTCATGTGATGAAGCGATGGTTGAGCCGTTATGCTCTGCTGCATGATCGCCCCCCGCACTGTCGCTTTCCGCACAGTGGCAGTGGTCATGGCCGGGCGCCTCGATCGCTACATGACCGTCCGAGCCGTGACAGAGCACCGCAAACCCGGCAAACGGACTGCAGAAGATCAGCACTATTAGCAGCATTGTTAGGCTTTTATCATACATGATTTGGAATAATATAAATTATGTGAGTAAAAATCAACCAAAATTTATATGTGGAAATGAGCGACACCTGGATTCAGGGCTACTTAGTGCCTATTGATAATCGGTCATAACGTAAAGGAAATGTCATTAAATCCGATGGAGTTGGTGATTAATTTGCGACTATTAATCGCTATAGGACAAAAATAGCTATTATCTTACAGGGCTCAGGATAACCAGACATCAATTCTGTTTATCTGCCGCTGGCGGATCTTTTCAGCGATATCTCCGCTCACGCAACTGCTCTCAAATGTCTTGCCGCCATCTATCTGATATTTTTTCACGCTGGCTGCATCCGTGCCGAAAGTGTCTTTGTCCACAGGATTGTGATAAACAAGCAGTATCGAACCCAGCAGTGAACAAGCGAAACTGCCGGCCGGTATTTCTACGCTTTCGCCTTTCCATGTTATCGTTCTATCTTCCGTGGTGAACCATTCGGCAGGCAGAACGGGATTCAATGCAAAGCAAAGCTGATTGTCTTGCATAAAGAACAGTCTTTTGCCCACCGTGAGCAGCAGCCAGATGCTTATGAATTCAGCGGTGCTGCCGCTTAGCCTCGCGATAAAGCCCCTACCTACCGCTTTTTTGTCGGGGTTTGCTGAGGAAGCGATAAATGAGCTGTTTTCGAGAATGCTTCTGCCGTAGACGTTGGGGTCCATGAAGGGGACGAGCATAGTTTTCGCATCTGAGAAGAACTCTTCATAGAGATCATTGCGCAAAAGCTCAAGCAGATACTTGTAAGACATGTGCAGCCAGATGGATTCGTTTTCGAACCAGCCTCTTGTGAATGTGCGTGCGCGGCCGATCTCCGCGGGGCAGTCGTTTAGGCATTCATTGAGCTTGTACATCTGAAGTGCCTCATCGAGAAGCGGGCTCTTTCGAACTGCACCGTATACTTCTCTCGCCTGCTCCTGATCCGAGATGAGTCGCAGATAATGCACCTGGCCTTCAAGGAATAGGGGCATAGGTTTCTGCTTGAAGCTCTTGACTGTGAGTTTGGGTGTTCCGTCGCTGTCTCTTTTGCAATGCTCATCGATGGCGGTCTCGACTGGCTCATTCATGAAATAGGTGTGCAGCAGGCCAGTTTGCTTATCTTTAGATCGCTCGATGGCTGTTAGTGATCTTCCTTTGACTCCTTCGAGAAGTTTGCCAAGAACGTCTTTGTTTACGACACGGCTTTTGCCGCAAACATTCTTACGAATGCGTTGCCTGAAGGCTTCGCGAATTAAAGCGGATCTGTCCCAGGAATATTGATCAGCCTTGAGATCATTGACGACTTCGTCGATCAGGTCAGCGACCTCGACTGGGAACGACGTGTCGGGCATGTCAGCGAGGTACTGCTGCATCCAAGCAGCCATTCGGCCCAGCTCAGCGACTTCACAGGTCGAAGAGCCGAACAGTCCCGGCAGACCGTTCAATGCATCGTTCCAGCCTGGTCGCCCAGCTTCCATTTCGATTCCGCAGCAGGCAGAGTCGAACGATACAGCTTTGATCGCGAGCAGCGCACAGAGCTTGCCGAAGATGGTTACAGCAGGCAACTCTGTTTCACTGACGCTGCCGTCGACTACTGCATGGAGCTGGACAGGACCATAGGGTTTGAGCAGATATTTTTCGTTTCTACTGACTACATGAGCACCTTCATCGAACCATGAGATCTCGGCCGGCCCGTTGAGCATCTTGACTACCTTGTCGGGATAGACAGCTTCGAAGGTTTCAAGCATGTCCGTGATATAGGTCCAGTGGTCTACCCAGTATCCGCCTTCATGGCCGGAGGCGATCAGTTTGCGATTGCATTTTGCCAGCAGCTCGTGCAGCCATTCAAGTTCATTTTCGAGTTCGATGCCGTTGGTATGGAACCAGTTGAGCAGAGAACCGGGGTGGAAAGGTTTACAAAGCAGTGCGTCGAATTCTCGTGCTGGCCGTTCGTCGCAGTCAGGGCGTATGTCCTGCGGACTTATCTCCTCCGGAAGGACCCACCTGTATCCTTCTACACCGAGGGGGTTGTAGCCGTCTGCCTGGATCAGATAGACGAACATTTTTATTTCTTCGTCGAGCAGATCGGGATACAGAATAATGTCTGAGCGTCTGTTCTGACAAACGTCACGATAATTACCCGGACCGCTGGATAGTGGATGAGGTGGCAGCTCAAAGAAATTATAGTCACGTTCCAGATCGCCATGTCTGCGAGAATACAGCGGCAGGGGGGTCGGACCGTCTTTGCTCGGCAGCATCACAGGAACACCGCCGCGAAGGACATTATCCAGTAGATTCTGGCGTGCGTACCAGTCAAGTGAAAGATGGTTAGAAACTGTGAGACACTGTTCTGTCGTGGTCGCGATCAGGTTCCTGCTTTGGTCGGACAGTTGATCGACGTGCTCAGTATCATTGAAACTGGCAAGATATTGCTCGGTTATCTTCTCATTGGAGCCCATCCCCGCGACGGCTGTCAGTTTAACAGACTGACCGGCTTCGAGCTCACAATCCACTGGTACAAGAGCACAGGGCAGACGGTTTTCCCAGACCTGTTCATCTCTTGCTAAATTATGATTTGCGATAAAACGGCGGGGAGTGACGAGATCGTATCCATGGCCGAAAACCACGTCAGGATCCACTATCGGCTCTAAGGCTTCTATGCCGTTGCCGCCATCTAACCAGGCAGCATAAAAATTGCCCTTCTCAACTTTGATGACCTCTGCCTCGTCATGGGCAAGGACCTTGGGCGAGCAAAACGGCACCTTGCCCGCAATGAGTCTTACAGAAGCATACGCCTCATTGATATGACGCATGGCTTTTATTGCGAAATCGGCGAAACCGGCAGGTAGTATCAGTGCAAGGCCGTCGAGCATGTTGAGCTTTATCTTTTGTGAAGATGCATTGGTCACTGTGACGCGCCTTATCAGCGAACCAACCGGCTGATCAACAGGCGAAAAATATTCGATCTCAAAATCTAAGCCGATGTCCTTGTTCTGTTCGCGAATTGTGAGCCTGTCCGCTTCAATGGTCATTGATCTGGCGTACCCGGCGTCTGGGCTTTGCTGGTCGTTCTGGAAAGGCTCGTAATATTTCCCGTCGACTTTGCAGAATGTACGAAAACCCTGGATACCAACCTGCTGATAGGCCCAGTTTGCGGGAAGAAATTCGGCTATAGCGTTGTCTTTATCGCCTACGCCGAAAGATACCACTGCCTGACCTCGGTTGACGTACATGCACCAGAGCGGAACACCCCGCAAACCGCCAATACCCGGTAGAAAACTGGAAAAAGCCGGACCTTTGTCATAATTGGCAATTCGGTAGCTGCCGTCAGCCTGAAGTTCGTGTGATGTGGTTATTTTTCTATCCATTTGTCCCGCCGTGGGTTTAAAAACAAGTCCGGTCCCCGAACAGCTAAAATGCCCGGGCATTCTGTCTTAGGAATTACTTAAGAGTATAGGAAGAAGCTTGTCATTTAAGTGGATGCTGGCGCTGCGGTGGATTCACGCAGAACGAGCTTCTCTTCAAGCTTTACTAATCTATTCAGTTCCTGCTTAGGGCTTTTTATCTTCTCCAGCAGAAGCTCAGCAGCGATTCTGCCCATATCACGCGTTCGCAGATCTATGAATGTCAGACGAGGGCTCATGATCCTGTTAGCGTATTCGTCACAAAAGCAGATAAGGCTCAGACGTTCAGGGACGCTTATTCCGTGTGCGTGGGCCGCCTGCATCAGATTCAGCCCGCCCATATGTCCGTAAGCGACCGCTGCAGTTGCTCCGCGTGCAATGACAACTGATTCTAGAAACTTATCGGCCGAGGCGCAGACGTCGCCTTTACCGAAAATGGGCTCAAGGCCCAGCCGGGACATTTCAGACAAGTATGTTGAGAAGCGATCCTGGAGACTGCTGTGTCCCTGCAGAACCTTCCCGACAGGACCCGCGTATGCGATCTTTTTGTGACCGAATTCGGCAAGGTGATTTATCGCCTCCACCATGCCGCAGACATCGTCAGGTACCACAGACGCACCGTTCTCACCGGCAGGGCCGTTCACGACGACGTAGGGTATGCCCGAAGACTCAAGCTCCTGCATCGTGGTTTCGCTGCAGCTTGCAAGTACTATCACACCATCAACACGCCAGGCAGGCAGCTCGGAATCAGTTTTGCTGTGAGAGGACATATCTATAGTGACGTCAAAACCTTCACCCGACTCATCGAGAACCGCCGTAGCATTGTTGACCACGGTCTGATAAATGTTACCGAGCTCGCTGAGAGCGTGTGAACCGCCCAATATGCTGATCATTCGTGTCTTACTTTTCGTGAGACTCTGTGCGATCAGGTTGGGTCGATAGTTGAGCTGTTTGGCAGCATCTATCACGCGGCTGCGCACCTCCTCTTTGACGGAAAAACCGTTGCCCAGCTTATTGTTGAGCACGCGGCTTACTGTGGACTTGCTTACGCCCGCACGCTTTGCCACGTCGCTTAGATTTGCAGTTGCATTCGACATAATCTATCCCTTCTAATCCAGCCAAATCTCATTGCTAAAATATTGTAGCAATCGGTTGCTTGTTAATTATATCATTATCAGACACTTGAGTCAATGCCTATATGACGGCAGTTTGTTAAGTTGCATGTATTGTACGTCTATATACAGATGTCCTGTTCGGTATTATCGGACCAGCCTGACTGATCGTATATCAATAGTTCCTTGCCCCTGACCGCCGATCAGATAGATCGCAAATCCTTTCATGGCGTTGAGATCGACACGCCGTGCACCTCTCTGGTTGCCCCAGTCGACCCGAGCCTTTAGGTCCTCGAAATCAAACCGATATTCCTTTCTGCCGCTCGATGCCGGTATAGGCCCGAATGTGAATGATTCACCGTCGTCACCTGCTTCGACGTTGAAGCTTTCGGACTGATGATGACCAACGCCGGCTTCATCAACGAAGACCTCGAATGTGACGTCCTGCGAGAATTCGGCATCGATTACCAGCGTCGAATAGCCGTCCAGATTCACAGCATAGTTCGGCCCATATTCCAGGGCCCACATTTTCGGGCCGTGGAATATGACTCCGCAACCCCACTGATCACCGGTATTGTACTCGAATGTCAGTACATCGCCATCTTTTTTCAGGCTCGTCTTTGCATCGGGAGCATTGAAAAGTTCCGGCCCCTGGATGGGAGTTTCTTCGAGCAGGTCCACCGCGGGTGGTCTTTCGGGGTGCTGACCCGGTGTGAAGGTCACCTGGCTGGCCTCGATCAATTCAGTAGGAACCTCTCGCGAAGATTTTGCATGTATGCCCTCCAGCAGGCCATTCGTCTCTTCCATTGCATCGAGAACCTCACTGTAAGGTCTATGGTGGATGTCAACGATCCCATAGTTTGAATTTTCGCCGTCAAACCGCCCCTGTGGAGACTGATCCGCAAATTCGAACCAGTGTGCTCCGATCACCATTGGGTAGCTAAGTAACTCCTCTACATAAGCCTGATAGTTTTTGGCTCGCTGTTCCTGGGTCTCGACGACAGCGCCTGCACCGCCGGTGTTGGGGTTGCCGCTGGTGTTTTCTTTCGCCCTCCAGGAGAATTCCGTGATCATAAGCGGTTTACCGCCGCGAACATAATATTCAGTCAGCATGGCTTCACTTGGCTCAGGGGCCTTTCTGTAATCGTTGATAGATACGACATCGCAGTATTTGCCGCACACTTCCATCACCGGCTCGGGAGCCCACGCGGCAAAGCGAACGCCGAGTATGAGCCTGCCCGGCAGCACTTCACGGACCACACGTGTTGCGGTACTGAAATATTTTTCCGCAGCAAGCCTTGTGAATGCATCTCTGTCGGCCTGAGTTTTTTCATTCAGGCAGCGTCGCATATAGTCGGTATCCAGATCAGCAAATGTGTCCAGCGGCCTTCCCCATGCTTCGCTGAAATCCTCTAGACTCTTGTACCTCGATTTGATAAATTCCTTTGCCGCCAGATTTGCGGGGTCCTCTTCGGACATGTCCATAGCGAGTTCGAGCAAAGTATATGTTGCGATGTCATCCCATCCATTACGGCCAAACCAGGCTGCTTCGTTGTCAAGAAATACACCGATGACCCGGCTGGTGTCAGGATGATCAGCGAGTATTATATCAATGTTGTCCCGGACACGCTGCTCAAAGCCCGGACGAAGTCCCTCAAGACAGCGGTCGACTTTATGGGCTGCCACATACAGGCACGGCGTCTGGTACATGGTATCCGAAGTCAGTCCGCCGTCGGACCATGCCCCGAATGTGTTGAACTTGTGGTCGGCCAGTATCGAGGTGACGTCCTTTTTCCATGCCTGATAGTCTCCCCCGAACACTTCTTCGATCGCGTTGTAGTAGTCTGTGTTCTCACGAGGGTTCCAGGCTGAGGGCACGACATTGTCTATGCCTATCGACAAAAAGCGGCTTCCGTCGGAGTAAGCGAACCAGTATTTGCCGTTCTGGTCCTGTTCAATTCTGTATTCTGTTGGGGCGGTCCTCTCTACTGGGGCGGACTCTTTCCGTGTCTGAAGAACGGTTTGTTCCGGATCCTCTTGTGAGCAGCCGCAAATAACAGTTGAAAGCAGAAACAATCTGATAATTTCAAAAGTGTATTTCATTGATAAATACCTCGACACGTTAGGGTCCCACAGCCAGTACCGAATCAGCGACATTGCCGCCTTTACATTAGAAACCGATTGCTATTCTAGTATAAATGCTTTATGCAGTCAAATGGATATTGACAGGGGGTCGCAAAAAGTCTATGATAATCAACGTCGATCAGCATAACCATGTTTATTCTTTAAATGGAAAAACATTAAGATGAGTCAGACAGTTCACTTTACTACACGCCCTGAGGATCGCATTTCGATTTCTCAAAAAACCGCTTACGCGATCGGTATGCTTGTTAACAATACGCAAGCCGCCGCATTGCCCGCTATGATGATCATTCTCAATCTGGGGCTGGGCGTGGATGTGATGCTTGTCGGGCTGATCGGCTTTATTCCGCGTATTTTCGATGCGGTTTCCGATCCTATGGTCGGATACATCTCGGATAATGTAAGGACACGGTGGGGCAGACGAAGACCCTTCATTTTTGTGGGCGCTCTTGCAGCGGGATTGATATTCGCTTTGATGTGGCAGCTTCCCGACGGTTACAGCGAGACTTTCTATTTCTGGGTATTCATGGCGGCCTCGATCCTGTTTTTCCTTGCCTATACCATTTTTGCAACTCCTTTCGTGGCTTTCGGATATGAAATGACCCCGGATTATCATGAGCGCACCAGACTGCAGGCTTTCGCAAACACAGTAGGGCAGCTTGCCTGGCTTGGCGTGCCGTGGTTCTATGCAATTATGGCAAATGAAAACCTCTTCAGGGATAAGGTCCACGGAGCGAGGACACTGGCGATCGCGGTTGGTATTTTTATCGCGGTTCTTGGTGTCGTGCCGGCGATTTTCTGCCGAGAAAAATTCGCTTCTTTTCCGAAGGTGCGGGCAAGAAAAACATTTAGTCAGGAGATGGTTGATTTCTTCAAGGGCATCGCTGTTACATTCAAGTGCAAGCCGTTCGTTAAATTATGCGCAGCAACTTTTCTTGTTTTCAACGGCTTTCAGTTGGGCATATCTTTTTCACTGTACATAATGATTTTTTATCTTTTCAACGGTGATGACGGAAACGCGGGCAAACTGAACGGCTGGTTCGGCATGCTCACATCTCTTTGTACACTGGGCGTAATTCCACTAACGGCATGGATATCAACCAAGATCGGTAAACGAAGCACGTTCCTCATAACCATATCACTGTCGATAGTTGGCTACGCACTTAAATGGTTCGGATACAATCCGGAGCATCCCTACTGGCTCTTGTTCGCTGCGCCGCTGGTGGCCTTTGGAACCGGTTCGCTGTTTACACTCATGGGGTCGATGATCGCGGATGTATGTGATTATGACGAACTGAAAACAAAACAGCGGCGGGAAGGCGTCTTCGGGGCGATCTACTGGTGGATGGTCAAGGTTGGAATGGCGCTCGCCGGCCTGCTTACAGGCATACTGTTAAAGGTTTCAGGTTTTGACGAGACTCTGGGCAACGCACAATCGCAAGAAACGCTGCTGATGCTCAGAGTGTTCGACATTGGCATACCTCTGGCGACTTCGCTTATCGCAATATTCATTATCGCCACTTATGACATAACGGAAAATAGGGCACATCAAATACGGCTGGAGCTGGAGAGCAGAAGAGGCAAGGTCGGAGAAAATTCGGGTGAGCTCAAGCAGGCCGCCGACTGACAACCCGCCCGGCTGAATGCGTTGTGCATTTATCGCAAGCAGGCAGGGCGGTTCAGTATCCCTTGTTCATGGGGTTGACAAACCAGAGCCTGTCGTTGACCCTGTAATCACGGCTTCCTGCGTCGGTGTAATTAAATACGTCTTCTTTATCCATGTGCTCAACGTGGCCGTCAAAAAAAACGATGTTCGCACCTTCGCTGTGCCGATAATAAGTCGCCCACCACATCCCGGCTTCGGTTTTGTAGCGGTCGGTGTCATGCCCATAGACATCCCAGTATTGTTTGTAGTCACCGCCTTCTTTCCTCACCCAGATATCCCCGGCATCGATGAACATGAGCTTATTGGAAGGCCTGCGTACGTCCTTTTCCTTCAGCCCGCGAAAGTCACCCGCTGCAATGTTGCCGGAAAGATTGTATGGATCGTGAGAATCCCGCCCCCAATCGGTCATGTTGTATCCGTAGCTTATCCGGTTGACACTCAGGTTAGTCGAAGCCCAGAACGCATCGTTGCGAAAATGCTTGTCCGTCGGACAAAGATATTCATCGGGCATTACCCATTGCTCCAGTCCCTCGTCATCTTCTACACCGACCAGCTCCCTGAAGCTCTGACTCGTGTTCCAGGTCGGTTCATCTGGGACCGAGGCATCTACCGCCGGGACGTATGAGCTGTCATAGCTGCCCGCGTAAAGGGAGTTGCCCAGGCCGAGTGTCTTGAGGTGATTTCGGCAAACCACAGACTGGGCCTTCTGTTTGACCTTGCCAAGGGCCGGCAGCATTATCGCCAGCAGCAATGCGATGATCGCAATCACGATAAGCAGTTCGATAAGGGTGAACCCTGCATTTTTCTTCATAGCATTTTCTGCGGAAATGACCAAAAAACTGGGCACTCAGCATACACTGAGCGCCCCGTAGAAAAATTCATCTATGCATCATAAAACTGTCAGACCTTCATAAGCATCCCATCTTCGGACTCATGCAATCGAGCCAAGTGGCCGCAAGTATTGCAAAGTCGTCCAGATCGGTGTCACAGTCGCCGTCAAGGTCGCCGTGCAACCCGTTGGGATAGTTGTTGTATGGGTCAGCAGGGTCTTCCTTGGCTGCCGTACATGGCGAATCATAAACCCCGATCGCCACGAAATCTTCATCCGTATACATCCCGTCATCAGCAGTGAATTTGAGCGTGTACCAGCCTTCGCCGTCGATAGTGACTGTGGTAGTCTCAACATCGTTAGGATCGATGACCACCGTTGTTGCAGGATCGCTCTCAGCCGCATCCAGGCTCCACGAAACCGTATAACCTTCGGTCATGCCGTCATCCTGAACAGATCCTGTCAGAATTACCTGGGCCTGCCCATTTTCCAGCCATATGTACTGATCCTCGCCGGCATCGGCAATAGGTGCCATGTTACCCGTGTTGAATGTCCACCATGTGCCCTCGACTACATTTCCGCTTGAGTCCTTGCTGTCGACTTTCCACTCGTAAACCTCACCCGATGCCAGGGTGATCGCCGAACCGATAGGAGGTGCGGAAAGACTCAGCGTCTCTGCGGCAATATCATCTGCGATCAGAGAGTTGGGTTCGCCGACCGTGCCGAACCATACGTCAACAGTCGCGGTCTCAGCAGCGTTTTGCCATGAAATGGTATCGAGCTCAGTCGAGACTGTCGCTCCGTCAGCCGGACTTGGCGAAGTGGCCTGTCCCGCCTTGACAACAAACGCATTGTCGAAATGTGCACCGCCGCCGTTGTTGGAAGCATCCGTAACAACCTGACTGATGACAAGCATACCCTGTGCCGCGCCGGCAGGCGCCACGACATTGCCCGAAATGAGCGTCCAGACGTCGTCCGGATCGACCCCGCCCTCGAATCTGTCCACTTCGATCGTCTGGCCGATGATAACGCCTGAACCGTCATACCACTCGACCGATAGCACATCGTCCTTGCCGTACATGTTTGCCGGCTGGCCGTTATAAGTGTCGGTGCTGGTCGAGGAAAGCATCGACACACCCAGGGTGTATTCTACGCCGGCCTCAGCGTCAAAGTACTGACCGACACCTGCGTCGGTCCAGAAAATCGCACACGCCTTTTCATCGAGCGTACGTTCTGTGTCGCTGTGATGATATAGCGTGTACTGGCCGGCCCAGAATTCCCAGCCCGGTAGCCCAACGACGTTGATCTCACCGATGGGCCCGTCCTCGAAGTCTCCGTTGACGAGCAGATTCGCCTGAGCCGGAACCACAACCGCCAGGCCCGCAATTAGCAGCAACATCACCTTCTTCATCTCACGTTCTCCCTATTCATAAATAGAAATTGTATTTACCATTCTACAAAAAGAGCGGGGTTCAATGGAACAGCTTTCTCGTTCCGAACCACATTTTCCGCTATCGGCCCAGTCCGTCGTCCAGCTTTTGAGGCAGTTCGATCCGTCCTCTTGGTTTGTATTCTCTGTTCCATCTCAGGTCCCATAGGTCCTCAGCATCGACAGGATTGATCGACTGATCGAGGAAAACCACGTTAATCCCGTCGCCATGACGCCGCATTGCAGCCACGTCAGCATACTGCCAGTTCATAGTCAGCACTCCGTCAGTATCAGGCGCTGCATGATTGTTTTCGGGCTTAAGATTTTGCCACCTGGCATCCATCAACATTGGCACATTCGAGGCGCCTTTGGCGTTGGGACTTTTCCAGAATTTGCCCGAACTTCCGCCGTATGAGATTGAACCGCCTGGCGGATCCTGCACTCGAATGAATGCATTCTCACCATAGCTGCCCACGCCCCAATCGTCGTCTTCCATCCAGAACTCACCCGGATTCATTCGCCAGGCGTTTTCGGCCGAGCCCCATTGAGGCGGATTTCCCTGCGTTGCTTTGTGGGCGGTAGGGCAGGTACGGATCTCGTCAATATCCGCATAATAGTCCCGCAGAACGGCCATCCATGTATTATTGCTGTTCTCCCACGATGCTCGTGCAAATCTGTCATCGTTGTTCTGGGCGTAAAGCATGTAGCACAGGCCCCATTGCTTGAGGTTTGACCGGCAGACGACGCCTCTTGCCTTTTCCTTGACCATGCCCAGCGCCGGCATCATGATCGACAGAAGCAACGCAATAATGGAAATGACTACCAGAAGCTCTATTAGGGTGAAAGCTTTTTTGTTATTCACTTTAATATCTCCCATAAATTCTTTTTGGCTCTCCAAGATAAAACTGTAGCCTGCCGTTGATATTGCCTAAAATCCCTGGTCTTAAGTGTTAGCAACCGATTGCTTAATCCTGATTGTAGTTTTATCGGCTCATTCAGTCAAGCCCTTTTTTAAATTCATCGCAAATAATTTGCTATAGCAAACGGTTTCTATTGCCAAAGAGCAATTTTCTGCCCCGGGCTTGCCAAAGGAGGATACTGATCCCCCAAAGGCACTAAATGCCTTTAAATCAAGCACTTAAATGCTCAATTGAAGCGGCAGATGATCAGTTGCGAGCATGAATTTCGCGAGTATTTGGCAGTACAGACACAAAAAATGCTTGACTTTGCGACCTGTATATTTATAAAATATGCCTTATAGCAATCGGTTGCTACCAATAAACGAGACCCACTGCCTCATCGTCTTGTTGCCGGAGAAGCGTGATAATGAACATCGACCCCGATCAGCCGAAAAGGGCACTGAGATGCTTATCTGGATTTCCCGGTTTATAGCTTTTATCGTCATGAAATGTATCGCGGATCAGATCCGCGGTTAGTATTTTTTTCGGTATAATGGGTTTTTGGAAGGAGTTAATGATGAAGAAAATTTTAGCTTTGTGTCTGCTGGTTGCGGTTTGCGGTTCTGTACAGGCAAACCTGCTGCCCAACGCCAGTTTTGAAGACTGGGGAACAGATGTTAATGGCTGGGACATGCCAAACGGCGGTTACGGTCTCTGGACCGAGGACTGGGGTGGTCTCGGCAGCACGGGTATATGTACCGGCGATGCCCAAGACGGCTCGGTAAGTTTCAAACTCGAAGAGACAAGCTGGAGTGCTGGCGCCTTGACGTACGGTCTGGGACAGCTCGGAACCACTAACGGCCTGGGTTGGTACCATGTCGGTGGTTTTGTTAAGGCAAGTGGCACTACTCCCGTTGACGCAACGATAGGTATAGACATCTTCGCACCAGACTGGAGCGCATTCTGGTGGGGCGGCGGCGCTGACGTAGTTGCGGCCCTGAACAGCACGGAAGGTCAGGCAGGCGAATGGGTCTATGTAGGTTTTGATTTTGAAGTTACAGATCCTACCGCAAACTACAATTTCCGCGTCAAGACAGACAACGGTTCGTTCCTGGTGGACAACGTGCAGCTCGTTCCCGAGCCGGCATCGATGGCACTGCTTGGTCTGGGCAGTCTCCTTGCACTGCGTCGCAGGAAGTAAAATTTACCTGGAAGCTGTTTAAAACGGCTTCTGCTTAAGTAATGCAAAAGGGCGTGTCATTGTGACACGTCCTTTTTTTTGTTGATCATTTCGCAGGTGGTCCAACCAGATAATCCCTCAATGGTATTGGATCAGCACCGGCGTCACAATGCAGGGTAGGCAGAAGTCAAAGATACTGCCACTATTGCTCCCTCTGATAAACCCTGACATAGTCAACGTGCATCGTCTGGGGAAAAACAGTCGTCTCGTCAGGCGATCCGGGCCAGTTGCCGCCTACAGCAATATTAAGCAGCAAATGAAAGCGTTTATCAAATGGAGCCGGAAAGGGTTCCCCCTCGCTCCACCAGCTTGATTTTGTTGAATAGAGCTGTCCGTCGACATACCAGTGCATAACCGTCGGTTCCCACACCATCGTGTAAATATGGTAATCGTCCCCGAAGTTTACTCCGCCGTCGCTGTATGACCCGCCCGAGCTGTCATGGGCTCCCTGGCCTCCATAGTGTATCGTACCATGTATCACATCGGTGTCATTGATCGCTTCCATGATGTCGATCTCGCCGCTTGCGGGCCATCCGCCGTATTCCCAGTCGCTCGGCAGCATCCAGAACGCCGGCCAGATTCCCTGTCCTGTAGGGATCTTGATCCTGGCTTCGAAAATACCGTAAAGAAAATCTCGTTTTCCCGTGCTGGTCAACCTGGCCGAGGTATAATCATACATCCTGTTTTCGGATGCGGACCAGTAACTCTGCTCCATCGCCTTTATAACCAGTTCCCCGTCAGCGACACACGCATTCGCGGCCTCATCAGTATAATGCTGCAGCTCCCAGTTCCCGCTGTCCGCACCGCTTATCGTCATCCTGGTCCAGTTTGCTTCATCCAGCGTGTTACCGTCAAATTCGTCCGCCCATACCAGGTCATAGCCCGCATATATGGTTGTATCGGTGAGCCATTCTGACGCGAATACCAAAAGATCGTCAATATCAATCAATCCGCTGCCGTCAAGGTCGCATGCCGAATTTGCCTGCATCCATGAATCGCCCAGTCTTGCCAGATCTCGCATATCAGTAAGACCGTCGCCGTTGAAATCGGCACTCGGAAGGGCTGCACCAACCGAAGCACTGTCGAAGTTCAGTGCACCCGAGCCTGAAGTTCCGGTTATCATGAATACTATTCTTCCTACCTCCGCCTCTGCAGGGGCGGTTACGGTCGAGGAAACTTTCTTCCACTGATCTACAGCGTCGTCCCCTGGATAAAATCGGCCGATCTCTGTAACAGAGACCGCGTCGCTTGGCTGCATGTTGACGCCGTCATAAAACTCGGCTTTGACAATTCCCTCCCATCCCGTCAGCGGCTCACTGGATCCTGAAAGCATGCTCGCTGAGAATCTATAATCTTTGCCCCCAGTAACGCTGAAGTCCTGGAAAAGTCCGGCATCGTCCCACCATAATTTCACCGCCTTTTGCTCAATGGTTCGGCCCGGATCATTATGGTGCCAGCCGTTCGTCCCCCAAACGCTCCAACCCGGAATAGTCGTATATGTCAATTGACCCGTGCCTCCATCCTCAAAACCGGGATTGCTCAGCAGATTCGCAAAAGACAGATTGCTCAGGCAGAATAATAGCAATAAAAATAAACGCATATGACCATCGCCAAAAATAATGTTACTGTATATAACCCACCGATGCATTGACATAAGATATGTACCATCATATTAAACAACCGGTTTCTAATCAAGTTAAAAGCGATTGACAGCCAAAATACTAGAAGCTGTTTAAACTCCTCCGGAATTGCATCGGTGACTGGCCGGTCAGGTTCTTGAAATATCTTGAAAAATGTTCTCCGTCCGTAAACTCAAGACTTGCTGCTATTTTGTAAACAGGAAGGTCGGTTTTGTTCAGCGACTTTTTTATGTAGTTGACTCTGAACCGGTCGATCTCCTGCTTGATGGTTCTGTCGAGCTGGTTTTTGAATCTGTACTCAAGCGACCGTCTGGAAACGGCTGTAGCGTTTACGACATCGCTGGCCTGGATGGGTTTATGGAAATTGTTCCGAATATAAACCAATGCCGAAACCACTTCTTTATCCTCGATCGCCAGCATCTCCGTCGATTGTCTTTCAATTATCTCCACCGGCTCAACAATTATTGCTTCATTGCTTGCCTGACCCTGCATAAGTTCTTCAAGCTGTCTGGCCCCTGCAAATCCCGCCGTTTCGAAGCTCAGCAGAATACTTGAAAGAGGAGGAGAGGACAGGTTGCACACCAGCTCATCGTTGTCCACACCCAGCACCGCGACTTCTTCGGGAACGCTGATTCCGCCTACCTTACATGCTTCCATGATGTATATCGCTCGGTCGTCGTTGCAGCCGAAAATACAAACTGGCTTTGGCAGGCTTTGTAGCCATTCTATGACAGGTTTCTTTTTGCCTAAACCCGAAGAGTTGTTGAATGTAAAAACTTTTTCAATGCCATAACTACTAACTTGAGATTCATAGCTTCGCAGCCTCTTTTCGGACCAGGGTATGTTGTCAAATCCGCAATACGCGAAATTTCGAAAGCCCAGCGAGTAGAAATAATCAGCGGCCATTCTCCCTATCAAATCCGAATTGGTCACTATCGAAGTCGCCCCGGCACTGCCGCTCTCATGTATGTAATTGATGACCTTGGGCTTGTCGGTTTGCAGTATTCTTGAGATGTTTTTCGCATCACATATAAAAAAACCGTCAAAGCTGTCCAGATCATAGATGTCCTCCGAACTGCTTTCAAGGTATTCAGGCGGCTTAGTCTGCACCTGCCATCGGGCAAATGCTGTGATATATTTCTCAGCGCCGGCCAGTAGTTGTCGCCCCGTGTTTCTGGACGTATCTACAATTATCAGTACTTTCTTCATGTTTTCAGGTTTTCACGTGTCTTTTCACTTTGCGTAAACTGGTTATATTTTAGCGCAAAGTGGCCTTCCGGTCAAAGCTTAATTGCGGTAAGCTGTCCTGCATTCAGTACTTATTCAGGAGTTGCATATGTATCTTTTGGGCTATGACTGTGGCACTTCCTCAATAAAGGTTACTCTTCTGGACGCCGGATCAGGCGTTCCAGTGGCCTCAGCAACCGCTCCATCGAATGAAATGCGGATCCGGTCACCAAAACCGGGTTACGCAGAGCAGCCTCCGAATTCCTGGTGGGAAAATCTCAAAATCGCCACGACCGAAATACTCTCCATATCACAGGTTGACCCGTCACAGATCCGGGCCATCGGCATCACCTACCAGATGCACGGACTCGTGCTCGTCGACAAACAGCTCGAACCGCTAAGAGATTCGATCATCTGGTGCGACAGCAGGGCGGTCGAGATCGGCAGCAATGCCTTCGAGCAGCTAGGCCCGGACACTTGCCTGAACGATCTTCTCAATTCGCCCGGCAACTTCACCGCCTCCAAGCTCAAATGGGTCAAGGACAACGAACCCGACATTTACCGCAAAGTCCACAAGGCCATGCTCCCCGGCGATTACATTGCAATGAAACTCACCGGCCAGGTCTTCACCACCGAGTCCGGCCTTTCCGAGATGATCCTCTGGAATTTCCGCAAAAACTGCTTGGCCCAATCAGTACTGGACCACTACGAAATAGATAAGGACATCCTCCCCGAAGCTATCCCAACATTCTCGGACCAGGGCGAGCTCACCAGCAGTGCTGCACAGGAGCTCGGTCTCGCCGCAGGCACCAAAGTATGCTACCGAGCCGGAGATCAGCCCAACAACGCTCTTTCACTGAATGTCCTCGGACCGGGCGAAATAGCCGCAACCGCCGGTACTTCAGGCGTTGTCTACGGTGTCACGGACGTACCCAGCCATGACCCGCAATCACGGGTGAACAGCTTCGTCCACGTCACTCACAAGCCCGACAGTCCCAGGTACGGCGTCCTGCTCTGCGTCAACGGCACGGGAATCCAGAACAACTGGCTGAAAAACAACGTCGCACCTGACCTGGACTACGCCCAGATGAACGAACAGGCGGCCGACATACCCCCCGGCAGCGAAGGCCTTGTAACAATTCCCTTCGGCAACGGAGCCGAACGCATCCTTGCCAATACCTGCCCCGGCGGTTCGATCACGGGCATAGATTTCAACGTACACTCCCGGCCCCATCTTTTCCGTTCCGCCCAGGAAGGCATCGCCTTCGCCCTCAACTACGGCCTGTCAATCATGAAAAATATGAATGTCAAACCGCAAAAGATCAGAGCCGGAAACGCCAACATGTTCCTCAGCCCCGTCTTCCGACAAGCATTCTGCAACATCACCGGCACGACCGTGGAGTTGTACAACACCGACGGCTCCCAGGGCGCCGCAAGAGCAGCGGGCATAGGAGCTGGAATATACGCCGACTTTTACGAAGCGTTCGAAGGCTTGAAATGCACCGCCACCATCGAGCCGGACCAGGCATTAAAACAGCCTTATAAAGATGCATACGAAAAATGGATAGAAATTCTAAATAGACACATCGAAGTTGGTTAAATGTGTGTCACCGTCCCGGCTGAAGGAGCTTTCCATGGTAGATGAATCTCAAGCTAAAACCAAGTTGTATTTGGTCTTCATTACTTTGGTAGCTGCTATTGGAGGCCTGCTTTTTGGCTATGATACCGCAGTTATTTCAGGAACTGTAAGTTCTTTGAATGAGAACTTCATCGAGCCTCTCGATCTGTCCGAGCTGCAGGCCAATTCCAGAACGGGCATGATCGTTTCCAGCGCTTTGATAGGATGCATCATAGGCGGTTTAACAGGTGGTTTTGTAAGCGACCGCCTCGGCCGTAAAAAAGGCCTCATATTGGCCTCGATACTCTTTCTGCTGTCTGCGATCGGTTCCGCCTGGCCTGAAGTATTCTTTGCTCGCTTCGGAACCGGAGGCGCGGAGTACACTCTGCATTTTGTGATCTACCGAATAATAGGCGGTATCGGCGTAGGCCTCGCTTCCATGCTCACACCTATGTATATAGCAGAGGTTGCACCTGCGAAAATACGCGGAACACTTGTTTCCTGGAATCAGTTTGCGATCATCTTCGGGATGCTGGTTGTATACTTCGTTAACTATATGATCGCCAGAAGCGGCGACGATCAATGGCTTGATGCCATCGGCTGGAGATGGATGTTCGCATCAGAAGCTATACCGGCCGTTCTGTTCTTCAGTCTTTTGCTGTTCATTCCTGAAAGTCCCCGTTGGCTGGTCCTTAAGGGACAGCAAAGCAGGGCTGCAGCAACCATAGACCGCATTGTACCCGGCAGATCTGATTCCGAGATCAAAGAGATCAAGGAATCGATCAGCCATAATAAATCCGCTAAAATATTCAGTTACGGATTCATGATCGTCTTTATAGGTGTCGCTCTCAGTGCCTTTCAGCAATTTGTGGGCATCAATGTTGTGCTATACTACGCACCGGAAATTTTCAAGAACATGCAACTGTCCACAGATGCAGCCTTATTGCAGACGATCATTGTTGGTGCGGTAAATTTGACTTTTACTATCGTTGCGATCTTGACCGTTGATAAGTTCGGACGGAAGATTCTGCAAATCATAGGGGCCTTGGTAATGGCATTTGGCATGCTCTGCCTGGGCATGACGTTCTTTTTCCAGTCGATGGGAATCCTCAGCTTGATCTGCATGCTGATATACATCGCTGGCTTTGCAATGTCCTGGGGACCTGTGACGTGGGTGCTTCTCTCGGAACTATTTCCCAACCAGATCCGAGGCAAAGTCATGGCGCTCGCAGTCGCAACGGTGTGGATATCTAACTACCTGGTAAGCTGGACCTTCCCGATGATGGACAAAAACTCCTTCCTCGTCGACAAATTCCATCACGGCTTCGCTTTTTGGGTCTATGCAGCCATGGCGATCCTGGCAGCCGTTTTTGTCGCAAAGTTCGTCCCTGAGACAAAGGGCCTGTCACTGGAAGAAATGGAATCGCTTTGGTACCAAGCGAAAAAAGAAGACAAGTTGGTCCCCGACAGACACGCGAAGGAGCCCGCATAACCCGTTACTTACAAGGCCGCCAAAATAAATTGAATTTCTAAATAAACAGACAGGAGTCAGCAAATGAATGAATTTTTCCCCGAAGTAACAAAGATCGATTACCAGGGCTCGGATTCGAAGGACCCGCTCTCGTTCAAACATTACAACCCAAACGAAAAGGTCCTCGGCAAAACAATGGCCGAACACCTCCGTTTCGCCGTCTGCTACTGGCACACCTTCAAGGGCCTGGGCGATGACCCGTTCGGCGGCCCGTCAATAATCCGAAACTACAACGCCTCCAACGACCCCATGCAGGTCGCCAAAGACACCATGCACGCAGCGTTCGAGTTCTTCACCAAGCTCGGCGTCAACTTCTGGTGCTTCCACGATCGAGACATCGCCCCCGAGGCGGACAATCTCGCGGAAACCAATAAGAAACTCGACGAGATGGTCGCACTCGCCAAAAAGCTCCAGGACGACACAGGCGTAAAGCTCCTCTGGGGCACAACCAACGCCTTCAGCCACAGACGCTTCACAGCCGGCGCATCTACCAATCCATCCCCCGCGATCTTCGCCTATGCAGCCAGTCAGGTCAAAAAAGCCATGGAGATCACCCATGAACTCGGCGGCCAGGGCTACGTCTTCTGGGGCGGCAGAGAGGGCTACAGTACCCTGCTCAACACGGACATGAAACGTGAGCTAGACCACATGGGCCTGTTCATGAACTTGGCCGTCGATCACAAAAAGAAGATCGGCTTCCAAGGCGACCTCTTCATCGAACCCAAACCCAAAGAGCCCACCAAGCATCAGTACGATTTCGACGCCGGCAACTGCGTCGCTTTCCTGCAGAAGTACGGCCTTACCGACCATTTCAAGCTCAACATCGAAGCCAACCACGCAACTCTGGCAGGCCACACCTTCCAGCACGAACTCGAATATGCAGTTGCCAACGACATGCTCGGCTCGGTCGATGCCAACCGCGGCGACATGCTCCTCGGCTGGGATACCGACCAGTTCGCCACCAACCTCTACGACAGCACCCTCGCCATGTACACCATCATCAAGGGCGGCGGCTTCACCTCAGGCGGCCTGAACTTCGACGCCAAACTCCGCAGAGAGTCCGTCGACCCGATCGACCTGTTCCACGCACATATCGGCGCAATGGACTGCTTCGCAAGGGGCCTCAAGATCGCCGAAAAAATGATCGCCGACGGCCGGCTCGAACAGAAACTCAAACAACGCTATTCCGGCTGGGACAGCGGCTTCGGAGCCGAGACCGAGGCAGGCAAGGTTGACTTCGAAAAGCTCGAACAGTACACCATCGAAAACGGCGAGCCCGAACTGCGAAGCGGCAGGCAGGAAATGCTCGAAAACATCCTCAACGAATACATCTGCTGACAAGCCAACGCATCACCTCGAAAAAATACTGCAAATCATCCAAGGCCCCACCATCAGCCCTGCAAACCGGCTGAGGCGGGGCCTGTTTCGTGCCAAACCCCATAACATCCATGCTTCCACCAACAATTCTTCCGCATTATTCGTGCAAAACACCAATTCATTCGTTAAAATCACAAATTCCGGATCAGAATACGTATGCCTGACAGTCTGATTGTGAATTCTTGGAGCATTATAAATGAAGATCGTTGCTGACCAAAATATTCCGTTTGTCGCAGATTGTTTCTCCTCAGTGGGCCAGGTCACCACACTTGCCGGCCGTGACATAGACACAGAGGCAATCAACGATGCCGATGCATTGCTTGTTCGCAGCATCACAAACGTAAACGAAGAGTTACTCGACGGCTCAAGCGTCAAATTCGTCGGCACAGCCACCATAGGCACCGACCACATCGACCAGAACTATCTCAAAACGTCCGGCATAGGTTTTGCCTCCGCCCCCGGCTCTAATGCCAACTCTGTGGCAGAATATGTAGTCGCTGCACTGCTTGCGGTAGCAAAGAAACACAAATTCACGCTCGAAGGCAAATCCATCGGCATCGTCGGCGTTGGTAATGTCGGCTCGCGTGTAGAAGCCAAATGCCGCGCACTGGGAATGATCCCCGTCCTGAACGATCCGCCATTGAAACGCAAAACCTCTGATGATAAATATCGGCCGCTCAGCGAACTCTATGATTGCGACTTTATCACCCTGCACACGCCCTTGACTCACGAGGGCGAAGATAAAACCTTCCACCTTGTCGACCAGAATATCCTGGCAAACTTAAAGCAGGGCATTTACCTCCTCAATACATCCCGCGGACCCGTAGCTGACAACGCAGCAGTAAAAGACGCACTGAACAAGGGCCATCTCGCAGGCGCGATCCTCGACGTATGGGAAGGAGAGCCCGTCGTCGATCCCGAGCTTCTGCTCAAGGCCGAGATCAGCACACCGCACATCGCAGGCTATTCCTACGATGGCAAAGTGGGCGGCATGCTCATGATCTACAACGCCTTATGCAGCCACTTCGACCTTCAGCCAAGACACACTGCCCACGACTTCCTGCCCGAGCCCCAGGTCCCGGATATCACTGTCGATGCGAATCCTGACGACGAACAAAAGATAATACATGACACCGTCCAGCAGATCTACGTCATCAACAGAGACGACTTCAATATGCGGGAGATACTCCTGATCACCGATTCGGAACGCGGACCATTTTTCGACAAGCTTCGCAAAGAGTATCCCATCCGCCGCGAGTTCCAGAATACGGTTGCCACCTTGAGAGGCACTAACGATTCGCTGGCATCAAAGCTCAAAGGAATAGGATTTCAGGTTCGCAAGGTGCAATGACAGATCAACGTCGGCCAAAAAACGACATACTTGAGTGGCCCCTGGGTTCGCTGGATTTTTCCCAAGGCTGCATCATTATGGGCATATTGAACGTCACCCCTGACTCCTTCAGTGACGGCGGCACGTACATGGATACGGATTCCGCTATCGAACGAGCATTGCAAATGGTTCACGACGGTGCCCGCATCATTGACATAGGCCCGGAATCGACCAGGCCTGGCTCTAAGCCCGTCAGCGCCGAACAGCAGATCGCCCGCGCCATACCAGTGATCGAGAAGATCACTCAACGAACGGATACGGTTGTAAGCATCGACACACAGGACAGCCGCGTCGCAGAGGCCGCGATAAAAGCCGGAGCCTCGATCATCAACGACGTCAGTGCTTTCGGCGATCCCAAAATGCCCGAAGTCGCTGCCCGCTATAACGCCGTTTCCATTCTGATGCACATGAAGGGCACTCCATCCACGATGCAGAAGGAACCGTCTTACGATGACGTTGTCAGCGAAGTGCTGGAATATCTTACGAGCCGCATCGAATACGCAAAAGGCTTTGGCCTGCCCGCTGAATATCTTATGATCGACCCAGGCATCGGTTTCGGCAAAACGTATCACCATAACCTTGAGCTGCTCAAGCATCTGGACAGATTCTGCCGAACCGACCATCGAGTACTGGTAGGCACCAGCAGAAAGAAATTCATCGGCCGCATAACAGGGCGTGAAATCCCCAGCGAGCGTCTGTTCGGAACCGCTGCGACCGTCGCTGCATCCGTCCTCGCAGGAGCTTCCATAGTGCGCGTCCACGATGTCGCAGAGATGGCCGAAGTCGTTCAGGTCTGCAACGCCATAAACAACGCATAGCCCCAGCAGAATGCTTTACCAGGCGAATTCGCCCGTGATCTCCTCGACCAGATCCCTCATCGTCACGATACCGACTATCTTGGACTTTCTGGCATTTCCCGAAGTCACAATCGCGATCCGTTGATCCTTTTCCCGCATCGCTGTCATCGCCTGAATTACGGATGTATTTGCGGGCAGACTCGGCATTTTATGCACAAACCTGTGCAGATTATGAAAATCTTCGTCGTTACGAAGTGTCTCATATATATTGATAAAGCCCAGAACATGGTTCCGACCATGTTCGAAAACCGGGTAACGGCTGTACGAATACTTCTCCAGCACTTTCATTAGCTCATCCCGCCCTGACTTCACATTGACCATGACAACTTTTGACGCAGGCATCATAACCATGCCGACCGAAACAGTCGGAACACTCACAAGCCTGTGCATGATATTCGTTTGTATCGGGCTCAGTATCCCCTCCTCATGCGTCTCGCTGATTATCTGACGCATATAGCTGCGCCCAACCGCCCGCGCTGCTGTCTCTCCGCCGCTCGGAGTGCCGAGCATCCTGGTGAACAGTCTGGAAAGCACGCTTAGGAGCTTCACTGCTCCGCACCACGTGAAGATCTTGTGAAAGAACCATAGCAGGGGCGCCAGCCTCGGCATGATAGCATCTGCCCTGAAATAGTAAATGTTCTTTGGTATGACCTCGGAAAACACGAAAAGTACCGGCGTCATTATCAAGGTCACATACAACTGAGCCGCTTTTTCACTGCCGACAAGATCGACAAGCAGCAAAGTAACGATACTTGTTGCCATTCCATTTGCAAGATTATTGCCTATGAGTATTGACAGCACAAGGGCGTGCGTATCCTCCATTGTCCTGGAAAGAAGACCGTAAAAAGAAGCATGTTGCTCTGCGCCGACTCGAAGTTTGAATCGGCTCAGCCTGTAAACCCCCGTCTCGGATCCGCTGAAAAATGCTCCATGCAGAACCAGCACGGCAAGTATTAAAATGTATACAAATACTGTCATTCCTTCGCCAACGGCTCCAGTTCAAGAATGATGGATTCGATCCTGTGCTTTTTAACCTTTTCGACGGTGAACTTTATGTTGCCCAATTTTGCCGTATCGCCCTCCTTTGGTACACGCCTGAGCAGGGCGGTCACAAATCCGCCAACCGTCGCAAACCGACTCTGCTCAAGGTCTATCCCAAAAGATTGCGACCATTCATGCACCGGCAGATTTGCTGAAAGTCTGTACTTCAACGGTCCAAGCTGCTGTATCGGCTCCTCCATTCCCTCAGTTTCTTCAGTCCCGAGCAGTTCCTCGATAATGTCCTGCAAGTCTATTATGCCCGCAATACCCCCAAATTCGTCCAGCGCAACAGCAACCTCAATATCGCTTTCCCTGAAAAACTCAAGCAGCGACTCGATGCTCTTCTGTTCAGGTACGAACGGCACACGTTTCAAAAGTCTGTTGGGCTGTTCATCGGGTCTGAGCAGCAGATCTTTCAAATAGATCACGCCTATGAAATTATCGATGTCCCTGCTGTAGATCGGTATGACCGTAAGGTCATTATCTGTCATCGTCTTCTTGATGTCTGCAAGAGGCATGCGTATATCACAGGCGACCATGTCTACCCGAGGCCGCATAACGTGTCGCACCTTAAGAAATCCCAGTTCCACCACAGATGAAAATATCTGTGACTGGTCAGGTGTAATCGCTCCCTTTTGAAAAGATGAATCGATCAGGATCTTCAACTGTTTGGGATTGACCTGCCTTATTGGCTGACCAACTTTACCGCCCGTCAAAAGACGAACTGCCGGACTCACAATGATAAAATCAAAAATCGCAAGCAGGGGGGCCGTAATCCTTGTACAAAGGTAAACACCCGGCGCCGCTGCCAACGCGAACTGACGCGAGTGCGAATAAGCGATGGATTTGGGCAGCATCTCCCCGAACAGAAGCAAAAGCACAAAGGCCCCAATACCCGTAACGCCCGCCATCGCAGGATGGATCAGTTTAGCCAGGTTCATCGACAGCACGCTCGATATTGCAAAATAAAGAACGTTTACCGTCATATTGGCGAAAAGAAGGCTGGTCAACAGGATCCTTGGCCGACCAAGAAGATGCGCCGCTGCCAGATGCAGGCGGTGAGATGACTGCCTGAATGCCTGGACCTGACGGCGGGTAAGGTTGAAAAACGCCGTCTCCGAGCCGGACATGAAGCCCGAACCGGCCAGCAAAGCTATCATCAGTAGTATCTGTCCGAGATTTGCGAGTATTGCTTTCACGAGTAACCTCAGACACTACCAGATTCTGCGCCGATTTCAAGCATTTGGAAGTGTTATTTTGAATGTGGTCCCAACATGCCTCTCGGAGTCCACACTAATGGTTCCCCCGTGAGCTTCGACAATTTTTTTGCAGAATGCCAGCCCAAGCCCGCTTCCCTTTTTGTCGCTTTTTTCTGATCCGCGTTTGGTAAAAAACGGCTCAAATACATGCCCCAGATCAGAAGCCGCAATACCTTCACCCGTGTCAAAAACGGATATTTCCACGCAATCTGTCTTGATCGCAGCCAATATTCGCAGCCTGCCGCCCGCCGGCAGCATCGCCTGCCTGGCATTGAGGATCAGATTCATTAGGACCTGCTGGAATAAATTAGGCTGGACGCTGACTGCAAGCTCCTCAGGTATGTCCCGCTCAACACTGATCCCATCCTTACCCAGATCCCGTGCGATACATTGAAATACCTCGTCCAGAAGGGCGTTGACGTTGCAGATCTCCTTCGGCTGAGGTTTATTGCTGGCCAGTTTCAGCATGCTGTCAAGGATTTGTGATGCCCGTTTGGTGTTCGCCAGCGTCTTTTTGAGTGCCTTTTCTGTGAGATTTGGATCATCCGGATGCTGCAGCGAAAGCTCCGCGTAGCTCCCCAGAGGCGTCAGTATGTTGTTGATCTCGTGTGCTATCATCGACGAAACAAGGCCCACATTCGCAAGCGGCTGCAGCGAGTCGACATGAGATTGCAGTTCCGCATTACGCTCTTGCTCTGTCGCGAGTCTGGAATGTATTGCCTGCCTCTTCTCCAATATGCCTGCCACAGTCTTCTCCGCAAAAAACGATTTGTCTAATTGACTACCACTCAGTAAAATGGATTCTATGATTGTTTTGCAATGACTTCTAAAGTCGCCTCTGTTAAGAATTTATCGGCACCTGTTACGAGTTCGCTTAAATAATATGGATGTTGATCAAATACTCGAAGATCTGCTGATCGTTCTTGAATCCGCCGACGTTTCGCTAAAACGCGAACCCATGGGAGGCGGTGGGGGCGGTCTCTGCCGGATTAAGGACAGATTGGTCTTCTATGTCGACACCGACGCTCCTGCATTGCTCAATGCCGAAAACGTCGCAGTCGCTGCCGCGGACGTGACGGACCTCGATCTCATCTATTTAAGGCCTGAAGTCAGAGATTTTGTGGAAAAGACAGTCCAAACTTGATATACCTCACCAAATTGCGAATTGACAGAGCCCGAAAGCCTACTTACAATATCCCCAGTTCAAACGGAGATAGATTGCTATATGGTTGAAGAAAACAAAAATCAAGATATACAGCCCAAAGTACTGGTAGTTGACGACAACGCCCAGAACCTGGAACTGCTCCTGGCTTACCTAGAAGAGATCGATTGCGAAACAATCTCAGCCATGGGCGGAAAAGAAGCTATAGAGAAAACCAGAACAGAAAAACCCGATCTTTTGCTGCTCGATGTAATGATGCCGCACATTAGTGGGTTCGAGGTCTGCAAAAGGCTCAAAAGCGACCCGAACACCGCAGAAGTTCCCATCATTATGGTCACCGCACTGAGCGAACTCGGCGACATCGAAAGGGCGATCGACTGCGGGACCGATGACTTCCTCAGCAAGCCTGTAAACAAGCTTGAACTCCTGACCAGAGTAAAGACAATGTTGAGGCTCAAAAACCTCTCGGATAAACTTGAAAAAACTCTGGAGTATCTGTCTCAAGTGGAGCTGCAAATGGGAAAGGGCGATCAGGCCTAAAAATTGGTTCATCACGGAATACCGGGGAATGCTGCTCTTATTCTCAGGAAGAAATATTCATCGTCTCGATAGCCGTATGCCTGTCGCTTGATGGTTTTGATCTTGTTATTGATCCCCTCCAGCAGTGACGTATGCAGCGGCCATCTGCTGTGTGCGATGATTCCGGCGGCGTATTTGCTCAGCCTTTTGGCAAACTTCATCAGCGGCTCAATCCCGCTTTGCATGGCTCGATCGAGCCACTGACCCCAGCACGATTCGGCGGCCTTGCGATCGCTCAGATTCCACAGCAGCTTGAGATCATCCTTCATCACGTAGGTCGTCATCAGCGACTCGTTGGCGGCCAACAGCTCATCGAGGCGAACCAGGTCCTCAGGCTTTTCGATGTTCTCACGATTGCGAAGCAGCAGCCAGCGCGAGCCCTTGATCACCCTGCGGGCGGGCTTGTCGTCTCGTAGTCGATTGGCCTGATCGACCCTGACCCGATCGATCACTTCACGGCCGTACTTGGCCACGACATGGAACAGATCATAAACTATTTCTGCCTGCGGACAATGCAGCTGAACCTCCTGCTCGAAGCTGGCGTTCATGTCCATTGCTACTGCTTTGATGTCTTTGCAGCGGTCGCCGAGCATTTCGAAGAATGGCCTGATAGAGGCTCTCGAACGCCCTCGGCCCACCCAGAGCACTTTCTTGCAGGTCGGATCGATGATAACCGTTGCATATCTGTGGCCCTTTTGAATGGCGAATTCATCCATCGCCAGCAGCTCCACATTCGACAGGTCGACAGGGCCCAGCTTCTTCTTGAGATGCCGCTTGTGGATGTCCTTGACGGTCGACCAGGACAGCGAAAAATACTCGGCCACATGCTTTATGCTCATCACATCACACAGCCTGGCGACCGATTCGACCAGCCGGGTAGTGTGGCGGCTGTAACGGTCCAGCCAGGAGATTCGTTCAAGCTTCGGCCCGCATCTGGGGCACAGCAGACGCCTTCGGTGAACGAGCAGGTGGGTAGTCTTGTCGAAGACCGGCAGATCGCGGATCCAACGCTGGACGGTCTCGTGAACGCTGCTGCATTCCTGGCCGCAGCCGTCGCAAATTCCATGGCCATATTCAGGTATCAATTCGACCCAGAATTCAGGGCCTTTCTTAGCAGGCCCAACAGTTCCAACACGATATCCTTCCCATTGGCCGAGTTTTTTGATAAGATGTTGTCCAGTCAACGGCAGTCTCCTTTGAGCTAATAGTCGGGTAACTAAAAGCTACAAAGTACTGCCGTTGATGTCTATTTCCCCGGTATTCCGTGATGAACCTAAAAATTTTCTCCCCTTTTTCTCATACTTTTGCATACCTTTTGCTCGTTTTGTGCCCACTTTTGCTCAGTTCTGCTTAGTTTCTCAGCACCATAATTCCCGCCCAAACCGTACAATCTGCACAAAAGCAACTGGTACGCATACACTGCCTGAAAATTCGTATCACAAGTCCAGAACTGCTTTAAGCGGCATGCTCTTGTAGTCGATGACCTTCATACTGCAATCAAATGATTACTTATGACTTTGGTATGAGGTCGTATGAGCAAGCTCTTAGAGATTTTCGGCAAGGGTATTTCCATAAATACAGCAGATCTGATATGGCACTGGCTTAACACTCTGGTGTCAGCAAATGGACCCGATTCAACACCATCTACAGGCGAACTGCAAACGGTTATTGAGCTCCTGGGCCAGATGGAGCTCGAAAAAGCCCGCGAAACACTCCGATTCTATCAGTTTGAGAATCCAGACTGTATATTCGGCAAAATGGCCGACGTGGCCGGTCTGTTCCATGAGCACAAGATACCCCAGGCCCTGGAGATCCTCACGGACGCGTATCGCTCTAAACCCAATAATACAATGGTCTTATACGCAATAGGCTACTGTCACGAAAGGCTGGGCGACCACGAACAGGCGATAGCTTTTTATCAGGACTGTCTGAAATTTAAAAACCACCTTCAACTCCCAAGACAACGGCTGGCAGCGATTTTCTTCCGGCAGGGACGTCTGGACCGTGTAATAGACGAGTATCAGCGTCTGGTGGCTGAATATCCCAATGACGTCTCCTCACAAGTTATCCTTGGCTATCTTTTGGCTGCCGATCATCAGTGGCACCTCGCCGCCGACTCATTCAATATGGCCATTCTGTCACATCCGGACAATTTTTCCGATCCTTCAGAACCCGAAGAAGCAGAGCTCGTTGAACAGGGTAACTACGATTATGCACTGGAAAGAGTACAATGGCTGATGGATCAGATGGGTGAAATGCCAGATCTGCACGTAAGAATGGCCGATATATACAAGGCTGCCGGGGACGGTTCGACCGCTCAGGTACACCTTGAAAGGGCCCTTCAGCTCCAGCCAGATTATCTGGAAGCAGCTATAAAACTTGGTACGCACCATTTGCGCCAGGGCAGATATGTTACCGCAGCGGCCCAGTTCAACCGGGCTGTGGAGATCAACGATGAGATCGTGGATGCATATGCCGGTCTGGCTGCGGCACAAGAACTGTCCGGAGACAGCGATGCAGCTTATGGGACGTTGTCGCTGGCGTCCGCAATTCAGCAAAATACGGTTCTTTTGTTTGCCGAAACTGCATCTTTGAATCTATTAGCCATTTTGAGGCACACAGGCGAGGATTGCGATTACAAAAGCGGCTCAGGACAGCTTCTCAAGCGTGTACTGGATGCACACAGAAAGAAAATACTTCATAAGCCGGACAGTGCGGATGGTCAGTATAAGTACGGCATATTGATGCTTGCCGCTGGTGATCGCGAGCAGGCTCGGGTAGCATTTGAAAAGGCACTGCAAATAAATCCCACGCATTATCGCGCGAGGACCAAACTGACAATGTGTCTTTTCGAAATGGATCAAAAGCGCCGGGCCATAAACAATCTGACAACACTGGATTCGCTGGAACGTGAATCATTGAATCTGCATTACCAGACGGCGCTGCTATACTGTGACCGCCGCAAATTTGCCGACGCACTTGGCACGCTCAATAATCACGTCCAGGAAAGGATCGCAGGCGCGGAGGTCGTAGTGAACATCGAGGTTGTTCTGGAAAACCTCGGGCTGATGGATCGCGCCGTCGCAAGTTGGGAACGACTGACAGAATTAGCTACAGGCACACTCAGTCAGAGCTGAACGGCTGACTGAATTAGCTTCGGATGCACTTAATCAGTGTACAGCTAAAAACCAAAAATCCTTCCTGAGTGTTCCATAAAGCAGATTTTGGCTGAAATCCATGCCCATAGATCGAATCTTAGCCCAATGCAACATAACATATATTATGGGACGTTCAATGTTATCTCACTTTCAGGGTTTGGTCCTCAGTGATGCTTTATGTTATGTGGGTATCATTCAAGGTCTATCTCAGCAATTGATGCCCACGGGGAATTTTGTGTTTGTGGGCTTAGGCAAATGATACGAATTCCGGCGGTTGTGTAAGTCTTTCCAAACTCGACTGTCTTCCAGTCATCGTCGGAAGACAGTTCGGTCAGGCTCGCGATGCTTTGCCAATTGTTGTCTGCTTTTAGCTGGACTGTTATAGTTTTGATGTCGCCGTTGCTGTTTGAATCCTGTCTTGGGAGGATTCTGAGGCCGGTTACAGTAGTTGGTTTCGGCAAAGTTATTTCGATATGGTGCGGGTAATCAGTTTCGATCTCTCCCCAAGGTGTGTGCCAGATTGTTGCTGGGTCATCGTCAAATGCATTTCTAGCTGGGTTCTGGCTTGCTTCACTGTCGGCGTGGACATTCGCTCTAAGCTTAGTAAGTTGCTTTTCAGACTTAAATATGCCTTTAATCTGGTCCTCGGTGATCCTTATTTCGGGAGTAAATTTTCCGGAATTCATGTATTTCAGCAGACTAGCCCTCAGTTGACGAGCGGCAGGCCTTTCCTGGAGAACGTTCTGAATATCCGCGCTGCATACGAGCAATTTACCCGCATGAAGTTTTGCCTCAAAAACCAGGCCCAAACGACGGCTCGTAACCCAGTCGTCAATAACCTGCACGATGGGACGCAGTCCGGGGGGCAGATCATTCAAGATCATTGCATCGCTCTTGCTTATTATATCCCACCATTGCCAGTCGGAGTAATAATCGGTCGGGAATACTTCTAAGGCAGGGTGGTCAGGTTCACAAATTATGCCCAGTGTATGAGGCGCCTGTCTGCGGGTCCATGCTGTGTTCCAGAAGATACTCGAAAAACCGATCTTAACTTTTCCAAGCTCATCACCTGCCGGCATCCCGCGTTCGGGCAGCAGGAGTACTTTACCGCCCTTTTTAAGCTTTGCTACGGCAGCTTCATCAAGATAATCTGTGATATATATCTGTCCAGGTACCTGGGTTGATATGTTCGCAGGATAGATCCAGAAGTCCCAATCATTGACGTATTCCGTGCCGGCGATCGTCACTTCAAGGTTCATCTTACATGCGTCTTTGATCTCTGTGAGCGGCAACGAGATATTGCCGATCATTCCTGTATTGCCTATCTTCAGATGCTTGCCTTTGAAAGTACCTGAAGCAAAAGTCCTGGCGTCTGCAGATTTAACAGTCCACAGTATATCTGCATCCTCGATCGGACTCGGGCCATAATTGGCAATTTCGACACTCGCTTTGAAATTTTCGTCGCTGGTCCAGACGCGTTTTTCCATTCTCGTCAGCGGTACGGTCTCGCAACTGAAGCGGTGATATTCTTCTGCAGTGACGTATCCTTTTTCATCCCAAAAGGGGTCCAACACCCCTACAAGTGCAGTCCCCTGCCCGGGGAAATCGTGCAGATCAAGCAGTTGGAAACCACCAAAGCCAGGCGTCCTCAGTGACGATTCAATGTCCTCCTTGTAACAAATTGTCTGGAGCTTGCCCGAGGCCATCAGGAAATCATGTGCCTGGTCCAGCAGGCCGTTTTCTTCAAGCCTGTCACTGAAAATATCAAAGTTATATGCACGTGTGACGCCGGTATATTTTTTACGTTCTTCGAGGTTTGGAAAAACGCACCATTGTCCTATCTCGTGACTTACGAGCGGTTTATCATACCTTTTGACCCAGTTCGAATAATCAGTTGTCGTTTCAGGAGCCTTTGCGTTGATCCTGCTTCGCAGTCCTGCTCCCCAAGCCTGTATTCGCGGTCCTGGAGTGCTATGGAAGTCGTTCGGAGGTATTAAAGGCCAGCCCGCGGCACTGGTGTAAAGGCGTCTGTCGTCTTTTTTCTTCCAGTAATTTACCAATTCAGCGAGATATTTTTTCTGATTGCCGCCGCCCGGTTCGTTACCATATGCCATCATGATAAAGGATGGATGGTTGCCGTACTCTTTAAGTATTTTGTCGCCTTCATCATAGATGAACTGGTCAATAGGCTGACCATTGCCGATTGTCGCCCATGCACCACATTCTACCTGCAGGAAGAAGCCGACTTCGTCGGCCGCTATGAACGCAGCTTTCGGGGGGCACCACGAATGAAATCTAATGTGATTCAATCCATGCTCTTTGCATATGCTGATTATGCGTTTCCATGCATCTACGTTGGTTGGCGGGTAGCCTGTCAGAGGGAATATGCAGCACTCCAGTGTTCCGCGGAGGAATGTCTTGCGGCCATTGATTGCGATTTGTGTTTGATCTGCAGTGACCTCGCGCATACCGAACGTGTCATCTTGGGAGTCAGAAAAGTCTTCACCTTCGATTTGTGTGACCATCTTGTATAGATTCGGCGAGAATTCATCCCAAAGCAAACTGTCCTCGCCCATTTTGTAAGTGACCTCGACAATCTGTTCTTTTTGGCCGGTGAGATTGACAGGAACATTAATTTCGTCGGGTGTATGGCTGGTGCCCGAGGTGGCCGAATGGGCCGAAAGCTTCAATCTGCAATTGCCTTTGACGTTAGCAAAATTCTTGAGGCTGATCTTAACGCTCGCAATTCGTTTGTCAGTGTCAGGATATATCTGCACGTCATCTATAGTCACGGAATCGGTACTTCCAAGATAAATGTCACCAACGATGCCATTCCAGTTTGTCTGGGTATGATCGGAGACGCTGTGTGCATCATCACCAACCGCGATCTTTACTGTGTTGTCCACGCAGATAGTCATCGTGTGCTTGCCCGGTTTAAGATTACCAAGTGAATAACGATGGGGTGTGCCGAGACTGTTTTGGACACCAATCTCTTTGCCGTTGAGCCAGACTCTGGTTTCCCAGTGACAACGTTCCAGATTTAAATAGACATACCTGCCCTGCCAGTCATCAGGAATTTTGAATTCGCGTTGATACCATGCCGGCCCGACGTAATATTTAACGGGTGTCAGCCAGAAAGGAACCTTGACACGCCCTTCCTGGCGATACTTTGCATAATCGTCACTCGTGAACCAGGGACTGTTCTGTGTGCCGCCGGTCCATTCGGTCTCCATGGTAATGTTTTCGCCCAGGCCGTTTTCGGTGAGCGAGCCGGGCAGTTGTACTGTTTGAGCCTGTACGTGTGGATCCCATGTTTTTTGGTCGGCCCTGCTTTGCAATTGTACCTTCCATTGGCCGGAGAGGTTCATTCTGTCTACAGAAGCAAAACAGAACACTCCTGAGCATGCGAATATCAAAAAAATTACAAACAGCTTTTTCATTACAAGTCCTTTACAGATATGGTTTCAATGCCCTGAAATAAAAGGGATCGACCAGAAGTCGGATCCCTTTGAAGGTTTCACTAGTTGCAGTTTAACTTATAGGCGAGCTAATCATACCCAGCCGCTGTCGTCACGCATGCTGACGGGGGGCTTGAGTATTTCCGAAAAGATGACTGCCTTTCTCAATGACTGCGGATCCTGGAGCCCTTTGGCGATATCACGTGTCAGACTCGGCACCTCCATGCCCTGCTGTTCGCTTTCCTGCATGGCTTGCTCCATCGACTTGATCTCGGGTGTCTGCTGTATCTCTTCGGACTTAAGACCGGTCCTTGCAAGCTCACGGGCCTCTTCACGCTTCTGGCGTGCCAGTCGCTGCCAGGGGCTTTCCTCATCTGCGCGATGAGGCGTCACATGTCTATCCTCATCACGACGCGCTTTTCGTGACGCCCTCGATTCCGTTTGCAGCGTTCTGCCCTTAGTTTCTTCCCTGGGTGATTTCACATCACGCGGGCTTCTTGGCTGTTTGGCTGGTTTCGCCGGCGAACTTTTCTTCTGCTGCTGGAAGAACTTGGCGATACCGCCAATAATGTAGAGCAAGAACACTATAACCGGTATCACCCAACTGAAGTCAGGCGGCCCGTTGTCCGCTATAATAATATATGTAAGAAAATCCACCATGATCTACTATTCCTCTTCGCGTTCTCCCTGGCGACGTTTCTGTTGTTCCTGCTGCTCTTCGTCCGATGTGCCGGCTATCGCATCTCTCATGGCTGTATCGGAATTGATGTTTTTCATACGATAATAATCCATGATGCCAAGGTGTCCGTCACGGAATGCCTGCGAGATCGCCTTTGGAACTTCGGCTTCTGCGAGGACGACCTTTGCACGGTTTTCGTGAACAAGCGCCTTCATCTCTTCCTTGCGAGCTATCGCCATTGCCCTGCGTTTTTCAGCTTCAGCCTTGGCACGTTCCTGATCGGCGTATGCCTGGGCCTTCTGCAGCTGGGCACCAATGTTGTCTCCGACGTCCACGTCCGCGATATCGATCGAGAGAATTTCAAACGCGGTGCCGGCATCGAGACCTTTTTCCAGCACAGCCTTGGAAATGTTGTCCGGATTTTCGAGAACGCTCTTGTGGTTGACTGCGCTGCCGATAGTTGTCACAATACCTTCACCGACGCGGGCGATGATGGTTTCCTCAGTCGCTCCGCCGATAAGACGTTCGATGTTTGCACGGACAGTTACGCGGGCCTTGGCTTTTAGCTGGATGCCGTCCTGGGCAACCGCATCTACGGTCGAACGGCCCTGGGTGGGATTTGGACAGTCGATGACTTTCGGGTTTACCGAAGTCTGCACAGCATCAAGGATGTCGCGGCCGGCCAGGTCGATCGCAGTGGCGGTATTCCATGTCAATTCGATGTTTGCCCGATTGGCTGCGATGAGGGCGCGGACCACGTTCGGCACGCGACCGCCGGCAAGGTAATGGCTTTCGAGTTCACGCGTACTGATTTCAATGCCTGCCTGAATCGCTGTGATCTTGCTGAGCACGATCGTACGGGGCTCGACCTTTCGCAGGTACATGCCGATCAGTTCAGAAAAGCGAACATCTGCTCTGGACAGCTTTGCCTGCAGCCATAACTTGAAAAATACCGCTATGACAAAAGCGAATATTAAAAGGAACACACCGACAATGATCGCCAGTGCGATGAAAAAGATTCTTCCCGCCGCAGATGCGGCCAACACGGTAGTAAGAGCGTCTAACATTTTTAAACCCTTTCCTCTGATTCAATTGGTCGTACGGTAACTTTCATTCCCTGCACGCGTATTACTTTTACTTTTTTGCCTTTGGGCACATAAGCGCGGTCAGCAACGCATTCGATTCTTTTGCCGTCGAATTCGCATTGCCCGACCGGTCTCATGGCTGAGAGTACTATTCCGGTTTGGCCGGTCAATTTGCTCAGCCTGTCTCCGTCCGGGACCGCATCGCCGCGGTCGCGTGTCGGCGGCTGAAGTGTGACCGACTTGCCGAATTTTGTTTTTGGGAACTGTTTGTAAGCAAATATCAGTGTTGCGGGTATCAGGACAATTGCAAGTACTACGCCGCCGATGCCCGCTTCTGTGCTGTGACGAAAGAATAGCGCGACGCCACCACCTAAGGCTGTCAGGGCGAATATCGAGATTATGCCGCCCGACGGCACGAATACCTCGGCTACAAACAGGGCCGCGGAAACCAGATATAAGAATATGGCCAGCAGAAGCCACCAATCCATTGTTTACTCCTGACAAATAATTTTCAGTCCTCTTGTTGCTGGGAACATTTTTTGACAACTATTCGATTGCCGTGGATCTCGACGATCTCGACCGGTGTTGAGCTTGGCAGAAACTGTGCCTGTGCGACAACATCGACGACGACATCGCCGAACCGAGCGCTGCCGCAAGGTCTCAGCGGGGAGGTAACAACACCCGTGTCGCCGACGTGGACTTTCTGGAAGTCGGAAGCAGCGACTTCAGGTGTTGCAGAAATTTCGGCGGTTGCGAAATCACTTGTTGACGCCGGGGACAGAATCAGCCCGCTCAGGAATTGTATTTTCGGCAGGAAACGCCCTACCGCGATTGCGCCCGCGATGAACGCGATGAAGCCGACGAGCATGCTGAGCATGCCCTGTATGAACAGGTCCCAGTCGAATTCGGTTTGCGGCCATGGGATCTCATCCGGTGCGTTTCTGATCAGCATGCCGAAGATGCCCAGCGCGATGCAGATTATGCCGGCAATACCCGCGACGCCGAAACCTGGTATGATGAATATCTCCACCGCGAGCAGAATCAGGCCCAGTACAAGTATGGCGACCTCGACCCAGTTTGCCATGCCGATGAGGTATTTGCTGCCGACCAGAGTGACAACGCAGATCACTGCTACGAGGCCGGGCAGTCCGAGGCCTGGCGTATTTAGCTCGATGTATGCACCAAGTAAGGCGAGCATTACAAGTATGCTGGCGACGGCTGGGGAGTTGAGCATGCGGACCATCTGCTCGGACCAGTTCGGTTTGTAAATTATTGTATCGCCAGTGAATTTGATGCCGTCGCGCTCGGCGATGAAATCTAAGGCGCCCTGGAAATCGTCTACGACCGCCCTTGCGACGCCGTATTTTTCCGCGTCGGAGGCTGTGAGGGTCAGTATCCTTTCGTCTGAAATGATGAGTTCCTTTTCGTCCAGGGCGTACTTTTGCGAGCCCTCTGGCAGGTTTTCTGCTTCGAAGAATTCGAACTCACCTGTTTCGAGGTTCTTCACCCGGTAAACGGCAATGCCCTGAGAGACCATCGCCTTTAGCAGAGGCTCGGGATAGTTGTTGGCCTCGGCGGCTCGTTCGAATATGGCGCGGATAAAGCTTTCCTGCTTTTCACGTTCGACGCCTTCGAGTTTGCCGCCCATTACGATCGGTGCTGAATCGCCGATCGTTGTGTTTTCACGCATTATGATGTCCTGGCAGGAAACGCTGATCATCGCGCCGGCGGAGATTGCCTGGGTGGAGACATAGGCTACTGTGTGGACATCAGGATACAGTGACGGCACCTTGAGTATCAGGTACTTGGAAATATCATCGGCTGATTTGACCAGTCCGCCATAGGTGTCTATCTCGTAGAATAGATAAGTCGCCCCGTTTTCGACGGCTTCGGTGGTTCTTCGCTTTATTGATTCGAAGAGTCCATCGTCGATCAGGCCTCTGCAGGGGATTCTGGCTGATTGTGTTGTCGTGACATTGGGTGAGTCGCCGTTCCCGGACTCATTCTGGGTCTCGGATTGTGCCGTGACCGCCCTTCCGAGGCAGACGCACAGCCAGAGAAGTGCCAGAGTCAGAAGAAATCTGTTAAAGTTGCAATGGTGTGTCCTCATAATGGAGATTCTAGCGGGGTTGTGCGTGGCTGGCAAGTATAAATTGGGTTTAAGTGGGGGTTATGTCAGTTTAATCTATTTGCGCGTAAAAAAAGCCGACAAGCGGCAAAACCTGTCGGCATTTGTGAATGATTTGCCATAAGCCTATTTTGCAAGACTTCTCAGGATATCGAGGCCTTGTTTGATCTTGTCGTTTGTCGTCGCGTAGCTGATGCGGAAGTGCGTGTCCTTTTCGCTGAAGACATTGCCGGGGATGATGAGTACATTGTTTTCGATGGCCTTTTCCACGAATGCGGTGGCTGAGTCATAAGAATCAGGGGCCTTTACGAATGTGTAGAACGCTCCGCCGGACTTTACGAGCTCGAAATCGTCCTTGAGGCCTTCGTAAACCAGGTCGCGTTTGACCTTGTAGTCGGCGACGTAGCCGGATATGTCAGTATCGATCGCTGTTATTGCTGCCTTCTGGAAAGGCGTGGGTGCACAGACGAACGTGTACTGCTGTATTTTGATCATCTCTTCGAGTACAGGTTTGAGTACCGGTTTTACGGCAGCGTAGCCGAGCCTCCAGCCGGTCATTGCGTATGCCTTGCTGAATCCTTTAACGAGGATCGTTTTGTCATAATGGTTGGCGATGCTCGGGCACGGCTCGTCGTAGCAGAAGGCATCATATATTTCGTCGCTCATGACGATGGTGCCGTTCTTTTCGGCTACTTCTGCGATGCCGCGAAGGTCCTCATCGGAATAGACGGTTCCGGTGGGGTTGGAAGGCGAATTGAGTATGATCAGCTTTGTTTTGGGTGTGATGGCATCGGCAACCTTTTGAGCCGGGAGCTTGAAGTCCGGGTAGGTGTCCACGAATACGCACTTGCCGCCGAGCATGTTGATCATGTGCTTGTAGATCACGAAATACGGGTCGGGAACGATGACCTCGTCGCCGGGGTTTATGAGCGACATGAAAATAAGCTGCAAAGCACCGCTGACACCTGAGGTTACCAGCACCTCGGGATCATTCCAGCCATAGTCCTCTTTTACAAGTCCCTGCAGCTTAGTCAGCAGTTCTGCATCGCCGTTTGTCTGTGAATAACGGTTTGCACCATCTTGTACAGCCTTTATTGCTCGTTCTTTGATCGGTTCGGGTACGTCGAAGTCCGGCAAGCCGATCGAAAGATTGATTGGGTCCTTGAGCGAGGCCGCCAGTGCGAAAACTTTACGTATACCGCTGGCGTCAATAGCTGCCGTTCTGTCAGCAAGTACGTTCTGCATATCCATGATAACTCCTTACTATGCGCAAAAAAAGCCGCCTGGGCACAACGTAAGCGCAGCCAAGGCGGCATGAAGTCTAAAAAACCTGAAGACTTACTTCCCTACTGGGCCCTTACGGTTGCCGACCTTTGGCAGGCCGGTCACGCCGTCACCTTCGCTCCAGCGGTCTTCCTGCTTCAGCCTTTTGATGCGTTCTGCTCTTGAAAGAACATTGCGGTGTCTGCTCAAAGCACTCTTGATTTTCAGTGAACGGTCAATAGACATCGTCAAAACTCCTATAACTTGCTTTCGTTAATTCCATATACTGTATTAAACGAAAAAGGTTTATAACCCTCGGGCGGATCATAATCCTTTCCAACCTTTTTTATATTTGCGATCGGGCGTTTCATATCAGAGAGCCCGGCATATTTTTCGCTGCTAACCAACAACCAGGTCCGGCCGGTCCCGATCAACTCGGAGCCAATGCCGTGGCCGGCAAAAAACTCCTGAACGGCCTGCAACTGCTTCTTGTCTGAGTTGCTGGCAATAACTATCGCGTTATCCTTGTCAGCTTGATCTATTATTGTGCCGCCAGTAACGTGGATCTCAGACGCATTACCGCTGGATGCCGTCGATTCACTACTAGTTCTGTCGCCCGTTTGGGCCGGCTGTCGAGGAGATGCAACCGCACCAGAATCGGACCCTGCCGGCTGTTGTCTGTCTTCTTTATTCAGTTGTGAAAGCACTATTACTATGCCGAGTGCAACAAAAAAGGCTATGGCCGGTATCTTCAACTTCGACCAGTTGAGGCTTACCAGCTCTGAGACAGCCCTTTTAGCCCGGCGAGCTGAACGCTCTTTGCGGTCAACCCGGTCCTGACTGTCAGAGCGAGAGACAGCAACTTCATACAATACCTTTTTTGGGCGTCTTTTGGCCATAGCAATGGCGACACTCCAATATCTAATACGTACAGCCAGAGGCGGATAAGTGGTTGTTAAGCGCACAGAATCCACTTGCCTGTACCGGTAAACCGTCAGTTTAGTAGAACTGAATGCGGCATGCAACCTCAAAATCGGCTGAAGGTACAAATTTGTGCAGTATTTTACCTTGACAAACAGCCATCAGCAAGCTAATTAGTCATCTTTTCAATTATTTGCTTTACTCTGCGGTGCCGGTTTGTTAATAAATCGGCTATTGATAGAGTTGCAGACAGCTAACGGGGTGCAGATTGACTGCAATCTATTCCCTTGTTCGCGTAAAGCTTTATTGTATCTGATCTTAATGTAAGCTCAAGACGGAGTATTTTACCATGTTACCTAAGAAGAAAATCAGCAAGGCGCGTACACGTACCAGACGCAGTCACCACGCTCTGGGTGCTACGAACTATTCGCTTTGCGCCAAGTGCGGCAATGCAAAACTGCCTCACGCTGCATGCGACAAATGCGGCTATGTTAATTCGAAGATCACTCTCGAGCTCGGCAAGGAGGAAACGAGCTAAAAATGCGTATTGCTGTTGACGCTATGGGTGGCGACCATGCCCCTGACGAGATAGTCAAGGGTGTGCTGGAAGCAAGGAAGTGCCTCGACAAGGAAGACGAGCTCGTTCTTATCGGTGTCAAAGAGAAGATTGAGCCTCATTTGCCTTCCAAATGGCGTTTCCCCTCCGGCTTGTCGGTGGTCGATGCGCCTGAGATAATAGGCATGGACGAAGCTCCAGTGGAAGCTCTTCGCAAGAAGAAGAAGAGCTCGATCGCGCTTATGGCCAAAATGGCTGCGTCCGGGGAGTTTGACACAATTATATCGGCCGGCAATACCGGAGCCTGCGTTGCTGCATGCCAGCTTCGCATGCGAAACCTGGAAGGTGTGAACCGACCGGGCATCGCTGTGACACTGCCTACGTTCGGCGGACCTGTGACGGTTTGCGATGTGGGTGCCAATGTTGCGTGCAAACCCATTAATCTGTATCAGTACGCAGTTATGTCGAGCGTTTATGCAAGGCGTATGCTGGGCATTGAGAATCCCAGAGTAGCTCTGATGGGTATCGGGGCCGAAGCGGGTAAGGGCAACACACTGGTCAAGAGGACCAGAGAGCTGCTCGATGCCGACGAGAATATAAACTTTATCGGCAACATCGAAGGCCGTGATATTTTTGACGGCACATGCGATGTCGCGATCTGCGAAGGATTTGTCGGCAATGTCGTACTCAAGCTCACAGAGGGCCTGGTAGACGGCCTGTTTCGTGCTATAAAGCAGGAACTGCTGGACGAAGGTTTAAGGCTTGCAATGAAGTTCAAGCCCGTTATGATGCGCATCTATCAGAAGTATGACTATCACGAGTACGGAGGTGCCCTTTTGCTTGGCGTTAACGGCAACAGCATCATCTGTCACGGTACCAGCAAGAGTCGTACCATCAAAAACGCTATTATGGCGTCCAAAAAATTCGTTAATATGGAAATAAACGAGGCGATTGTCGAGTACTTGTCGACTTCCACAGTGAGGCCTAACAGTGAATGAGGCAAAGTTAGCAGGCGAATATTTCAATGCCGTAATCGCAGGCACTGGCAGCGCGGTTCCGGAAAATACATTGACCAATGAGGATCTGACCAAAATCGTCGATACATCCGACGAGTGGATCAGCACGCGTACCGGGATGAAGGTGCGTCACATCTCCGGTGATGACGATACCACTGCGACGCTGGCGGCAAGTGCCTCCAAAGAGGCCCTTGCGGACGCAGGCGTTTCGGCAGAAGATGTGGATCTGATAATCTGTGCGACCATAACGCCGGAGATGGTGTTTCCGTCCACGGCATGCTTTGTGCAGGATATGATCGGTGCAAAAAATGCATGGGCATTTGATCTTTCGGCTGCGTGCAGCGGGTTTGTTTACGCCCTTTCGGTTGCCACGCGATTTGTAACTTGCGGCAAGTATGACAATGTACTCGTTATCGGTGCTGAAACGCTCAGCAAGATAACTGATTACGAGGACCGCAACAGTTGCGTACTTTTCGGCGATGGTGCAGGCGCAGTGGTGCTCAAGAAATCCGAGCAAGGTGATGCAGGCGTTAAGTATAGCTGCAGCTGGTCCGACGGCAGCGGCTGGACGGCCTTGAATTGCCAGGCGTATGGTTCAAGGCACCCGGTCAGCAAGCCGCTTGACGATCCTAAGAAGGTTTATATGAATCTCAACGGCCGGGAAGTTTATCAGACGGCTGTACGGCGTATTGTCGAACTTGTCAATGAATGTCTGAACAAATGTAACCTCGATATCAGCGACATTGACATGTTTATTCCGCATCAGATGAATGCAAGAATTATTGAGTCTGTTGCTAAACGGCTCAAGTTCGGCAAGGACAACGTCTTTATTAATATTGAGAAGTACGGCAATACATCGGCAGCGTCAATACCGCTGGCCTTGGATGATTGCATCAAGGATGGAAAAGTGAAATCAGGCGACACAATTCTGCTCGCTGCGTTTGGTGCGGGGCTGACGTGGGGAGCTACGGTTATTCAACTGTAGCCAGTCGCTGAAATTTTGAGGAAGGTTCAGGATGAAGACAGCATTTCTGTTTCCAGGACAGGGCGCTCAGTTCGTGGGCATGGGAAAGGATCTCGCGGAGGAATTCGAGGTTTGTGCGTCAGTGTTCGAAAAGGCCAACAGCATTGTCGGCTACGATCTTCGTGACATCTGCTTTAACGGTCCTGATGAAAAACTTAACAGCACGACCGTTTCACAGCCTGCAATTTTCACGATGTCCGCTGCGATACTGGAACTGCTGAAAACGCTGCCTGAGACAAAGGACATCAAGCCTGATGTTACAGCGGGGTTGAGTCTGGGTGAATATACGGCACTTTATGCAGCAGGCGTGATCAGCTTTGAGGACGGCTTGAAGCTCGTGCAGAAGCGCGGCAACGCGATGCAGGAAGCAGCCGACGCGACTGACGGCTCGATGGTGAGCATCATTGGACTGGAACCTGAAAAGGTCGATGAGCTGTGCGAAGAAGCCGCACAGGGCGAATTGCTCAAGGGCGCAAATTACAATTGCCCCGGCCAGGTCGTCGTGAGCGGTGCCAAGGGCGCCTGCGAGCGAGCGTTGGGTCTTGCTGAGAAATACGGCGCGATGAAGGCGGTAGAATTGAAGGTCGCCGGTGCGTTTCACACTGAGATGATGGCCCCTGCCGGAGACAAACTCAAGGACGCTCTGGATAGCTGCGATGTCAACGAGCCTGCGGATACCAAGGTGATCGCAAATGTGACGGCGGATTATTACAGTGATTCGCAGTCAATACGCAGCGGATTGGTTAATCAGCTCGTCAAGCCTATACTCTGGCAGAAATGCATGGAGAAGCTTCTGGGCGAGGGCGTGGAAGAGTTTTATGAGATCGGCCCGGGAAGGGTTTTGACTGGCCTTATGAGAAGAATCCACCGCAAGACACGGGTTAAGAATATAAGCAAGGCAGAGGCTGTAAAGGACCTCCAGGCCAAGCTCTCCGGTAAATAGAACAAGAATATCATTCTTTGATAGTTGGAGCAAAGTAACAAGATGTCTGATAAGAGATTAGCAGTCGTCACAGGTGCCGCAAGAGGCATCGGACGAGCGATAGTAATGGAACTTCTGAATCAGGGCCACGATGTTGTTGGTCTGGACATTAATACAGAACAGCTCGCTGAGCTTGAGAAAGCGTCCGGCGAGGCGGGTTATCAGGTCAAGACCGCAGCGGTTGACATAACAGACACTGCGAAGCTGACCGAAACTCTGACCCAGATCGACAAAGACGGCGGCGGGATCGGTATTCTCGTCAACAACGCCGGGATTACCAGGGATAAACTGATGATGCAGATGGACGAGGACGACTATGATATTCTGATGTCCGTCAATCTGCGTGCGGCGTTTATGGCGACCAAGGCTGTATTGCGATCGATGATCCGGAACAAGTTCGGCAGAATCATCAATATCAGCTCCGTTGCAGGCGTGATGGGGCAGGCAGGTTCGGCCAACTATGCGGCTAGCAAGTCGGGTTTGATCGGTATGTCGAAGTCTATCGCACGCGAAGTGGGCAAGAAAGGCGTAACCGCCAACTGTATCGCACCGGGCTTTATACAGACAGAGATGACGGAAGTACTCGCTGATGCGGTCAAGAAGGCTGCAATGCAGGCTATACCCATGAAAAAGCTCGGTAAACCCGAAGATATTGCGAAAACAGTAGCATTTCTTGCAAGCGATGACGCAGGGTACATCACAGGGCAGGTGCTCTGCGTTGACGGCGGGATGGCAATGTAAGAAAAATGTAAAAAAGTGTTTGTAACGATGACACAACGCCGGTATATTACCGCGGAAAAGTGTGGTAAAGTTGGGCTGAGTGGCCCAAATCGTATTTGAGAAAAGATATTTAACCGTTTGATTTTAAAGGAGATACCAGTGGCTGATATTGATGTTGCACAGATCGAAGCCAAGGTGATCGAGATCGTAAGCGAACAGATGGGTGTCGATAAGAGCGAAGTTACTCGCGACACTTCCTTCATCAATGATCTTAATGCGGATTCGCTGGACACTGTCGAGCTCGTCATGGAATTTGAAGATGCTTTTGATACGAGCATTCCTGATGAAGAAGCTGAGAAGATCCAGACGGTTGGAGCGGCTATTGACTATATCGTTAAGGTCGCCAACGAGAACGAATAACTAAACTATAGAATCTCATGAGCAGACGTCGAGTAGTAATAACAGGTTTGGGCTGTGTAACGTCGCTGGCTTCATCTTCGGATAAGCTTTTCGCCTCACTTTGTGAAGGCAAGAGCGGAATATCCAAGATCGAATGCTTCGACACCGCAGAATACCCCGTCAAGTTCGGTGGCGAAGTCAAGGACTTTGAGATCTCCGAATGGATAAGTACCCGCGAAGGCAGACGAATGGACCGTTTCACGCAGATGGCACTTGCCTCTGCTATTCAGGCTGTCGAAGACAGCGGGTTGAAGTTTGAGGGTGAAGACGCCGAACGGACCAGTGTGATCATCGGTTCGGGCATTGGAGGCCTCAAGGAGATCGAAGAGCAGCACATCAGATTGCTTGAAAAGGGACCGAGGAAGGTATCGCCCTTCTGTGTTCCGAAGCTGATGGGCAACGCAGCGAGCGGGTGTGTTTCTATACACTATGGGCTCAAGGGCCCGAACATGTGTGTGGTGACTGCATGTGCTTCTGCGGGTAATGCGATTGGTGAAGCTTTCTACAATGTTCTGTCCGGCCGAAGTGATATTTCGGTTACGGGCGGCAGTGAAGCAGCTCTTACGCCGATCGGTCTTGCTTCGTTCTGCTCTTTGAAATCGCTCAGTACGCGTAACGATGATCCGACCAATGCATCACGTCCGTTTGATAAGGATCGTGACGGTTTTGTGCTTTCCGAAGGTGCCGGCATCGTCGTCATCGAGGAATACGAGCACGCCAAAAAACGCGGTGCTGATATTTACTGCGAACTGCTTGGGTATGGCGCGACTGGTGACGCTCATCATATTACAGCACCTGAGCCGGAAGGTCTCGGAGCTGGTGAGGCTATGAAGCTGGCACTGAAGGACAGCGGTCTCAATCCCGGGCAGATCGACTATATCAACGCTCACGGGACAAGTACGCAGTTGAATGATGTCGCTGAAAGCAAGGCTATTCGTAAGGTTTTCGGTGACGACGCTTACAATTTGGCTGTCAGTTCTACTAAGAGCTGTCTTGGTCACCTGCTGGGTGCCAGCGGCGGTGTTGAGCTGATCGCGACATCCAAGGCGATCAAGGAAAGTGTGATACCTCCTACTGCGAACCTTGAAAACGTCGATCCGGAATGTGACGTCAAAATGGACTTTGTGCCAAAGGATGCTCGAGAGAAGGAAGTCAACTACGCGATGAGTAATTCGCTTGGTTTCGGCGGACATAACTGCAGTCTGGTAGTCGGCAAGGTGTGATTAGTTTCCGAGCCTAAAGTTTTTCAGAGCCCCGCTTCGTCGGGGCTTTTTTTAGGTTCATCACGGAATACCGGGGAATGCTGCTCTTATTCTCAGGAAGAAATATTCATCGTCTCGGTAGCCGTATGCCTGTCGCTTGATGGTTTTGATCTTGTTATTGATCCCCTCCAGCAGTGACGTATGCAGCGGCCATCTGCTGTGTGCGATGATTCCGGCGGCGTATTTGCTCAGCCTTTTGGCAAACTTCATCAGCGGCTCAATCCCGCTTTGCATGGCTCGATCGAGCCACTGACCCCAGCACGATTCGGCGGCCTTGCGATCGCTCAGATTCCACAGCAGCTTGAGATCGTCCTTCATCACATAGGTCGTCATCAGCGATTCGTTGGCTGCCAGCAGCTCATCGAGGCGAACCAGATCCTCGGGCTTTTCGATGTTCTCACGATTGCGAAGCAGCAGCCATCGCGAACCCTTGATCACCCTGCGAGCGGGCTTGTCGTCTCTCAGCCGATTGGCCTGATCGACCCTGACCCGATCGATAACTTCACGGCCGTACTTGGCCACGACATGGAACAGATCATAAACTATTTCAGCCTGCGGACAATGCAGCTGAACCTCCTGCTCGAAGCTGGCGTTCATGTCCATCGCTACTGCTTTGATGTCTTTGCAGCGGTCGCCGAGCATTTCGAAGAATGGCCTGATAGAGGCTCTCGAACGCCCTCGTCCCACCCAGAGCACTTTCTTGCAGGTCGGGTCGATGATGACCGTTGCATATCTGTGGCCCTTTTGAATGGCAAATTCATCCATCGCCAGCAGCTCGACATTTGACAGGTCGACAGGGCCGAGCTTCTTCTTGAGATGACGCTTGTGGATGTCCTTGACGGTCGACCAGGACAGCGAAAAATACTCAGACACATGCTTTATGCTCATCACATCACACAGCCGGGCGACCGATTCTACCAGCCGGGTGGTGTGGCGGCTGTAACGGTCCAGCCAGGAGATTCGTTCAAGCTTCGGCCCGCATCTGGGGCACAGCAGACGCCTTCGGTGAACGAGCAGGTGGGTAGTCTTGTCGAAGACCGGCAGATCGCGGATCCAACGCTGGACGGTCTCGTGAACGCTGCTGCATTCCTGGCCGCAGCCGTCACAGGTTCCGAATCCATTTTCCGGGATCAATTCGACCCAGAATTCACGGCCTTTCTTAGCAGGCCCAACAGTTCCAACACGATATCCTTCCCATTGGCCGAGTTTTTTGATAAGATGTTGTCCAGTCAACGGCAGTCTCCTTTGAGCTAATAGTCGGGTAACTAAAAGCTACAAAGTACTGCCGTTGATGTCTATTTCCCCGATATTCCGTGATGAACCTTATTTTTTAAGGTATGCCGCCTAATACTTTCAACAAAAAAAATCAATACCGCAGAAAAACCACACAAGAATAAAGCTATATAAGCAAGATAACTTCCGATAAGAAGGGTAAACGCCTCTTTGAAAGAGAAGAGATGCCATGTAGCATAAGTACATAACAAAGCAACAAAAAGACAGCACCATACTACTATTGAAAAATCTGAAATTGCTGTTTTTTTCATCTTTGTACCTTCCAGTTCTATCAAAGATATTATGGCAAATTTCTACGGATGTCATCTTCCAATCGGTCTCCCCAGGCATCACCGGCTCCACTGTCAATATCCCTAATACTTTCCTCGTCTTCTCGTTCCCAAAATCTCCCTTGATTAGCATAGAAATTACCCGCAAGACGCATACCTATCCAACCGCCATAACCTAAGTGATACACTCCTGCATAACCTGCAATGTAATTTCCAAATTCATTTGCACTCATAACCTTTCCATCGACAATGAATGTGTCATTAAGACGGCCATTGCCAGAAAAATCATATTTCCCATTGGTAGCATGCTACGATGGGTGCCAAGGGAAAGCTCTTACCTCAGCTAATATCTCTTCGGTCTCTGCTTCATCATGATCTTTTCCACACAACCCCCACGGATCCACAAAGTTAAGCGGATTATTTCCGACGTATGTGTACATATTCATGCCGTCGGCGTAGCCTATGGGGTCGGGCTGGAGGAATCGGCCGAGGGTTGGGCTGTACATGCGGGCGCGGTAGTAGTACAGGCCGGTCTCGGGATCGTAGCGTCTGCCGGTGTACATGTAGGGGTTGCCGTATGCTGAGCTTGAAAGTGTAACATCGTCCCCGTCACCCCAGATGCCATTGACCGGCGAATGGATAGTGGTCACACCGAACGCATCGTAGGAGTACTTTTCGACGATGCTGCCGCTGGAATTTGAAAGAGCAACCACGCTGCCGAGTCCATCGTAGTGGTACCAGTAGTATACCGCCAAACCGGACACAGTCAAGGTATATTGTGCCTATTTGCCGTAATCACGCTTACTCTTCTCGACAAAACGATCCCTATTTGCTATACTCTAACACACACCGTAACCAAGGGAGACTTTGAATAGAATGAGCGGCATTGAAAACATAAACGACGATTTCAAACGGGCACTCCTCGAGACCATTCCCTGCTCGGTCTTCATCATAGACAACGCAGGCCGGATCATATACTGGAACAGATCCATTCAGCAGCTCACCGGCTACACCGCCGACGAGGTCCTGGGCTCAGGTTGCGAAAATCTCAAGCTCACCATCTGCGATGAAGGCTCACCGGCAACCTCCATCTGTGCCCATCTGCCCAAAGACAGCGAACACCAAATGGAATGCGAGATCCGCCGCAAGGACGGCTCAGTGGTCCCGGTAGTACGCACAAGCAAGCCCGTCAGGGACTCACGAGGCGAAAACATCGGCGCCATAGAGGCACTCTCGGCGTGACCCTCGTTCAGCTCTGCAAACCCGAGTATGCGGCGGATATTCTCACCACCGACCGCCACACATCCTGCTTTATGCCCTGCACGATGTCGGTGTGGGAGGATGATTCCGGGAAAGTGTACCTGTCAAAGATCAATCTTGGTCTGATGGGCAAGATGTTCGGCGGAAACATAGCCAAAGTCATGGGCGGCCAGGTCGTAAAGGACGAGCATGAAATCCTCAAAGGGCTGCTCAAAGAGTGAGGCAGCGGACGTGTTAGTTTTATAAGTGTCTGACTGATTGAGACTTACGATTGTTGGGCATTTAGATTTTTCTTTGCGATTGGGGATCATTGTCTTATTTCAAAATGTATATTTGATCAGGCGGATTTACTGTTGACCTATCCGACATCACCAGTACACTTTAAGGTATATGGTTGCTGAAAGATGACGTCGCAAGTCAGTTTGCTTTTACGTAAATCCATTCGAAAAAAGAGCTTACGAACGTTAGTTACGGGAATCATTAGCATGAAGATCAAGCGAAAACTCGCTCAGGCAGCACTGGAAAACCACAAGTCTACGGCATGGGGGCTGGCTGGGGTATGTGTTCTGATAATCCTGCTGGCAGGTCTGCCGTCGGTCATTCCGGGAGGGTTCGGCCCTCTAAATGAGATCAAGATAGACACTGACCCTGAGAACATGCTGCCCGAGGATGAACCGGTCCGCGTATTCCACGACCGAATGAAGGAAGAGTTTTCACTTTACGACATGGTCGTGGTGGGTGTGGTCAACGAGGAGCACGAGCATGGCGTTTTCAACCCCGAAACCCTCGAAAACATAAACGAAATCAGCGATTTTGCCAAAACCCTGCAGTGGGAAGAAGAGGATGGCGAGATGGGCGGGGTCGTGGCGGTGGATATGATCGCGCCTTCGACGGTTGACAATATAGAGCAGGGTTCGCTGGGTTCGATCAAGCTGGAGTGGCTGATGCCCGAACCGCCCCAGACGCAGGAGGAGGCGCTTGCGGTTCGAGACAAGGCGCTGGACATACCGTTTTTCAAGGGCACCATGGTCAGTGAGGACGGCAAGGCGATAGCGCTTTACCTGCCGTTGACCAGCAAGGATTACAGCTACCAGGTTTCGCAGGCTCTGCGGGATAAGATAGCGGAGATCGGCGGGCAGGAGGATTATCACATAACGGGTCTGCCCGTTGCGGAGGATACGTTCGGGGTGGAGATGTTCATCCAGATGGCGATATCGGCTCCGACGGCGATGGTGATCATATTTCTGCTGATGCTGGTGTTCTTCCGCAAGCTGGTGCTGATCATATCGCCTATGATCGTAGCGATCGCGTCCGTTATATTCACCATGGGCCTGCTGATCATAAGCGGGTTCCCGATACATATCATGTCCAGCATGATACCGATTTTCATAATGCCGATCGCGGTGCTGGACTCGGTGCACATTATTAGCGAGTTTTTCGAGCTGTACCAGGAGACCAGGGACAGGCGGGAAACGATCCTGAAGGTGATGGATGAGCTATTCAAGCCTATGCTTTATACATCGCTGACTTCTGCGGCAGGGTTTGCATCGCTTGCGCTTACGCCGATACCGCCTGTGCAAGTGTTCGGCGTGTTTGTTGCGATAGGCATTATGTTCGCATGGTTTTTGACGATGACGTTCATACCCGCGTACGTGATGTTCATAAAGCCTGAAAAGCTGGAGGAATTCGGCAAGAAATCAACGGGTGACGAGCAGAAGGACAATACGCCGATCGGACGTTTTCTGCATGCCGTGGGCGGGCTTACGTACAGATGGGCCAAGCCGATTCTGGCCGGGGCGGTGGTGGTCTTCGCGGTGGCTGTTTACGGCATTTCGCAGATAAATATAAATGACAACCCGGTGAAATGGTTTACTGAGTCGCATCCGATCAGGGTTGCGGACAGGGTGCTGAACGATCATTTCGGCGGGACTTACATGGCGTATCTGACGATGGAGGCGCCGGAGGATGAGTATGAGCCTGCCGAGGCCAGAGAACAATTTATCAACCGTCTTGATGAATTCACGCAGCAGTACAGTGATGACGAGGAGCTGCAAAAGGCGGCAGAGATAGTTTCCGGGACCGTTGAAGGAGTATTCAGCGACGCGGATTCTAAAGCGGTTGCGCTGGAGCAGTTGAGCGAGCGAGTGGACGAGCTGGCGAAAAAGAACGAAGACATTTCGATGTTCGTCTGGGACGATCTTGGCAGGGTAATAGATCAGGCTGCACAGGAACTGCACGTGTTCAAGCAGCCAGAGGTTCTGGAGTACCAGGAGAAGCTGCAGAGGGCCCTTGGTGATATGGGCAAGGTCGGAAAGAGCAATTCGCTGGCGGACATCATCAAGACGGTGCACAGGGAGCTTTTCGGTGAGGAGGAAAAATTCGCGGTTCCCGACGAGCCCCGCATGATTGCCGAGTGCATGCTTCAGTATCAGAGCGGTCATCGGCCGGGGGATCTGTGGCATTTCGTCACTCCTGATTATCGCAAATCTGTGTTGTGGCTGCAGCTTACGAGCGGTGACAATGAGGATATGACCAAGGTGGTCAAAGCGGTAGATGAGTTTGTCGAGAAGAATCCGCCGCCTGCTGGAGTTGAGACGGACTGGTTCGGCCTGACGTACATCAACGTGATATGGCAGGACAAGATGGTTAAGGGTATGGTCGGAGCATTTGTGTGCAGCTTCCTGGTCGTGCTTTTGATGATGACGACGCTGTTCAGGTCATCGCTGTGGGGGCTTTTGTGTATGGTTCCGCTGACAGTGACGATACTGCTGATTTACGGTGTTGTAGGGCTGGTGGGCAAGGACTACGATATGCCGGTGGCGGTATTGAGTTCGCTGACGCTGGGACTTGCGGTCGACTTTGCGATACATTTTCTGGCGAGGAGTCAGGACATGTACAGGCGGTACGGCTCGTGGAAGGAAACTGTGCCTGCGGTATTCGCTGAGCCTGCCAGGGCGATCACGCGGAACATCATCGTTATCGCTGTGGGGTTCCTGCCGCTGCTGCTTGCACCGCTGACTCCTTACAAGACGGTGGGCATGCTGCTTGCGACGATACTGCTGGTTTCAGGTGCGGCGACCATGCTGCTGCTTCCGGCGCTGATGCGTGTGTTTGAGGATAAGCTGTTCGCTTCCAAACCCGCGGTTAGTGCGGGATGCAACTGTGCGGCGTGTCTGCTTTCGTCGGTGACGCTGGTTACGCTGATCGCGATGACGCTGCATCAGTACGCGGATGTGGGGTGGGGCAGTCTTACGTGGCTGGCGGTGGTAGTGATCCCCCTGACCGCATTGCTTTGCGGAAGGATATCGAGACGAGAAAAATGTGAGTCTGGAAATGATATATTTAATGCTCAAAACAATAAGAAAGGGGCATAGAGATGAAACGTGCATTGGTATTGACAGCAGTTGTATTTGGGACAGTTTTTGGTTATTCAAGTGTTTTTGCTGAAGATGAGGCAAAGTCTGAAGCGGTCAAGCAGGACAAGGAACTCACGGTCGATCAGATAGTCGAGAGGACCAACAGGGTTTCATATTACCAGGGCAGGGACGGCAAGGCCCGGGTCAAGATGGTGATCACCGATGAGCAGGACAGGAAGCGTGAGAGGCAGTTGGTGATACTGCGATGGGATGCGCCGAACCCGAAGCTGAGTGAAGAAGAGCAGGGCAAGGACGACAGCTATACCGGTGAGCAGAAATATTATGTTTTTTTCACGCGGCCTGCGGATGTCTACAAGACGGTGTTCATGGTGTGGAAGCATCTGGGCAAGGATGACGACCGGTGGATGTATCTGCCCGCGCTGGACCTGGTGAAGAGGATCAGTGCGAGTGACAAGCGGAGCAGTTTCGTGGGGTCGCACTTTGTGTATGAGGATGTGTCCGGGCGGAACGTGGATCTGGACGAGCATGAGCTGTTGAGGACGACGGACAATTACTACGTGCTGCGGAACACGCCGAAGGATAAGAAGCTGGTGGAGTTCGCCTATTACGACATGTGGATACATAAGGATTCGTTCGTCGTGGTGAAGACGGATTACTTCGACGAACAGGATAAGAAGTACCGCAGCTATCAGGCGCTGAAGGTTGAGCAGATCGAGGGTTTTCCGACCGTGGTCAAGTCGAAGATGAGCGATCTGCGGACGGGCGGAAATACGGTGATGGAATACGGCGAGGTGAAGTACAACGTCGGCATACCTGAGTCTATATTCACCGAGCGGTATCTGAGACGCCCGCCGCGGGAGTATATACGCTAATTCTTTTTGGCTGAGGATGATGGTTGTTGGTCTGCAGAGCTTGCATTAGGAGTTAGGCGGCTGTTATTTTGCGGTGCGGGTTTGAACTTTTTAAGTTGATCCATAGCGTTGCCAGGTAGGTGAATTGGATGAAAGGAAAATAAAGTGGCTGACCCTTTTAATTGTAAAGTTGTAGTTATGGTTTTGGTTTTGTTTGTGGCCGGGGGGACGGTGACTGGTGCACAGGAGGGAGGCGCAGGTGAAGAGAAAGTGAAGAAGGAGGCCGGCCAGAGGGATGAAGGTGAGTCTGAACTTCCTGAGGGCCTGCAAGACAAGTCGCAAGAAAAGGCCGAGGATGAACCCGCACTTCCTGCGGGGTTGGGCGGGGCCTCGGAAGATGAAAAGGAAGGCGGGGAACCCGCACTTCCTGCGGGGCTTGGGGGAGGTAAGGAAGAAGGCGGAGCGGAGGGCGGTCCCGCGCTGCCGGAGGGTCTTGGCGGTGACGAGCCTGAGATGACTGACGGAATGGACAGTGAGGGTGAAGGAGAGGATGAGTACGGGCTGTTTGCGGTGAAGGACGGCGGATGGGACCTGACGGGATTCTGGGAGGTTCGGTCGGGATATCGGCTGCAGGAGACGGAGTTTGCGCAGGATAAGTCGATCGGGGAGACCCGGCTGCAGCTCGAGATGCAAAAGGTGACGGATGAGCTGACGTTCAATGTGACGACGGATCTTGTTTACGACTGGGCGGCAAACAGCCAGCGGGTGAATCTGAACGAGGGAAACGGTTTTCTGGATCTGCGGGAGGCGAACGTGGTGGGCTCGCCTTTCGAGTTCATGGATGTAGTTGCAGGAAGGCAGATACTGACGTGGGGGACGGGGGATCTGTTGTTTTTGAACGATATGTTCCCCAAGGACTGGCAGTCGTTTTTTATCGGGCGGGATACGGAGTATCTCAAGGCGCCTTCGGATGCGATCAAAGCGAGCGTTTTCACCGACCTGGTGAACGTGGATGTGGTGTATACGCCGCAGTTCGATCCGGACAGATTTGTCACGGGGGACCGGTTGACTTACTGGACCGGCAGGCGAATCGCGGGCAATAATGCGATAGTCGATGACGACCGGCCGGACAACTGGTTCGAGGACGATGAGTGGGCGGTTCGCTTGAAGAAGAATGTGCAGGGCTATGAGATTGCCGGTTACGGGTACTGGGGCTACTGGAAGAGTCCGGGCGGGCAGAATCCGTTTACGGGGGATGCGACGTTCCCGCGGCTGAATGTTTACGGGGCGAGCGTGCGGGGACAGTTTGCGGGAGGGATTGGTAATGCGGAGGTTGCATATTACGATTCGAAGGACGACGGGGATGGGGATGATGCATTCGTTAACAACAGCCAGATGCGGTACCTGTTGGGGTATTCGCAGGACCTGCCCACAATCGCGGAGGATCTGACGCTGGATCTGCAGTATTATGTGGAACAGACGCTGGATTACGGTGAGCTGCGGAGAAATATGCTGCCGGGCACTGAGCCGCCGGAGGAGTGGCGGGAGGTCGTGACGGTGAGGCTGACGAAGCTGTTCATGAATCAGACACTGACGTGTTCGCTGTTTACGTATTTTTCGCCTTCGGACAGGGATGCGTATATGCGGCCGAATGTGCATTACAAGGTGACCGACGAGCTTGCGGTCGAGGCGGGCGGCAATATATTCTTCGGTGATTATGAGCACACGTTTTTCGGGCAGTTCGAGGACAATACAAATCTGTACGGAGCTGTGCGTTATAATTTTTAAAGGTGTGGGTGTTTTTGAAAACAGGGCTTAGGGCACGAAAAGGGTTTTTAAGGGCAGGATTATAAAGGCTTTAGTTGGTCACAAAGACAGCACATACTCTGATAGAGCGTCGAGTTCTTTGTCGCTAAGATCAGCAGTCACTCCATGCATATTCGAATTATTATATCTGGTTAATAGTTCCCGGATGGTGGCCGCCCTGCCGTCATATAGGTATGGCGCGGTCCTCCAGACCTCGACAAGCGTCGGTGTGTCAAAACGGATGCCTTTTTCCGTACCGCTGCCCGTACCAACATCATGGCTTTTGAGGTCCGTGAACATCTCTCCGGAATGACATCTTCCGCATTTGGCGGATCGGAATATTTCTTTACCACGCCTGGCTGACTCGGACAGCCCGCCATCTACAAGATATGGGCTCGGAGTCGGCTCGATGCTTTTGAGGTATTCATCTATAGCCGCTGCATCTTCTTCCGGTCTTGCGGCAAACTGGATATATCTGATGCCTGCACGCACCGCGGTTTCTGCATTCGGCCTGATGCCAGAGACCATAACAGGCGGAGTCATGTGGGCAAGGAGCATGCTTTTGGTGCTCTTGGGATTTCCAATGCCGTCATTGAGAAGGTCCCAGTTGAGTCCATCACTTCTTGCATCAGGATGACAGCTTGCGCAGCTTTGCCAGTTCTGAAAGCACATCGTCGCATCATTGAACAGCATCTCGCCGCGTCTCTGCGGGCTCATCTGCTTTTCATCACCCAGCGAGATCGATACAATATCATCTTGATCATCGCCAGCCAGTTCGACTTTGGCAAGCGACCCGCTAAAGTATTCTGTTATGTAGGCCGTGCGACCAAGTATGACCATACCTCTCGGCCCTCGTCCATTGAGTTCTAAACGCTTACGCAAGCCCGCAAGAAAGCTAAGATCGTTCCGGACATCATCGGAGCTGCCATCTAATTTGTCATGCATGGCCTGGCGATCGATAACCGTCAGCTCATGAGACCCCGCAGATGTGACGCAGAGGTTTTTGCCGTCCGCCGTAGAAGACACGGCCCACGGATTTGCAAATCCCTTATAAATATCATCCAGCAGAACCGTCTGATACAGCTCGCCAGAGGCAACATCGATGATGCTCAAAGCATTGGTATTCTGCCAGCCGCGATCAACCTGAGTTGTAGGAACCTGATAACGCGCGAGAATATGAGTAACATAGGCCCATTTGCCATCGGGTGAGAGACATACATTCTTTAAGCCTGTCGAACCATTGGGCATCTCGATGGATTTGAGAACGCGGTTTGTTTCCGTATTGATGACGGAAACCTCAGCAGCAACATGTTCCTTATTCGCAGCGCCGTCCGGCAGCGAATTCACAACGAAAAGCGTTCTACCATCTAAACTCAAGACTGCATCGACCGGTTCACGACCAACCGGTATCGTTTCCACGACTTCCCTCGCAGCCAGATCAACCACCGAAATACTATTGCTGAATCGATCGCAAACATACATCCGACGACCGTTCGCGGTTAGTGTCGCCGATACCGGTGAATGACCGACTTCGATCGACCATTCAACTTTTCCGCTGCTGCAGTCAATTGCCCAGAGCCGCCCTCGTGAATCAGTCTCCGTCACATATAGCGTCTTTGTATCGCTCGACAGGGCAAGTCCACATGGGAAGACAGGCAGATGGATTTCTCTGGCCACCTTGCCGGCTTTTACGTCGAAGATGCTTATACGTTTAGCCGTGGTCGCAGCGATATACAGCAGACCCGCCGACTCATCAGCGACAAGTGACTGCGGCGAAAGATATTCATACTCATGAGGCTCACACTGCTCACCTGACATACCGGAATTCGCTTTGACACACAAAGCAATCATGAAAACCACTGAAAATACTACAGTCATCACTAATATCTTACGGTGCTTCATTATACTTATCCCCGCAGACCGTCACTCTAAACTCGTGTTCTTTCTGTGAGTCTCATCTTTTGGATCATACCACAAACTCTGCCAGTACAGTTCATCCAGCCGATAGACATCGACTTCATCAACCGTTGGATCAAAGTTGTCCGCCACAATGCCATACTTCTTCATTTCGCGAATATATTCTTCCCTGGGTTTGAAACCAGGCATGTCAAAACGCTTCACTTGGTCCAGCCTTTTCTTCCCTGCCTGGATCATAGCAAGTATCGATTTGTAATCATCATCCTTTTTATTCTCGAATATCACCGGGTGACACTTATCCTCCCCATCGCCGTTTACTGCAAGACCTCCAGCTTCTTTGGCAAGCGGCGCCATTAACATGAGCGATTTTTGGGGCCTCGAAAGGTTGAACACGCTGTGCCTTGAAAGCAGCAGCGCCTTATCATTCCAGTTTGGACGCCAGAAACTCAAACCGCTTTCATCAGAAAGTTTCTTTGGCAGACGCATATTGTCGGTATGACATTCACCGCATTTACGTTTGATAACTCCTGCTGCTTTGATGGACTCAGGCCACGTATGGTCACTATTGATTACCTGCCTGTTCTCCTGATAACCGCCAATCATGCCTGTCCCTAGGGCAGCATAGGTGCCCGGATATGGCGCGCCCGATTCTATCCAGTAGCGAATCTTCTTGAGTTCCCGTTCAGAAAGCTCAACCTCTTGATGGCCATTGAGCACCTTTTTCATCAACGGGCTTGGAAAGGCTCCAAGGGCATAAGGCGGATAATTGCTCTTTGGGTCATTCCGCCCATCGACAAACTGCTTGTGGACCGTAAGCGTTACATAGCTATGGCTGAACATAGGTCCCCTGTCACCGGTCAGAAGAATTTTACCCTTGCGATTGTCAGGGCTATGGCACTTAACGCAATGCTTGTCCAGTATCGGCTGGATGTCCCGTGGGAAATCGAAAACTTCCGGGATTCCCTGTATTGGTTCGGGCCTGCGAGCTCTCTTCATAGCGGCCATTGGTGCTATCGGTGAAACCCGGTCAGGCGTCTTGCTGCGATTTTCATGGCAGCCCACACAACTGCTAAGTTCGCCGGGAGCGACAGAGGTAAAACTCTGCATCCGCTTCACAGCGTTGTCATTCTTATCGAGCGCAATAAAGAAAAAGGAGCGATTCGCAGGCAGCTCCATGAACGCCGAACCATCCCGCTCTACTGGCACAGTCCCAACAACCCTTTCCAGCGTGAAAGTCCCGCCATACGACAGAGGATCCATTCCGCCGGTGTAATTGATCGGCTTGGGCAAGGACTCCATCACCAGCAGCTTTTTCACACTGCCTTGCTGCACTTCGCTCATGCTTCGGCCTTCATAGACATTCGTCAACAGCAGTCTGCCTGTACCTTGCTGCATGTTCGTCCGGCCCGGAATAACAGGTTCCCGCCTTCGCTTTACGACAGGTCTTGGCTCGTGACATTCATAACCGGCCTTTGCAAGCTCGCCGTCAAGCTCGTACAAGACAAAAGTCTGTCCCGAAGAGTCCATCAACTGAATTGTCCTGCCGCTGGCCACGATGAAATGATCAGTCGAGAGTGGATAAGGATCCCGGTACACAGGCGACGAATTGATATGCTTTTTGGCCGCCAACTCGTCCGGACCATATTTGGGCGACAGTCTTGCCACCCAGCCCACATGTTCCTTGAGGCCGTGACCGGGCGAATCTATCATCAGTATATCATCGCTTCCAGGTATCGGCTTGGCGTCGATGAAAACCCCACCCGGATGCATGTTGCCGAAATATGTCATGTGATTCGTTCCGTCCGGATTCGCCGTCCAGAGATGGTGGTAGTGAACCTGGCTCCTGTCTATGTACTCCCACCTGGTATAAAGAACCCTTCCGTCCGGCAGCATCCAGGGAGTGTTATCATGTTCGATATTAGCAGACATCTGGCGAATTTTGCCCCCGTCACCATCGCAACGATACAAAATAGCTACAGGTGTCAGCCAGCAGTTAACCCATCTTTTGGCCCGGCTGGACACAAACATTATCTCTCCATTGGGCATATAAATAGGCTCGATGTCATCATGGGAACCATAAGTCAACTGCTTTAGTCCGCTTCCGTCGACGTTGATCTCCCACAGGTGGAAATGCTCTTCATTGCCCTTTCGGTAGGAGAACAGTATCTTCCTGGCCTCATAGTGTACAACGGGATCCCTCACCGAACCATTTTCGTCATTCAGCAAAACCGTGACCTTGCCTGTGGCAACATCCAATTTGCAAAGCTGCCCGCCCGGCCGGTGAGGCTTGCGTGCTGTGCTGTCCGCATAATGACCGAAATTCGCGTACCAATGAGTATCAACCCCCAGCTTGCGCTGCGCGAAGACTATTTCTTCAAAACCATAGACTTCACTTAGAAGTGCCCTGCTCTTTCTGGCAGCCTCTTGTTTTTCCTGCTCGATCTGCCTTCTGTGCTCTCGCAGCCTTTCTTTGGCCGCCTCACTTCCAAAGCGAACCTCAAAGATCGAATAAAGCGGGTGCGGGCCGTATTCATTGCATCTGATCCTGACATATCGCCCACTCGAATCAATACCCGTCAGTTCAGTCTTTCCCCCTTTTCCATCGACGACAGTTGCAGCGACTTTCCAATCCTCTTTATCGTCTGAAACAAAAATATCATATTTGACGGCAAAGGCATTTTCCCACACTATCTCGATGTCGCCCAGAGGAACAGTTTGCCCAAGATCGATCTGAAGAAACTCTTCTCCCCCGTGGTTACGGCTGGCCCAGCGTGTTTTGGGATTGCCGTCGAAGGCATTGGCTGCAGCATATTCACCGCTGTACTCACTGGACGCTTCAAAACTGACGCCCGCAGCAAAAGAAAAGCAGCCTAAAAACCAAACCAGCAAAAACGCAAAGGACGTAATCCGCATCGCCATCTCCTGTAAATTAGCAATTAACTAACCGTGCCAACAACCGTATAGGACTTGCTGAGAATTGTCAACAAGTTGCTAAAGCCATCTTCTCTTTGGCTGCTAGCAAATCGTCCTTCAGCATAGGTCATTTTCTACCGAGGCGAAACAGCCGTCTGCGAAAGTCTTTTCTCATTCAAGCTAGCCCTGCTCTTCAAGTTCTGAGAATAACTTATGCCACATTTTGAACTAGACTCCCTGTTCTTCCAACTGCTGTAATCTACGCCTGCAGTTGCTCGCTGAGGTTATCTCTAGGGCGGGTATCTCCACCTGGCTGCGATTTGGAACCGAGCAGATACATTAGAAGTGGTTTCAAAACTCAGAAAATTGAAACGTCACTAGCGTTGTGCTGCACAAAACGTTTGGTTCATCACGGAATACCGGGGAATGCTGCTCTTATTCTCAGGAAGAAATATTCATCGTCTCGATAGCCGTATGCCTGTCGCTTGATGGTTTTGATCTTGTTATTGATCCCCTCCAGCAGTGACGTATGCAGCGGCCATCTGCTGTGTGCGATGATTCCGGCGGCGTATTTGCTCAGCCTTTTGGCAAACTTCATCAGCGGCTCAATCCCGCTTTGCATGGCTCGATCGAGCCACTGACCCCAGCACGATTCGGCGGCCTTGCGATCGCTCAGATTCCACAGCAGCTTGAGATCGTCCTTCATCACATAGGTCGTCATCAGCGATTCGTTGGCTGCCAGCAGCTCATCGAGGCGAACCAGATCCTCGGGCTTTTCGATGTTCTCACGATTGCGAAGCAGCAGCCATCGCGAACCCTTGATCACCCTGCGAGCGGGCTTGTCGTCTCTCAGCCGATTGGCCTGATCGACCCTGACCCGATCGATAACTTCACGGCCGTACTTGGCCACGACATGGAACAGATCATAAACTATTTCAGCCTGCGGACAATGCAGCTGAACCTCCTGCTCGAAGCTGGCGTTCATGTCCATCGCTACTGCTTTGATGTCTTTGCAGCGGTCGCCGAGCATTTCGAAGAATGGCCTGATAGAGGCTCTCGAACGCCCTCGTCCCACCCAGAGCACTTTCTTGCAGGTCGGGTCGATGATGACCGTTGCATATCTGTGGCCCTTTTGAATGGCAAATTCATCCATCGCCAGCAGCTCGACATTTGACAGGTCGACAGGGCCGAGCTTCTTCTTGAGATGACGCTTGTGGATGTCCTTGACGGTCGACCAGGACAGCGAAAAATACTCAGACACATGCTTTATGCTCATCACATCACACAGCCGGGCGACCGATTCTACCAGCCGGGTGGTGTGGCGGCTGTAACGGTCCAGCCAGGAGATTCGTTCAAGCTTCGGCCCGCATCTGGGGCACAGCAGACGCCTTCGGTGAACGAGCAGGTGGGTAGTCTTGTCGAAGACCGGCAGATCGCGGATCCAACGCTGGACGGTCTCGTGAACGCTGCTGCATTCCTGGCCGCAGCCGTCACAGGTTCCGAATCCATTTTCCGGGATCAATTCGACCCAGAATTCACGGCCTTTCTTAGCAGGCCCAACAGTTCCAACACGATATCCTTCCCATTGGCCGAGTTTTTTGATAAGATGTTGTCCAGTCAACGGCAGTCTCCTTTGAGCTAATAGTCGGGTAACTAAAAGCTACAAAGTACTGCCGTTGATGTCTATTTCCCCGATATTCCGTGATGAACCAAACGTTTTTCGATTGCCCTCAGATGTCGTTCGGGCGACCCAACCATTCATTCATTTTTCACAGCCAGAGATATCGTGTTTACAGAGTCTGTGATCACCAGTACAAGTTACTGTTAAAAATACTCAGAAAGAACCCAATTTAATCCAAGTTATCTTCCCTTGAACCTAAATATAAATATTCACTGCAACCAGCCTGGGCAGCTTTTCCCCTCCGCGCGGTGATAGTTCATTATAAGGCTGTATGCTATTCCGCTTTGCCTATGCTGGATGTCCACCATACTGAAGGCATAGGTCTGACCAGACACAATGGCATACTCGAGTTCGTGCCAGGGTCCACTGAGCTGATTTCCAGCCTGATCTGAACTGTGACGTAAATAGGAGAGGTTAAGAGGAAGGCGGCGGTGGGATTCGAACCCACGAATAACGGTTTTGCAACTCGAACTGGGCGTTCCGTAACTTCTTTTCTGTTAAGCACTTACGTAATGCAAGTCTTTTGTGCCAAACAACTTACACGCGACATCAAAAGTCATCATAAGACAACAAAAACAGCGGGTCAAGTCAAAAAGTTATAGAGAGGGTTATAAAACGGTCATGATTCAAGCCGCTGCCCAGTCTTGGCATAGGGTTTCGGTCTGGGCCAGCACCAGCTCGGTTGCCTTGGCCTCCATCTCCGGCAGGTAGCCGTACTTTAGCAGCAGGCGTTTCCGTTTAGGTCGTGTATCATATTATGTTCGACAACCACCTTGACCGTTTGTTTATCTAAAGCCAAGCCCTCATCAGAACAGACAAAAACATTTCAACTATATCGACACCACAAGCAGTCAGTTAATGCAAATACTTTCTCACTTTTCTTTCTGACTAAAATGCAATAGCAACTAGTTTAGCTGTTTAAATCATTCCAGCATTTTCATAAACTTTTCGGCTTGAGGATCCGAGCGGTAAAGGCCGTCGGTGCTGAGGAACCACCAGTGTTTTGCAGGTGTGTCGGAAGCTATGAAGTCGGCAGTGACCGCGATCATGCCCGGCAAACTGTCGGGCGTTACTGTCTGCCATCGCCAGTTCTGGCAGGCAACCTCCGAGCGGGCAATTCGCCCAGTGGTTTCAGGCTGCAAGGCCTGAGTGTATGCTCGGGTCCATGGTTGGTCATTTATTTTTGCTGTTCCAATTGCCGTAACAGGCCGCATCGCTGGCAGCTGCATGTTTTCTTTTAGGAGGAAATTTTCGCGGCCATCGTTGTATGTATGGCAGATGCCATGGGTAGTCGCATAGGCAAACTGGCCTGTGGAGCGGTTATCGAAGGTCAGGTTTAGATAGCCCAGATCATCGCGTTCGCTCTGCTGACGAAAATATTCGCCATTATTGCCGGATGCATAATCGCGCGTTAATTGGTCGGTGGCGGTGAATGCTGGTTCACCTCTGCCGAGCAGAGACATCAAAGCATCAGGACAGGTGACAGCATGAATATATGCATCGCCCTTGCGTGTGGTTCTCCAGGGGTCAGCCTTGACAGCGGTGAAACGCTGGCCGGCTTGGAGGACCTGCTGCCAGGTGGTGCCTGCGTCGGTGGAGCGAAAAAGGCCCGCAGTTTCGCAACCGACAAGTATGGTGTCGGGTTCGTTGTTCAAATATGCTATCACTTCGCCGCAGAGGGCGGAGGGGCCTGCGCCGTCGAAGTCTCCCACAAAATTGAGCTTCTTCCATGACTGGCCTGCGTCAGTTGTCATGTAGAGGCCCCCTTCGAATTTACCTGAAGCATTCGCCCGGCCTGCACCGCGGAGCATTACGTTAGGATTAGTCGGATGGATTGCGACACTGCGGACGCAATTTGCAGCACCGGCGAGAGAGCCATTGGCGGGCTTCCATGTGTTGCCTGCGTCAGTTGATCGCAGAAGGCCTCGGGTGGTTGACCGTACTACAACTATGTCAGGATCAGAAGGAGCAACAACTACGCCGGTTAGCTGATCGTCCGGCATTGCGGGGACAGGGACTGCTGCGGGCATTGCAAAGCCAGCAGGCAGTGAAGACTCGAGCCTGACGTTGGAAACAGTCGCGCGGAAGTACATCTGAGCGTCCTGGGGGAGGGCGCGGAAGACGATGCCGGCGTCAACTTCTTTAGGCATCGGACGGTAGTAAGTCGTGCAGTAATGCCAGTCTTTTCCGTCGTCACTGGTCCATGCGATCCATAAGTCGCCTTTACGAACTACGCGAAGCCAGGAGTGATCGGCAGGCAGTTTCTGCATCGAAACACGACTGCCGCCCAGGTTGCTGTTATCCGGGACGAGACGCAGGCCGTAGTGAGCAGTCTGCATGAGGCCGAATTCGCGGCCCCATTTGTAGTTGTTTTTGGATGCGTCTTCGCGGACAGTCAGGCCGACCCATGAAGATCCGTTGACGGGATCGCCCGGCCCTGTGTAATCGTCGATTCGGCAGGTGAGGGTGAAGTCGCCTTGAGCTTTACGATAGAGGATGTATTCGCCTTCGCCGACAAAGCTGAATGAATTTGCGGTCGGCTGAACTATGTTATGCACCGAGTCGGCTTCGCCAGCTACACCGATCTGCCAGTCGATGATTGGTTCGCTGCCAATATCGGCGGTGGTCGGCTGAGAATCTATCGTATGGTTGCCGTCATAATAAACGCGAGCCCAAATTTCGTGTTTACCGGCCGGCAAAAGTCCGGTGTAACGGAGTTCGTCTCCTTTGGATTCCTTGATCGCCATATCATCCAGGAAGAGTTGCGTCTTTTCGATCTTGTGACCATTGGGACGAATTATAACGCCAGCGAGAACCTTGCCGTTATCACCACCGCGTACTATTAGGCGGGTATGCGGCATATCACTGTCAAGTTCATGAACGAGTGCGGATTCAGGAATCGGGTGACGATCTAAGCCCGGGCCTTTCCATTCAAGCTTAAAGAAAGGCTCGCGGCGGTCCAGGAAATAATCGACGGAGATCGGGTGCAGACCCTTTTCCAGGACCAGCATAAATGTCTTTTCTTCCGGGCCGTGCAGCCCGTCCCATGTAAGGGCATTTTTGTTATCGATGGTAATTGAATAGCCGTCCGTGCCTCGCATGTGAAAGAGGTACAGGCCTGTGGCGGGCACGTCGAGCAAACCGGTATATTGGTATCCGTAACCGTGACCTCGCGTGCCTTGGAGCGTCGTGTCAAAGCCGCGGCAGATACCCTGCTGAGCGAGTCGGCCGTCTGTGAGTTGATCAATCGAAGTCCAGAAGTGCCGTTCGTTCTGGCTCTGGATCAATTTATCATTCTCGGGGTAGAAAACATTTGTATGCGTGTCCTGATCCTTGAGGAACAAGCGATAGCCAAGGCCCGGAGCTGTCCTGACTTTAACCGGACTGCTTGGCACAGGAGCACTGCCTGCCTTTATGATCATAGGCTCGATCGACTGATCAAAAATGTCCTTCAGATAGAATTTTACTGTCGGATTCTCAACCTCCGCGTCCACAAGAACGCTGCGGGTAATCGGCATGCGTGCGGTCGAAACCGCGACAGGCTGGCCCTCGCATTGCGGGTCATCATACACTTCGATTTTATACAAAAACTGCGGAGCTGCCGAATGAGGAATTTCCCACGATACCAGTACCTGTTTGCCATTGAAAACGGCCGTGAGTTTTTCGACGGCCGGTTCGTCCAGCGTTGGTTGGTCGGGCTGGGCGACCTTGAATTCCGTCGTTTCTCCCAGCGGCAGCGGCTCCCCTGTGAGCTTCTGAGGCAGCAGCTTTCGATTCGAGCTCAGCTCCATCGCCAGCACCGTTCCGTTTTCAATTTTGTTGACGACCCAGTATGTGTCGAGAACACTGCCTGCGGGCGGAACATTGTAAATGACCGTATCCGATTTCTGCCATCGGTTGTCCTTGCGAAAATACCCCAAGCGCCGGTGCATTGCGCGGACGGAGCGGGCAGCATTGCCGAAATCTTCGAGGAAGCCGGCATTACCTGTGAACGAGGTGGCCTTGACGGGCAGACGCATGATGCCGTAAAGGTACCAGCGGTCGTTCTCGACGTCCTTAACCCAACGCCCAATATAGGAATGGTCGGCTTGTTCATCGTCAACTGGCATCCAGACCCGCATAAGCATTGTATACCATTTGCCCTGCTCGATCACCGGCCAGATACCGCCAAGTGCCCCGCTTGCACCTTCACCGACGTATTGCCTGGGATAATTAAACTGCGAAGTCGCTTCGACGCGGACGGGTTCGCCTTTTTCATTGCCTCCCCAGAAAGACCAGACTGAGCTGGGCCGGAAGGCTGACTGCACCTGGGGATCGAAGTCGGGCAGGTGGTCGGGGCCGACTGTCGGCACGCCCCCGGTAAATCCGCCATACCCGCCGATGCCGTGCGGGTTCGTATTAAAGTTCCAGTTGGCGTAATATGTGCTTTCGGGCCACCAAGGCCAGCGAACGTCCATCATCATGATGTCCGCACCATCATCGACATTTTCGCCGTACCATGTTGCATACGTTGGCAGCACACAGGCAACGCACAGAAGCATTAAGGTAGATGACAACTTAACCATAGTTTTCTTGTGATATTTTACATTCTTTTCAGCAATAATTATGCATTTATTCTAACATTAGCGGCACAATTATTTTCAATAGCTGTCACACGTCTCGATATTACCATTTGGCTCATAATCCAGCTCCGCATGAGATACTTCATCGATGCAAATCGTAAAGGACGGACTAGTCACCTGGCCGGCTGTTGTCAAGACCGCCACACCACTTGCATCTGTAGTTCCGGTAACCTGCTCAGTGAAAGCACCCGTGAAAGTCCCGCTAACGGTTGCGCCGGCTACGCTGTTGCCACAATTGTCTTGAACCGTAACCGCAACACTGTATTTTATGCGGCCGTAGGTCCCATTAACAGTACTGGGAACGATGGAATTAACATGGCAGGATACAGGAACGCATTTAGCAAGCCAGTTGGTTGAGAAAATACCGAAATCATCCACGTTTACATCCCCATTGCCCGAAAGGTCCGCACCGTCGCAGGGCGGCAAATCCAGACACCCCGAATCAAGCCAGTGAGCGGCAAATCCGACAAGATCAGCCAATCCCAATTCACCAGAGTAGGTGTCCAATACGGTGATGTTCAAATTAGCCAGAACCGAATTGCCCGCTTCATCTGCGGCTCGAACAGCAAATTCAGCCGTCGCGTTTACATCGGCCTGACGGGGCCTGCCCGAAAGCGACCCATCGGGCTTAATTTGAAGCCACCCCGGCCCGTCAACTTTGCTGTAACTGATCGCATCGTCGTCAGGGTCAACGGCCACAGTGGAAATGGAGCCTACATAATCACCCCCTTCAAGCGCGTCGGGGCCGAAGAATGGATCGGCACTGAAAACTGGTTCACTGGAAAACGTCCTGCCGCTTAGGCCTTGTTGATAGATGTAGTTGATCTCATTGCCCGAAAGTGCTCTGTCCCAAATAGCCAGATCATCGAATTCGCCAGCATAATAATGGCCATTATCCACGCCAATTTTCATCTGGGCATCAAATTCTTCGGCCGAATGGGTGTATTCAAATGTTGCCGAGGTTTCGTTCAGATAAATAGTTGCGGCTGTTGGGGTCACTACCAGGGCTACATGCGACCATTGATCCGCTGGAACGATCAACCCCGAACTCCAGCCATAGGTTTCGTTGTTCCAGTTGTAACGAAGCTCCCGCGTTGAAAGCAGATGCAAACCAAAATTGGTGCTGGTACTGCGGCACGACAAGATAGCGCACCAATCAGCCTGAGTCTGGCCTGGTTTGATCCACGCTGAAATAGTAAACGTGTTGGTATTTAAGTTCATTGTCGGGACTGAGACATAGTCATTAACATCAAACGTCATTGCCTGGTCAATCTGTCCTGAAGTACCCGTAACAGCACCACTGTTCGTGCCGTCATAAATAGGTGAGCCCGACACATCCTCAATCGTCGTTCCGCTGATATCTGCGTCATCCATCGTTAGATGCGTCACAAGGTCATCCTGAATACTGTTTAGCACTTCTAAAGTTACTGTGGCCTCCGTACTGTTCTTGGAGTCTCTGCCTGCCGCATACGTAAAGGAATCATTGCCGGTGTAGCCGGGGTTGGGCAGGTAACTAAGAGTATTATCTCCATTTTTGCAAACTGTACCATGTGACGGCTGCGTAAAAGCATCGATGGTTAATGAAACGCCGCCTTCTAGGGCAAAATCATTCCCGAGAACATCAACGGAATTATTGACGTCCTTGTAAACAGTCACGGAGTCATCATATATCATGTCGATGTTAGTTGAGACATCCGTTACGATCCCATTGGCATCCAGCACAAAATCATATACATGCCCGTTTACCGTTACCTTTGTGATGAATCCCTTGTCGTCACGTTGCAGCCAGGCCGGATAAATATCATAAGTGGCTTGTGGATAGGGAGACTGGATACCGTGGGTATCGTACATAACCATTTTATTCAGACCAGCAGATTTAAAATCCAGGTATCTAAGGACGTGGGTGGGGCATATTTTGATAGGCTCGATCCCGCTTTCGACACCGCGACGCCAACGGTCCACAGCTCCGATCAGCAGTCCTTCGGTATTTGCCCAGTCGTTGTTTCCAATGGTCGCCAAACTTTCCTGGGGCATAGTCAGATTCGCGCTGATATCGCCTCGAATTATGGAAAAGTACCGCCACGCGCTTCCCGGTCCGCTGGTCCAGTATGCATCCCAGGCATCCGACCAGCTGGCTGTGTCACCATCCCAGTATTCCTGGTCCTGAAAATGAGCCTTGGTCGCGGCCCAGTCGATCCAATCATCTTGGTAGCCACCCGGATCATCGAACGATATGATATCCGGACCTGCAGCAAGAGTCAAAGCCTGCCCCCACCTTCGTCGCAGATCGCGATTATTCATCATATTCATATACCCCGACAGTGAGTGCGTCACCTCATGGGCCATTACAAAGGTAAACCGGTCACCCATTTGTGCATTCGTGCCCAAAACGTGTTGAATAGGCTCCTCAATATCCGGCCACCAGTTTGTCACGTCTACCCCAATGCTGGTGCCAAAAGTGTTTTTTGCACCGGTAAAGACATCAACCCAGCCATCGCGGCCTTCTGCATAAACAGGACTGTTCTCATCCAACCAGTAAAGATCAAGCGATATAGACGTATCCGGAAACAGAACGCGAGGATGATATTTCATGAAATCTAAAACTGATTCCAGCATTCCCTGCAGCGCATGCTGATTATCGGCAAGATGCAGGCCACTGGCCAGATAAATTTCACGATGCAGACCCGTCAGACCAACAGCATTGGCCACATTCACACGCTGTGCAGGAGTGTCCGGCAGCATCTGATGCATCGTCATGAGATTCTGGCCGGCAATGCTCGGCAGATGGTGATACAGACTTGTGTCGACGATAGATCCCATTTGAAGAAAAGCATACTTTTGCACATGCGACACCATCTGGTCAAACATCGCCTGCCGCTCAGATTCCGGAGCCAGAAGCATGCGATCAATGATACCAATTTCAGCCGCTTTGATCTCGTTCAAGAGTGCCTGATCATTGGCTTCCAGGGCCGCGCCCAGATTAGCTGGATAAGGGTAAGCATCGTAGATCGCTTCGATGTCCGCGATATAATCAGCCACGGTTTTGACGGTACCGTAGGCAATATAGACATGCGGATCCCAGTGACCACCTATAAGCAAATCGTAAACTCCGTCGCTGTTGAAGTCTGCAAAATCAACAATTGCACCATTTGTATAGGGCTGAATATTGAGTGGCTCGCCAAAAGCATCGGCTATCTCGAGAGTCGGCCGCCTGTAGACTTTGTAGCGATCATCTAAACCATTAGAGTTTGAAGCTTCATATCGGAACCCAAACGCCGGATCTATCCACCAGTAGTTACTGCCAAAGCTGTTGCACGTCACCAGATCAAAAGCACCATCTCTGTTTACGTCAAAAGCACGCGGATAGACATTATTTAAATCTTCCCTGATCATGTCATAGTTCGACTCATTGTAGCGAGGATCCGCAGCGGTATTGACATTATAGTATACCCGGACCTCGTCATTATAGGTGCCGGTTACGATATCCAGCAACGAATCCCCGTCCCAGTCTACAATATCAAAGCGTTTGTCCGGGAAGATAAAGTCGTTGCCTGAGCTGTTTTTGACAATGGTTGCCGCCGCATAGATCGGTACCTGCCCTACCAGTGACGTATTTGGATATATCCGCATCTTGAGGTCACCGGAAGCGAGTACCAAAAGGTCATCTACACCGTCACCTGTCATATCCGCAAACGCAATCGCCGTATCCCCGCTGAGCGAAATATCGTGACCGTTTGCCTGGACCTTCACACCGGCCGCAAACATCGGCGAAGTCAGGGAGCCTGTATTCATGTACAGCCAGACAAAACCACCCTGACCGACCAGAAGATCGTTGTCGCCGTCACCATCCCAATCCACTGCACGCGGCACACGCATGCCGGTGTTTGTGGATCCTAAGGTTATATCAGAGCCGCCGGCCTGCACAGCCTGGAAATCCGTAAAAGTTGTCGTTCGCCTGGCCGAGTCCGGGCTGGGAGCGTCAAGTACCTGCACCCATACCGTGGTGGCGGCAAAACCGCCCTTGCCATCCTCGACAACAACCTCAAAGGAATCAACCCCCGTAAAACCTGCGTCGGCAGTGTAGTCGAAGGTACCGTTAGAATTGTAGACAACTGTCCCGTGAGCCGGCTGCGCAAAACTGAAAACCGAAAGGCTGTTCTGCTCCGGGTCATAGGTTCTCATATCTAGGAATATACTGGCCGTTGTAAAAGCAGCGGCATATGTACCCTGCGTGGAACTTGATCCGACCTTAGGCGCATGGTTGTCCATCAGCGTCTGAACCGTAGCCGCATCAACAACTGTATTGAAAATGTGGATTTGATCCAGCCGGCCATTGAAATAACCCGACCCGCCGCCGGTCCCGGCCACATAGCCAATGCTGCTGAAAGCGGCTGTTCTGTCTCCCATCGGACCGGTGGTCGAATTGGACAGCTTGCCATCCACGTAAATGTGAATCTCTCCTGTTGCCGCGTCGCGGGTAATTGCAACATGATGCCATGAGCCGTCATTGACCTGGTCAGTAGAACTGATCGCAACTGAACCGTCAATCCATACTTCCACCATGCCGCTGCTACTTACCGATCCAAGCTGGATCTGCCCGGAACCGCTCACTCCCGGCGATGAAGATTGTGTCGTTCTAACCCAGTACGCCATCGACATCGTCGAACCCAGCGGATCCGAAAGATCAGCTGCCCCCAAGAGATAATCGTCAACGCCATCAAACTCAAGACAGGTAAATTGAACCCCCGAGACCCAGTCAGCACTGTCCATGTTCTGCATCGTCAGGTCAGCTGCCGAAACACTGTCCCTGGCAACTGTTTCCTGGCAGACCGTATTAAAAATATCATTGTGCCAGTCCGGACCTTCATCAAAATTCCAATGGTTCACCAATCCTGCCGGCGCACTGAAAACAACCCCTGCATTCATCAGAACAACTGCAACGAAATAATACAGTTTTTTATCCATCATCAGCTCCACATCTGCATCGCTATTGCGCACCTATTGTCGCCAGGAGCCGCATGTAATGTGCAACTGCGCAGCCACCGGCTCCATTGGACATTTTATCCCTTTGCCATTTCAGACTAAATCCTTTTAGCCCTTACGCCGGTCGCACCCTTTGTAACCGGATTAGTGCCAATGACCCTCCTGCTTTTTGCTATTTGAAAAACATTTGAACCCTTTGCAAATTCCTGGCAGGCCTGGGCATATGCCACGATGTTTTCCCAGGGCACCTCAGGCTCGAGCAGATGCGTCGGACAGCACAGCAGACCGCCCTTTTCACCGGCGATCTCCAGGTTTTGAAGCGTAACTTTTTTCACCTCTTCAGGAGTGCCAAACGGCATGGTTGTCTGCGTACCGACAGTGCCGCTGAAAGAAAGGCGATCGCCGAATTCTGAGTGCAACTCTTTAAATGACATGCATTCGGGCTGGACAGGATTCAGCACGTCAATACCGGCTTCGATAAAGTCATTGATAAGCGGAGTCACATAACCGCATGTATGGTACTGGATGATAATGTCGGGCTTGATGTCTTTTGCAGCTTTTATTACTCTGGCCAATCGGGGCTTCAGAAAGCTGCGGTAGAAGTCTTCGCTCATCATAAGGGAACTCTGCATGCCTACATCATCTCCAACTCTTATGACGTCCGCACCAAGGCGGGCGAATGTGGAAGTACGCACACATGCCAGTTCCGTAATCTTGTCCAGCAGCCAGACAGCCTTCTCATCTTCCATCGCCATGTCCATCATCAGCCTGGTCATGTCGCGAAGGTACCAGGCCGTTTCCCAGATGGTACATTCCATCGCGGCGTAAACGGCCAGTCCCCTGCTGTGAACCGAATCGATCTTTTTTTTCAGTTCAGTTGTATCTGCTGCGGCGAAGTCGGGGTAAGGGTACGACTGAATCTGCTCCAGGCTGTCGAAAGAGGCCATCGGATGGTGCATGCGGGTCATATGAGCTGCTGCCTTACTGCCAGACTCATGCGCTATGCCCCATTCGTCGAATGTGACAGTGTTCTTGAATTCCTGGCCATAGAAACGACCCCAGTCAATTGACTGTTGGGCGGCAACACTGGGGAACTCGACCTCGCGCATGGGCAGTTCAAAGTAGTCCTGATAGGACAGGTCGCTTCCGGTTCGCTGTTTGAAAACTTCACAAAGCGAGGGGCACAGATAGAACTGCGATGGAACATAATCAAAACCCTGCCTGCGAAAGATACTTAGAAGATTCTCTCGAGCGTTCACAATGTTTCCTTTTCAAGCAAAACCATAACTTCCAAACGCCGCGACCTGCGGCCGTAAAAGCAGTCACTCAAAAATTGAGCAGGCACGGTCGGGAGGGCCATGCCTGCTCCAACTAATTCAAAATTGGCATAATTTAGTTGCAGCTGCCAAAGCCGCTGTCAACGCCAGCGATTCGGCTGCAGTTGAGCCATTGAGAGGCAAATTCTGCAAAATCAGCAAGATTCACTTCACAGTCGTTATTGAAGTCATAGGTCAGCAGTGATGAATCTACGCAGATTACCTTTGTTGTCATAATCCCAAGGTAGTCCTGGGCGATTTCTGCATCGGTTCTGGGGTAATTGTAAATCTTCACATCATCGAGAAGGCCGGTGTACTTACCTGCGCCGGCGGAACTTGCGGCCCCCATGGTCAGCGGACTGTTATAATTGTCTGTCTGGGGAGTCGTAACGAAGTCACCCATGAATTCACCATCAAAGTAGTACTTGAACGTAGTAGTTGGGGCGTCATAGGTCAAAGTCGTAAGATGCCACTCGTTGTCCTCTGTCGCGCCTGCACCTGCACTGGCACCTAGAGCACCGGCACCGGTCGAAGCAAATGCGCTCCAATCACCACTTGCATTCATCCAGTATGAAGCGTCTTTTGCAAGATATGTTTTATAGCTCTGGTCGGTGCTGACTTTGATCCAGGCGTTGACGGTAAGGCCGGAATCGAAGAAGTTGAAGTAGGTAGGAATGTCCGCCACGACAAAGGACGACCCGTCAAAACTTATAGCGCTGCTGCCTACAACACCAGTAACAAAAGCTGGGCTGCCGGTGGGGGTACAGACTATGCCTTCGACTTCATCGGTAAGATCGCCTTCAAAGTCCCAGTGCGCCTTGAGCCGCTTTATAGAAAGGATAGCAGCTCCGGATTCCTCGCCGCCGTACGCATTGCTTGCGTAACAGGTATAGCTACCTTCATCATCTTGTTGTACATCCAGAACTGACAAGGTATCCGTATTGGTGCCCGCATAAACGCCCGCTGTATCCGAAATTGCAATGCCATCCTTTTTCCATTGATAACTGGTGGCAGCCGAAGCCGTAACCGAGAACGTCGCCGTAGCTCCTGCGTCAACCAGCGTGTCTGCCGGATCATCAACTATTGTTGCGGGGCTTTTTGTGGTGAACTGCCAAACCGAACTGGGGTAAAGAATATCCTCAACGCTGTTGGGTTCCCGGCGAACGACCTGCCAGCTGTAGTCGGCATTCTCCACCAGGTTGGAAGCTGGTGCGTATTCGGTCGTCGAAACATTTTCGCGGAAGATCAGCTCTGTCCCGTCCGCGTCGGTCATGTAGACATCATATGTGTCATTCGGGCCGGCAATAGTCGAAGTCCACGAGAAGACCTGGTCCACCGGGACAGAGTTCGCGCCGTTTGCGGGAACGGGACTGGTAGGAGATTTTGAAAATACCTGGACGTAGTCAATATTTGAATAAAATTGTCCGTTAACCGCAACCTGCAGATATAGAGGTTCACCGGCAACGCCACCTGTGCCCGTGTTCAATTCCACGATATATTGGCTGATCGTGTCATTACCAGTAATAGTGGTGGCGGCAACTGAGTTTGCATCGGCGTAGTCAGGGCCTGTAAGCAGTGATATTGTAAAATCGGAAGCACTGCTGTTTCGCGATCCGTACCATGCTTCGACTATAAGGTCGGTATCAGGGTCATACGTGCCGATCTGCTGGGCGATAGTATAGCCATACCCGTCAATTATCTGGTTTCCCTTTACTGCCTCCGGATACCCACCGCCGTAAACGGTAAAAATATATCCTGAGTAGATCCAGTCCTGAGCACCAGTAAACCATCCGCCAGGTGACAACGCTGGCTGTTCAAAACTTTCGTTCTGAACAGGCGGATCAAAGAGTCCTGCCTGAGCCGTGCCGAGCATGGCAGTTATACCAAACAATATTGCGAGCATTCGAATCTTCTTCATCATACAACTCCTTCTCAAAAATGTTATTGAATTTGACGATACACCTATTTCCGATATATACTACTATAGGAAGTCATCGGCTTTCCAGGAATACTGCAATCGGCCAAACAGATACGATTTTCGGCACAGGCTAATTGTCGGCGTAGATAAAATGTGGAACCGGGTACCTATTATTGCGGTAGATAAAAAGTAAAGCTTGCTTTTAGGCACCACAGTACCCTAATACGTATTTTTTACTTTTCAACTGTATCTGAAGGTCGCAATCCGAAATGCTCTTTGTATGCGTTACTGAAACAAAACGGGCTTGAAAACCCGAGTAGATGAGAAACCCTGCTAACCGAATACCCCCTCCTGAGAAGATCTCTTGCGTGCTGCATCCGCAGTTTGTTGTAGAATATCTTTGGGCTTCTGCCGGTAATGCGTTTGAAAATCTTGCGAAAGTTGCGATCGCTCATGTTCGCAGCATCTGCCATCTCAGACACTGTCAAAGGTCTTTCCAGCCTTTCGTTCATCAAAGTGATTATCTTGTTAACGCAGTCAAGATACGGCTCGTTCTGCTGTCTGATCTGATGGTTCAATCCATATTCATAGAGAAGATAACAGAAACCCGCGGTCGCAAGCTTGCTGTACGCCGCGCCATACGAGTGCAGGGATAAAAAAATCTGGTTCAGCCTTTCACCTTCGTCGGGAATGGGTAGGACCGTAAATGTTTGATCCATTACAAACTCAAATACATCGTGGGTGTCGAATTCAAACCACCAGAACCGCCATTTTTTATCAACACACCTGTACTCTGCAATTTCAGCAAAATCAAAAAAAAGCAGTGAATTTGCATCCGGGCTGAGTACTCTACCGTCTTTATAAATGACAGTTCCGCTACCGGTCAATGTACGGAGGGCAACTTTTCCACTACCGGCGTTTGGTTTTATGATGTAGCTGTTATCAGCATCAACATACCAGACGCTGTGCAGACTCATACCACTAATTGCACTGTAGCTTTCCGGGCTTGATAGATACTCTTTAAACATCTTCCGCCGAAATTACTAAACAGATTACCGCCTGAATTATATCCGAGACGGTGCCACCAAGTAAAGGTAATTTTAACACAACAGAACTATTCGGACATCTCAGAGGATGAGAAAACCACGTCCTTTAGCCTCTCTTTTGGGGTCACCTGCAGATCCTCGATTTGGCCGTTTTTACATGTTCCTTCTATAACCGTATTTTGAGCTGCGTGCAGTTTAAATTTGACATCCCATTCTTTGGGCCAGGCGGGCAGCAGCAACATTTTGCCATCATCTGTATTCTGCAAAAGCATTTCCTGAAGCGTCGACATCATGTTGCCTGGACCATCATGATCGGGGCACCAGTCGTGAGGCGATCCCATGTAACCGGGAAAGCGGAATTCAGGCAAAGGCCTTACCAGCGTATCGGTTCTAACCATGCGAGTACGGCTGCGGATAACTACATCCTCTTTTGCACCTTTGGTCAGACCGAGACGGGCTGCAAGGATACCTGTCTGGTACCAGCATGAGTGCCCAGGATTGGGCATCTTCTTCCATGCATAGCGAGCCTCCTCAATGGGCTGATCGGTGATGTCAAGGCCGTAGATCCGGAAAGGAAAGACGGTATAGAGATCCGGAGCTTCGAAGTTAAAACGCTGGGGGTTGTACGACTCAGCATTATCAGGAAAGGTTCGGCCGTCGAGCTTGCGTTTGGGAATTGGCGGCAGAGAAGCCTGTATTTTCTTCCAATACTCGCGGTCCTCATCGGTTGTGACATTGGCAGGCAGAGCCAAAAGCCTTCTGCATATGTAATGAAGACCGGCAACCGAAGGCTGATCATTGACGACATCAACCCAGTAGGTTTCGACGGCATGCGTAGGGGTGATACGAATGCGACCGTCATCATCCTTTGGAAATCGCGTATCATAAAACCGCAATGATTCGGTGCACCATGGAATTACCTTGCTCTTGAGAAACTCAGTATTCTCAGTGTAGCGGCAGTAATCCAGAAGAACAACTCCGTATTCCAGGGCCTGCTGCCATATGTTGCGTGTGTAACCTTCGCTGTATTCCTCAGCACCCCAGCCGAAGTTACGCATTGCGGGCAAGCCAAACTCGCTCATACATTCCTGAAAGTAGATGCCCTCAGCGTTGTAGTATTGTTTGGCCCGGGCCTTAAAAATTTCGGCCTTGTCCAGGTAAAGTGAAAAGAAAGGCTTCATAAAGTCGAAACTGCCCTGCGCCATCTGCGGCAGGTACATGAATCTGACGTTCTGCCACCAGTAGTCAGTTCCATAAAAGCGGTAATCGGGGGTGGCACCGGTATCTCTGGGATCAGGGCCGTACCATGCGATTTTAGGATCTACAGTGAATATGCCGCCCTGGAAGTGAGCTGCATATTTTGAACGCATCTGACAGGCGTACTGAAACTTGCCCAGGACATATGCACGGGTAACTTCAAAAGCTGATTTGTCGGTCCCGCTGTTGTCGGAAATAAATATCCAGGAACGGTTCCAATAATCGTTCCACCATTTGCTTGTCCGGTCGATCGCAGTTTCAGGGGAAGGTGCAGTGGCGGCCAGTTTACGGATCTGGGTTTGCCATTCTTCAAGGGTCGGAGTCTGGGCGGCATGAGTTGTGACACGAAGTGTGAAATTCTTATCGGTTTTTTTGTTTCGAATCATGTTGTGGGCGATAACCTGTGCGCCTGCTTCAGAATCGAGAGATACACGCATGCCGAAGGTATTGTCTTTAAATGGGTCATTGATAATATCTGCATAATCCTCCATGTGCTGCCACTTAACGGCGAGTGGCACGATGGAATCCTCATTGCGGTGCCAAGTAGTTATAACGCCGGGTTCGGATATCCAGTCGCTCTGGTCCGCTGATTCGTACATCTCCACGGAGTCGGGGGCACCGGCAAACGTCCAACTGCTTATGCTGTTCATTGGTTCGTGCATATCGCGGCGATTTCCGATACGCCAGTTATAGATTGAGGTTGTAACCATAGTAGGCACCTCACATTCGGCTTTAACGTAGATCGTTGGAGAATCGCTGTCCACCAGAACCGAAAGTGAAACCTTCTGCCCTTCTCTGCCGGCCTCTATATCACAGCGGCCATCAATAAGCTTGAGTTCCTGGCGATATGGATAGCCCGTTCTAAAGGGGTTTGGATTGAGACTCAATCGTATCCGGCCGAGCTTGTAAAGTGTCATCGCTTCGGCCCAGGCGTCATTACGCGAGACATAGAAGAGCAGGTCTCCGTCTTCTTCCACCCAGAGATTCATGCCAACATTACCGTTACCCAGCGGCACATTGCCTGTCTCATCCTGCGACGGCGAGTCGAAGACGGTGTTGTAATCACCTATCAGTTGCCTAAGATCGTCGCTGAACTCTGTTTTAACAGGCTGTGCTTTGACGTTTGTCCTTGAAATGGTCGGAGCATCAGTGTGAACCTGAATAAAGTCCAGGTTGCCATATCTCTTGGGATCACCAGAAACCTGCAGGAACAGCGGATCGCCGGTAGTTCCCTGCGTAACTGTATTGAAGTCGATGGTAAACTTGTTGATTTTACTGGCTGCTGTGAGAGTTTTAGCCGCAATTATCTTAGCATCAGCATATGCCGGGCCAGCTAATAATGCAACTGTCAACTCGGCTGAGTCATCAACCCGCGGGCCATACCATGCCTCAACTTGAAGATCAGTATCCGAAGTATACGTGCCGATCTGCTGGTATATAGTATAATCGTACCCATCGATGAACTGACTGCCCATTGCCGCATTCGGGTAGCCTCCGCCCTGGTAAACTGTGAACAGCCGGCCGGGAGTTCCAAAAACGGACCAGGGATTTCCAACCCCCTGACTCCAGCTCCCGGAGGATAATTCAGATTCCTCAAAGCTTTCATTCATTACTGCTGGATCGAAAAGCCCGGCCTTTGCAGCCGTAACACTTTCAGGTGCACTCAAAGCAGTGGATTGCAGTAGCAAAAATGCTATAGAAAACAAACAAAAATGCGTTAAAAAGCTGCGCGTGCATGCATTGGTTTTCATTCAAATCCCTTCTGTGTTAATGAATTGCCGGATATTACGGCTATGTTGTAAAAGTATTAGTCAGAGCTATTTGGGAGTAGTTACCTGATGCCGTCATACAGATCGTATTCGGCAGTAGCCTCCTTGCCCTTGACGTAGGTGATGTATTCGGTATGGCCATCAACAAAACACGTATTGTTGCCGTTTTCATCTACATCTCTAGGCTCAGTTCCGCGACCACTATTGTCATGGAATGACCAGCGAGGTTTATCTGTCCAGTTTGCCGGGCGCAAAGCATCTCTGACGACGTCATACACGGGCCACTCAAAGACGAGCGGCGTATTAGAGGCACGCCTTACTTGACTCATTTTCGTGTACTTACTCACTGAAGTAAGAAACGCATTATATTGATATGATGTACCGGTAGTTGTGTAATATGCCTGCCCATTATGGCGTGGTTCCCTATCTGTACCAAAAGGTGCAAACAGTTTACTATCGCCCTTAGGGTCGCTCGGACATATATAAACCGGATTGTCTTCAGGAAGATATTTATTTAGCGCCCGCTCATAAGGATTTGTATCCTTATTCCATGACCCCGGCAGATAACCATAATCCCAGTCCATCGTCACTCCGCCCCAGCTGTAGAAAGAGCTCATGGGGCCACCTGGGCCAACATACAGCTTTCCATCGTTGTCAGCCGCATACAGGGCAAAAGCCTGACCATTTTGACGAATATTTGTCGCGCAGATTACTTTCTTAGCGTTCGCCTTGACTTTCCCCAGCGCTGGCATCATCACTGCCAACAGCAGTGCTATAATACTGATCACAACCAGTAACTCTATCAGGGTAAATGCTTTCTTCATCTGCCTTTCACCTCGTTATCCGCGATATTGTAATCAACCACAATTCTACTTAAAACCCTGGAATCCGTGAATACTGAAACCGGCCAAAGACATACGTTTTTCGGAACAGAACTCTGATCCTCTCTCGTCGTACAGTCAAATTACCAGTAGTCAAGCATACAACCCACATCGTAAAACGGCATCGAACATTGCAAGAACATTTGCGACGGGCGTTTCTTCAAGAATGGTATCATGGCTTGCACCGGCAACATATCCGCTGCCGGGCATCATCGTATCGAGGACCTTCCGGGTGTCTTCAACCACGCCCTGTGTGTCTTTTTCGATCAGCGTGTGATGCGAGTCGATTGCTCCATTGAAAACTATTTTGCTGCCAAATTCGAATTTGAGCTTTCGCATGTCCATGCCTCTGCAGGATGTCTGAACCGCGTGCAGACCATCCAGACCCGCCTCTATCATGCTGGGAATGAGCTCATATACGCCTCCGCAGCAGTGCAGCTGAGTTTTGAGGCCGTATGAATGGCCAAGGTCGCACAGCCGGGCTAGATGTGGCACCATAAACCTGTCAAACATCTCGGGGCTCATCAGCGGACCGGTCTGGCTGCCGAAATCGTTGCCCATGAAGAAAATGTCTATTGCATCCGCCGCCGCATCGAACGTGCGTTTGCTCACTTCGAAATAGTAGTCGACAATGTGCTTGAGGATAGCATCAACCACTTCCGGCTCTGAATACATCTTGATGTAAAGGTTTTCCATGCCGACCAGGTCGATAGCATCGTGCCAGAAAGGCGACCAGTCACCGCCGAGTATGGCGAACCGACCGTCATATGCCTGGGCCGTCGACTTGATCTTCGAGACGTCCATCCATGCAGGATCCGGCCAGGGATAGTTCTCGACATCCTCCAGCGTTGCCTCTGCCAGCGGATGGCTGAGCGGCTGGCCATAACCGTAACCCTCACGCTCGATGCCGAATGGTGTTCTGCAAATCGCCTTGGGATCGTCAAGCGGAAACTCGGGCCCTGCATAGTCAGCGAAGACCCGCCTGAAGTCATCCTTAAAACGAAGCCTCAACCCTTCATCGTCCAGCCCAAGTTCCTTTTTTGCCTTTTCCCAGAACTCAACAGAACTGCCGCACCAACAGGGAACCCGGTCAGGCAGCTCATGCTCAAAAACTGACAAAACCCGCTCACGTGATGTCATAAGAAACTCTTTAATCAATAATTCTCTCCATTTCTCGATGCCACCCTAAGATTCTATTCGTGCTTCCAACCTTTTGAAGAATCGTATTTCAGCTTCTGGGGTAGCAATCAAGTGGAGCTGGCCTGCCAAAAAACAGGCCGGCTCCAATACTGAAGTGAAGAGTGTGCTTATTAAAATAATCCGATGTTCAACTAATTGGTACCTTCCAAAATATCAGCCACCCTTTTTCCTTGCTCGCTCACATTTAAAAAAAATCAATTCTTCACCGTGTTGCTTATTCCATGGCAATCTGCGACCATTCCCACAATCGCTGGGGCTCATAGCGCACAGTCGAAATATCTTTCATAATAAATTCAACATGACATTTGCCGTCCGCCTTTTGAAGGACTTCTCTTATACTCTGACGGGCCTGTCGCGGATTCCACTCCGTCTCGGCCAGGATTGCAGGGCTGGGCTTCTGGCTGATAACATAGTCGCTGCCGACCTCTGAGATCATTCGCTCGATATTGCACCACGGGCTTGTCGAGATCTTGCGCAGGTTCGGGATTCTGCGTAGAATGTGCATCTTTTTATCCAGCGGTTCGCAGCAGCCGTAGTATGTCATGCCAAAGCGCTCGAGCCACCGCATATCGTGCTTGATCGCAAATTCCCAGTGCATGTCCGGCGAGACCTCCGAAAAAATCTGGGCATTCGAACAGCCCCACATGTTGTGCGGCCTCACGTAATCAGAATCATAATTTGCACCCGGCAGCTCGCTTGTATAACCGTAGCCGCCTGAGCCAACACGCGTGTTGTTATTGTCAAGCGCAAGCAGATTCTGCTCTTCGAACTGGTCCAGCTCCACCATCCAGGCATCCACCATCCGCCCGACAGCAGCGTGAACCATCTCCGGCCGCATGATCATGTCCATCATCGCTTCCTCTATGCCCCACCAGCGGATCAGATAGTCCCATGGTGTAAACCATATATGCGTCTGCCCCTGCTTTTTGACCGGCATGATGCCTTCATAAACTTTGCACATAGCCTGGTAGCTGAATTCGGTCGCCTGCTCGTTGTGCGTGATCTTCGGCAGCTTGATCTTGTCGACATCCTCAGGCTCTTTGATCTGTATGTTGAAATGCCGTGAGACGACATCGCTGGTCTCGTCGGTCTTGACTATATCAACATTCTCGATAATGCCGAAGTCCGTACTGTGAATGGCAAGCGGACAGACCAGAAAATCGTTTACGACCATGTCAACAGGCATGTGCTTCCACTGATAGATCGTTTTTCGCAGCTGGTCTTCCTGATCCCGGGCCCAGGGGTGTTCACACTGCAACGTCAGTTCGTCATTGACGTTCATTTCGTTCCAGCAGATCTCGTTGATCCATACCATCGGCCTCTCGGACTGAAGATCATTCAGTTTGGTCCATAGCCGGGCCTTCTCCTTGTGCACCGGCAATGATGCGATTTCGGCAACTTCTGCCGCCAGGCATCGTAGAACATCAATATCTTTATCGGCCAGTTCTATTTCAGCCGCAACCGGCGGCGGAGTATGATGACTTGGGTCATGAAGCATTATTTATTTTCACCTTTATATAATTCAAAAATTAAGCGGATACCTGCCATGTTCGCGGACCAGTTTCACGATGTAATCATACGTCTGGCCGGACACGTTGCTTGCGACGGAATGGTCCGACTGGAAGATATACCCGCCGCCTTGGGCAGCGCTTAGCTTTCCAAGGACTTCACGGCGAATGAGTTCCTTGTCGCCTGTTTCCCATATCTGAATATTGCTGTTGCCGCAAATGCCCAGCCTGTGGCCGTACTGCTGCCGCAGCTCGACCGCATCGAGATCGGCCTTGGCCTCAAGTGGATTCATTGCATCGATCCCGATTTTGATATAGTCCTCCAGTATCTTGCTCACATTTCCGCAACCGTGATATATGACCATCAGGCCTTTTGAATGAGCGTATTCCGCTATCGCCTTGACCCAAGGTTTGAAGTATGCCCGCCAGTAGTCAGGCGAAAAGAACATGTTGTTGCGATAGGCTACATCGCCCCAGATCACGAATCCATCCAAAAGCCCCCCTGCCGCGTCTATCTGCGCTTTGGCACAATTCAGATAGAACTGCCCTATCCGGTTGATGACCTTGCCCATGCGGTCCGGATGCATGCCGATCCACAGCATGTTGTTTTCGGGCCCGATCAGTCTTGTGAGACACTCGTTGCATTCGATTATGCTGCCAAACACGGGAAAATCCGGATGCAGCGATTTTACCGTTTCCACCCAAGGCGGCGAATTTCGTTCAAAACCGTCACCAACTCCTGCGATCTGGTTGTCGCCCGCCTCAAAATAGCGTCTTCTGTCAAAAGGATCGTCGAATTCGAGAGCTTCCAGCTTTTCAATCGTATCTGTTTCGAAGTCGACGAACTCAGGCATCGGTGAGGAGAATTTCTTGCGGAGAATCGCACCGAAACCGGTTTTTACAACTACCTCCTCGCTATCTTCCTTGAGCGTCTCGAACGACCTGATGAACGGGTCCATGTTCGGCACAGTGACTATCCAGTCCAGATCGTAATAGTAGTATGGATTGGCATCATCGGGCAGTTCCAGATCCTTGCGCCATCGCTTTATGAAACTACCCCAGAAAAAATCGCTGATCGGCACTCGGTCGGGCTCACAATGACTCAGTGCCGTCCGCATTCGCTTGAGCTTTTGCAGCGTATTTGCATTTCGTTTTAAATTAGTCTTTTCGTTACCAACTGTATCAAACATTCCCATGGTTGTATCCGTTTCAACAAAATTGCGAGACTTACTGAATAGCTTCACTGCCTATATAATTGCCGTACGTCAACATCATAACTGAGGACAACAGTATGGTTACTCCCAGTATGATCCAAACTACAGTCCGCCGGCTGCACCCCTTCCATTCACGGAAAAGCAGCCCCGTCAAACTGCTGAACAGGACCAGCATCGTCATGTGAACTGCCCAGCTTGTAAAGGCGTATTGGCCCATACGGACGTGCCCCAAATTGTAGAAGAAAAACTGGCCATACCACAGTGTTCCGACAAGAGCTGCGAGCATGTAGTTTACGAGCAGACTGGCTTTTCCCTTGCCCTGCGGAAGCGTAACGAATTCGCCAAGTGAGCGGTTCTTCCTTGCCAGCATCAGCGCATAAACTGCGGATGTCACAAACGCACCCGTGTTTGCGGTCAGATATGCGACATTACCTTGCCAGTGCCCCGCCCCATGAGCGGCAGCGAGCTCGATGACAGGGGCTGCGGCCTCTATTGCAAATGCATAAAATGCCGAAAGAACTCCCGCCAGAAGGGACAACAGCAGGCCCCTGGTTAAAGAAAACTCGCCTTTACCACCTTCACGCTCCACCAGGCCACGCTCCTTGAGCCGGCCTGCATAGCCGCAGCACGCAATACCAAGCGTGCCAGCTCCAATTCCCGCTATAACCCACATAGCGCCCGGGTTGGTCAGAGTATCGATCAGCTGGCCGCGAACCAGCGGTGGAACAATTGTACCCAGAACGCTTGATAGACCGATAGCAACAGCGTACGTCAGAGCGAATCCCATGTATCGGATCGAGTAGTTGAAAGCAATGCCGCCAACGCCGTACGCCAGGCTGAATCCAAACGAGAGCAAAAGAGGTAAGCGGTGTGATTCGATGGCCTCGCCCAGTACTGTTCCAAGCTTAGGGATTGTCAGATAAGCCCCAACCACCGGAAGGATCAGCCAGCAGAATGAAGCTTGAACTATCCAGAAGGTCTCCCACGACCAGCGACGTATGAACTTCTGCGGTGCGTAACAGTTGGCCGCAAGCATGGCCCCAGTTCCGTGAAAAGTCCCCCCTGCTATCGGATTGGCAGGAATCATTGCATACAGCTCCTTGTATTACCAACTCATAAAGTTTGCGGCAGATGTAAAACTGCGCAGCTCATGCTTGCTAGCAAGGCCAGACATGATCAATCGCAGTGAAAAACTTCTTCCATATCGGCCCACCACTCGCCCTCGGCCCGATCGGGAAGTGGCTCCATGCAGGGCTTACAGACATCCCACCATTTCTGCGTCGTCTCATCGGCGGCCATCTTTGAACAGTCGGCCTCGAAATCATCGCCGGTATATTCCAGATAGCTGAAAAGATAATATTTGCCGTCTGGCAGTTTGCGCAAGTAAATTGAATAATTTGTGAAATGACACTCGGAGATCATCTCCAGAACTTCTGGCCATGCAGCGGCATGCAGCTTCTTGTACTCCTCGATCCGGTCCTCCTTAAGACCAATTACCCAGCCAAATCGCCTCATCTCTGTCCTTTCGAATAGTTTTTGTTTTCCGTCAGGATACACCGGGCTAGACACAGCTACCGAAAAATAGTATATTGAAAACGATAGAATCAATCTATATCTGTTTCGGTAAAACTTGTGTCTGATTCTGCACTTAAACGCATTAATGTCGGGGCCTACGATAAACCTTTCTCGGGCGTCGGCATTGAATACTACCCTCTGGGAGGAGAGTTTGACCATACAGGCCTTCTGATCCACGAAGTCGGGTTTTTGCCGCGAAACAGCAACTGGAACTTCCCGGGCGTCTTCAGTCCTTTCTGGCGACTATATTATAATTCAGAACCGGGCCACGGCATCAGCTTTCAAGGGGATTTCTACCACCTCAAGCCGGACCATCTCATGCTGATACCAAACCACCAGCTATTTCACTGTCTGGGGAAAAACCCCGTCCCCACCTTCTGGATGGCGTTTTCAACCGATCGTCTTATCAGTCCTATCCAGAAAACGCCTATTTTGCTAAAGCCGACAAGCACAACAAGATCACTAATCGAAGACATCAAAGGGCTGATTGTTCGAAATACATACTACAGCCCGACTGACCAGATTTATCGAAACAGTCTCGCCCTGCTGAATGTGGTCATCGCAAACACAGACATTGATTGGAAAAAGGAAAATCCGGCCATGCTTAATAAACTGCTTGATTATATTGCGACTAATTGTGATAAGCAGTTGTCGAACTCCCATCTGGCTCAAGTCGCATGCATGAGCATTGAAGGCCTCTCAAAGATGTTCAGAACTCACATGGGCACTTCGCCGGCAGCTTACGTCACGCAAATACGCATTAAGCAGGCGTCATATTTACTCCTGAACACGTCTGAATCAATCGACCGCATTGCTGAAAAAACGGGCTTCCCAAACCGCAATTATTTCAGCCGCGTCTTCAAGAAAATCTCGAACCAATCGCCCGCACAATTTCGCCAGTTGCACCATAATCTTTAGTTTTACCCTAATTTACGCTTATCCCATAAAGCGAATAACCCCACCTGGTGGCAAGCTTGATGCCGTACATTCTTACGTATCTGGCCTTTTGAGGACTGAAGCTGATCTCGTCCAGCCCGCCATCGTTGTTTTTTACGTGGCTGACAGTCTCCCATGTTCTGTTATCACTGGACAGCTGTATTTTGTACTCTTTGCCATAAGCGGTCTCCCAGTAGAGCTTGACATTATCAATGACCTGCGGCTGCTCAAGGTCAACAGTGATCCACTGCTCGCCGCCCTGCCCAGCGGCCCATCTGGTTGATTCTGAACCAGTCGTGACATTCACAGCCGGGTACGCCGCCAGTTCAGATGAAGCCCAGGCCTTCTTCCCATACGCAAGGCCGAACTTTGCCTTGTCCCGCTCGATCATCACTGGAGTCATCAGCGAAAAGCTGGACTTCAAGAAAATGTCATCGCTCGACGAACCCGCCATTAAATCAAATGCCCCCGGCTCGACAACACGTTCCATATCCATGTTCCATATCGCCAGTTCATCAGGGTCGATCTCAAATGAAAGCCTGCGACTTTCACCAGGCCCCAGCTCGATCTTCTTGAATCTGATCAACCGCTTGGTCGCAGTCACAGTCGAACTAACAACGTCGTTGTAATAAACCTGCGTAACTTCCTTGCCCGCCCGGCTGCCCGTATTCTTGACAGTGAAGCTGAACCTGATCTTGTCGCTCATCCCCGCAACGGCATTTTTGATCACCAGGTCTGAATATGCGAACGTGGTATAACTCAAACCAAACCCGAACGGCCACAACGGCTCAGGACTCGAAAACACATAATCCCGCCCGGGTTTTTCGACAGTGCCCGGAACACCATAGTACCCTCGGCCGCACGGCAGATAATCATACGTCTGCGGTAGATGGCCCACACTTCGCGGCAGCGTCACCGGAAGCTTGCCCGAGGGGTTCACCTTGCCGAACAGCACATCTGCAACCGCGTTGCCGCCCTGTTCGCCGGGATAAAATACATCCAGGATCACTTGGGCATTATCTTTGAGCCAGGGCATCGCAAACGGCCTGCCGTGTACCAGCACAACAACCACGGGCTTGCCCGTCGCAACAACCGCCTTCACCAGGTCCTCCTGCACGCCAGGAATGGTCAAAGTCGTCCTGTCGTACCCCTCCCCCGCCGTCGCAAGATACTTCTGCTCGGACTCGTTGCCTATCACTCCACCGACGCCTCCACCGATTATCATGCTGGTATCACCGACGACCACCACGGCAACATCACTCTGCTCTGCCGTCTCTACTGCCTCATCAAAACCGCTCCTGTCCGGATCTGTTATGCCGCAGCCCTTCGCATAGCTGATCTTTACATCCGTCCCTGCCAGGAATCCCTTTACCCCTTCCAGAACCGTAACGCCCATGTGGTTGCTTTTCGTAGGTGAATAGTCGCCGAACTGAACCTGGTCGGCATTTGGACCGATCAGCGCGATCGACTTCATCTTGTCCTTCTTTAGCGGCAGCATATTGCCTTCGTTCTTCAACAGGATGATCGATTCTTCTGCCACCCTGCGGGCCAGTGCAACATGCTCGGCCGTGTGTATCTTCTCATCCAGCTTATCGACGTCAACCGGTTCAGGCACCCCGTCAAACAGCCCGCACAAAAATTTGACCTTCAGCATCCTGCCCGCCGCCTGATCGACATACTTCTCATCGATACGGCCATCTTTGACCAGCTCCACCAGATACTTGTAACAGCTCGGCCCGGGAGCTTCCAAATCGTTCCCCGCCTTTAGACATACGATTGCCGATTCCTTTGCATTAGCAGTGATCTTGTGCAGACTGTGATTGAACGGCACGCCTCCCCAGTCAGAATACGTGTATCCCTCAAAGCCCCATTCATCTCGCAATACTTTTGTAAGCAGCCAATGATTCGCATGTGCCGGCAAGCCGTCGACTACATTGTAAGATGGCATGACCGAATACGGATAAGCACGCTTAACCGCCTGCTCATATGGATATAGATAAAGCGACCTGAACTCTCTTTCGCCCAGACTCGTCGCAGCAATATTGATGCCCCCGCTGGGAATCTCGTAACCAGCCATAACCTTCAGCATGCATGCCATCTTGCCCGGCTCGATGCCTTTTTCCGCATCTTCGCCCTGCATGCCCTTTATGTACGCGATCGCCATTTCCGCAACGAGTTTGGGGCACTCGCCAAAGCACTCCTCGACACGCCCCCAGCGGTGATCCCTTGCCAATGTCAGCATTGGCGACAGCGACTGCGATATGCCCGCCGCGGCACCTTCAACAGCAATCGCAGACGACATCTCCTTTATCAACTCCGGGTTCCAGGTCGCTCCCTGCGCGATCGTCTGCGGATAAATGGTCGCACCTGTTGCAAGTATTCCGTGAAGCGTCTCGTGCATCGGTAGAACGGGAATCCCCAGGCGAGTCTTTTCCAGAGCATACTTCTGAACGTCTCGGTTGATTATCGCCTGCTCTTTTATGGGCCCGCCAAAACGAGCCTGCAAAGTCCCATAGCTGTAGCCTTCAAAGAGCTTGTCTATGTCCTTCTGGGCGATCTCACCATCGACGATTTCCAGCCCGCCCGTATGCTGCTCCCAGGTCTGGCGTACTTTCTCTTCGAGAGTCATCCTGCTCAGCAGGTCCTTGACACGAACATTAACAGGCAGATTAGCATTCTTGTAAGCCGGCATCTTTTCCTTTCCGCTTTGCGATTGCGAATAACAGAACTGAACCGAAAAAAAGATCGCCGCAAAAACCACAAAAAATACACGTTTTGCCATTGTAGACCTCTCAATTTTGCCAACTCACTCGATCTCCACTGCCGCCCAGGCACACTTGAAACCACGTAAATCCCCTCTACCCTATTCGCACTGGCCTGAATATCTCAAAGACAGCGATGAAAAACAAGTCAATTACGCGCACAATCATATCAAAATAGCGCACTCCCCAATAAGACAAAACAACCAGCTGAATTTTCGGATTCCCCTCAATTCCGATATTTGCCAACGCCCAAATCTACTCTCTCCCAAGCCAGCCTGCAGCAAATACCCTCAAATCAGCCGCATTGACACCACCATCGCCGTTGAGATCAAAACCTTCACAAAAGCCGCACTCATCATCCAGCCACAGACTCGAAAATGCAGCAAAGCCCGAAAGATCATTCTTATAATTCGGCGCTGACATGTTTGCAATCAGCGTGTCATACCACTGGCTCACACAGAGTTCATCCGCCGACGCATCGGTGATGTTCCACCGGTACAGCCCCAGACCGTCAATCGTGACCGGACCGGCATAAAACCCGCTGGCGGTATGCGGAAAAGTTTGAGGGTCAGCTATGTCGAAGGTTTCATCTTCTTTAGCAGCATAAAGGGTCACGTTTGTGCCTTCAAGACTGGCTTGCAGATGCAAAATCATAAACCAAAGGCCAGCAGTTCCGTTTCCGAAGCCTAAATCACCACTAATATCCTGCCAACCGCCCAAGTCAAATCCTATGGTCTTATTCACACCTTTGCCGAAGTAGCCTATCTGACTTCCGTTGAGCAGACGAACCTGGCAACTGAATCCGGGGTTTATGCCGTCCGCCTGGTATAGGTGCATCAGAGCACCTATCCAGAGCTGCGGTACGTCTTTATCGCCTGTACCGACCGTTACATTGTCATAAAAGTATCGCTCGATCGTACTTCCCTGACTGCCCATGACAGATTTGAGCCCCGTCGTATCATTCATACCGGCAAAGCTCAGACCTTCCGCTGCGAATCGCCATTCGCTGTCGCCGGACCAGGCATCGGTCCAGCCTGTTCCGCCGTTTGTTCCGGCAATGCTCGCAACGGCAGTGCCCTCAAAACCTTCGTAAGCTATACGAAAATCCGCAAGAGCGAGCACAGTGAGAACACCCTGATCGCTATTTCCGAAAGGGTCGGTCACTTCAATCGCGAACTCATTAATATGGGGGGCGTCGGCGGAAACGGTGCCGTAAAATCTTCCGTCAGACTCAACTATAAGCCAGGACGGACCGCTTACCTTCTCAAATGTCAGTTTGTCGTCGTCCAGATCGTTCGCATAATCGGCCAGATTGCCCGCTATGGATCTGCCTGCATAGGTATACAGTGAAGTCTCCTGCATGGTTGGAGCCTGCTGGACATCATTGACATTTATGCGGAACTCGGCCTCGGCATACAATCCGCCAAGATCGGTGGCACGGACAGTAACAGCATTTATACCGGTATGATCAGCTCCAGGGGTCCCATACAGCTCACCCGTAGGCTCGATGTGCAGCCACTCGGGTCCGTTGACAAGTGAATACTCCAGCCTGTCGCCGAATGCAAGACGTGGGCCTATATCAATGTCGCTTGCATAGACTGATATGTTGTACTCAACGTCAGCATACTCATCGACACTGCCAAGCGAGACTGGATTTGGTGCAAACTGAGGCGGGTGATTATCATTGACGTTTATTATGATCTGCGTCTCATCAAAGAGCCCGCCCGGTGCGGTCATGCGTAACGTAAATTCGTTTGGCCCAGTATCTCCGGCACCGGGTGTGCCCGTTATAATTCCGTCCTGCGAAACGGTGATCCATGCAGGCGCATCAACCGCCCCATACTGCACAACGTTCCACATATCCAGCGTTTCGATCTTTGTCCGCATGTTCTCGCTGTAACTCTCACCCACCAGCACATCACGGAGCCGGATGCTCTCGGATCCGAATTCCGGCTTTGCATACTCGGCCGGGCTCATGTATTCACCCGGTATGACCTGCTGAGCAGTGCCGGGGCCCTGCCATTCAACCTTCATATTACCGTCGCCGTAATTGCTGGTGTTCTTGGTCAGCGCCTCGAAATAGTAGCGCTGCCCCGCAGAAAGACTGACTGAGCCTCCTTCAGGTATGACAGAGAGATTGCCTGCACCTTCATCCGTACTGATGCTGAATTGTCCCTGGGCATCAGAATCTGAATAAAAGAACTGATACGAACCGCTCACAGGCGGATACAGATGCCCGCGAACGCGATAACCAGTCATTTTGCCCAAAACATCGATTCTGAAATCGCGAACCGCCCCCGTCCAATCAGGATCGCCCGGAAAACGCGGATCACTCATAAGATCAGCCAGCGATTCGCCGCCGCAGATGTACCATACATCCTTCGTGGCACCTCCCCTGCCGTTGCCCGCTGCAACAATAACCTGTAGGTCGGCCATCGAAGTCGAACTGCCGTCAGAAAGCTCCAGCGTCAAATCGTACGAACTGCCGCTCATTGGCGACGCTGTCTTTATGACCGTATCGTCATCCTTATCGACCGCGAAGACACCCGCCTCATTGCCCGAAACGATGGACAACTCGTGATCGTCGCTGGCATCCGGATCGCTGAACTGCAGTTCACATACAACCGGATCATCAAGCGTAGGCGCGGTTTGCACTTTATCAGGCAAGTTGATAAAAACGGGCGCACTGTTGCCTGCTTCTGCGATATGCACGCCAATGGTAAACAACCCTTCAAGCCCACAATTCTCGTCAGTGGCTTTTACAACTATTTCATTCAATCCAGAATCACTGCCCGACGGCGTACCCATCAGGTAATGATTTGCTACGCTGACCCATGCAGGGGCTGAAACTTTTTCAAATACAAAATCGACGGTGCTGAATGGATCGCTCACTATATCGCTCAAATCTATGAAATAGTAATCGCCGACCGAAGCATTTGCCGTCAGAACAACCCGATCCTTCTCAGCAAGACTATAGACAAGATTCAGCGAAGGCATCTGGGGCTTATCCGCCGGTGAAATGGAATAGTAACTGTTCAGCTGCTCAACCGGAATTAACCCACCATGAATCATTTCGACCAGATCCTTGCGTTTGCGATTTGCCCCATAAATAACTACATTTTTACCAGTTGGCGGCTCATCAGGACTGTAGCCGCGCAAACGAGCCCTTATCTGGGTTGCCGGCCACCATTCGTACTTTCCATCTCCATTCGAATCACCGTAAGACCAGTTACTCCCCCAGCTGCAGGATCGCCTATGTAAATGGGCATTAAAAATGCTATGATTTTCTAGAAACCCGGATGCGCCGACCGAAGCAAAATTGGTCGCCTGAAACATTCTTCCTACCAGATACCATCGCTGCCCGACTTCACCAACACAAACATTCGTAATGCTGTTGCCCTGTCCGTCGGGCGTACGGCACACAAACAGTTTACGTCGCTTCGAAGGATCCAACCAGAAATCATCTAACGATATGCTCGAACCTGTACCTTCATGTGTAAAAATCCGGCTGCCCCCAAACGCAACCAATGGCTGCGGCAGAAGATCACCTGAGCCCCAGAGCGAATAAAAACTGGAGTCGTTTGCTCCGTTGTACCCGCCGCCGATATTCATTACTGTATGCGTACCGCCTATCGCTGGTATCGGCCAGGGACGCGAAACCATTTCCGCATAGTGAGCCGCACGTCGTGTCCCGTTAGGCGTAAAATATATATCACAAGCTGCCGCACGAACATTGAACTGCTCACCTGTTGTCACTGTGCCGGGACCTTCCATTCGAATCGCATGCAGCAGACCCGGATCATTCGTCGGCGTTTCGGGTACATTGGCACAGATCAGCCGCAAACCCGCCTTTGGAACGTAAATCTCACCGAGCCGCTGCCACTGAGGATTAGTGTTGCTCTCCGGGTCCGTAGCGTTCAACAGGCCCCGAGCGAAGGAACCCCCGCCGTGCTGAGAATCCCAATCACCCACAGCCAGAACGGTACCAGCATTCGCGTTTGCAACCGCCACTTTCGCCCATACCTCATATCGACCCTGCTGAGAAAACTCCAGATGCCAGAACCACCGTGCATCCGGCGTTTTCAATGCCAGAGTACCGGCCGAGGCATCGTAAGAATATTCGCCGATGCGGTCCCAGTAGCCCTGTGTTACCGAAAAATCAGCCGCACCGACTCTGCTAACAAAAGCAAGTGAAAACAAAACAAGACAATTCAATAGCTTTTTCATATCAGCCTCAAGCGATCATAACCAAAGACCCGAAACAAGGCCAGTTCGCATATCACATGCTTCCAGAAGCAAAACCGTCCGGAGCACCGCCGGGACCGATCCAGGACATACCTTTGTATTTCCCCTGGACCTTCTCTCCGCCGCCAAATTCGGCATCAATCCGATGTTCCCGTTCAAAATTCAAATGAATCCTCGTCACAAGATCTTCAGACGGCACAATGTGAACAACACCGCCCTTTTCTTCAACAGTACAATTATATCCAACCAGCTCACCATTTTCACGCTCAACAACATGAGCAGTTGTCAAAGCTACCTCTTCGAGACACTTGAATATCTCATGCACCAGGCCGTCAGTTGCGCCAATGTTCGATTTTGCATAATCGCATGGCGGCGCGAGAAACCAGCCGGCGATCATATCCCTGTAGCCTTCGCCGATGACTTCGTTTACGAACATGCCCTCACCAGGAGAATCAGGTTTTGGCTTGAAAACACGGGCCTCAACATATGGATCGGCAACAAAACCCCACCGAAGCTTGCCAGTGTCGGGATCGACCACCTGCACACACGTGCCGAGCGAATTGTACGTCTGTCTCAGCCAATCCTCTTCACCCGTCAAAAGATACATGTACCATAGACCGTAGGTACGCCAGACCGACCACCCGCAGGGCGAGTTCATCATGTTAGGCGTGAGCTTGAGGTTGTACTGAGTCTCCCAGAACCGCAGCGTAGCCCCGTTCATCCGGCTGTCAGGTATCAGCAGCTGAGTCAGGCAGCTATGATCCAGCAGAAGCTCCTTAGCCACTTTTGTATACCTTGCACGCTCCGCCGGGTCAGACTGCATCAATGCGAAGTAGGCCAGCTGCGTCGCCGAACAGCTTATCATGCCGTCCTCGTACGTCTGCTGACCTTCTGTCTGAACATTCGCACCACGCCGGGCCAAATCGTCAATAGCTCTTTTCGCGGAATTATAGTGCCTTTCGTACCTTTCTTTCCACAGTTCACTGTCCAGAGCAAGCTCTTCTTCTACGATGGCAAGCTCTAGCATCGATTTCGCAATATATATTACGGACGTGTAGTGAACCCCGCCGCCACTATAATAAGCTCCGTCATCGCCCTGCCTCTTGATAAGATAGTCGGCAAGATTCACCGCAATCTCGAGATCGTCAAGATTTCCGGTAGCCTGGTAACGGTCTACCATCATGCTCGCGGTCAACGCTGCATTCTGTATCCTTCCAGAGTAATACACAAGATCTGTTTCCTGGTTATAGATGAGCGGAAACATCTCCTGGAACTTCTGCTCGCACTTTGCGTCAACTAGTGGGTCCGGGAAGTACTCGCGGGCCAGAAACATTGAGAACAGGCCATACCAGCATTCCACCGAAAGTGAAACCTTGGGCGGCTGTGCAACTATATTCTCACGGGCCTTCTTCAGATACCATGACCAGGGACGGCGAACCGAGACCATTGCCTCTGACACCTTTCCTTGCGGCGTCGAAGCCGTGAGAGTGTACACACCCATTCCGTCGTCTGGCTGATACCTGAATGCGTATGCATTTTTACGATTCACGACAGGCACAGACTTGATCATACCACTGGGAGTCTGCACCTTCAACTCAATCGGCTGCGGAGAGTATACATTTCCCTCGACTTTCTCACCCTCGGCCACGGTATAATGTTCGATGTCGAACATTGCCCCGCCCGTAGTACTGGCCAGTTGCGGCTTTACATCTTCAAGTGACTCGATCGGCTCCAGGAAGAGCGTCCACTCCTTCTGCTCACCTGGCGAAAGCGTATCCAGCTCCTGGGGATGCCTCTCAGGCAAGGGTCCCGGGTTCAGTAAATCGAGTGAAACCGTATAAATCCTGTGCCTGTGCTGCTCATAATTTATTGTGTAAGATGCGATCGGGTCGGGACTCGACCAGCCAAGGATTCTGCGATCAGGCGTCATTCCGTACCCCCAGAAGTGCGTCTTTTCGCATCTCAGCAAAGTCGGAAAGTATTTTTCATCCCATTCAGGATAGCTAACCATGTATGAATCCACTCCAAGCCTCAGGCCGGCCCGCAGATCGGACAGTTTATCCGTGCCCTTGTTCCTTGCTTTTGCCGTCAGGGCGAGCTTTCCGTCAACGACATTATAATTTAGCTTAAAAGCTATGTTTCCCGATTCGCCTGCAAAACTGCAGTCTTTCGAATCCGACAGCTGCATCGGGACATCGGCAAGCGTACCATCGACATACATATACCACTGCGGCCCTGCATAACTATCAGATCGAAAATCAATCTTGCCTGCAGGTGACTGACACGAGATAATCCCATTGTTGTTAAGCGTAAGCTGCCATTCCCCTTGTTGCGTTCTCAGCGGCACAGAAAACGACAACGTATCACCTTCATATGTTTTACCGTCCGCCAGTATATCCACTCTCCAGTAGTAGGTTGTATTCTCATCTAAACGGCCAACATCATAAGAAGTTCTCGCATCAACCGCGGATAGCGAGATGCCGTCAACAGTGTTGCCCCGGCTGTCACCAAAATCCGCATCGTCTGCTCTGAAGTATAGCCGGTAACTTTCAGGCTTAACCCCAGAAGGACGATCCCACCTCAGATCGATGTCTCGATCGACATCAATGGTTCCTCTTGCGGGATAAACCTCTTTAACACCCAGACGTCCGAACGGTGATTCGCCATCACAGTAGATCCTTATGTTCTCATAATCTACCACGACGGGGTTGTCATCGTGTCCGCCGCGAAACCGAACCGTGTCGGCCTCAATTGAACTTATCCGCCTGCGAACATCTCCTTTCGACGGCTCACTGCCATACAGGTTTGCATCAACCCATAGATCAGCCACACCTTTACTGCCGTCCATCTTAAAAACACAAAGTGTGGTCTTTTGAGTCAGCGGAATATCGGACCCAGTCCTGCCGTCTGCAAATATGCCCCAGGTACCTGCCCCCCATGCCTGCCCAAAACCGGCCTTCTGCTCGCTTCCTTGCGTCAGTTCAAGTAAGTTGAAAACGCTTGGCGCGCCAGCCAGGTTGCTGAATGTCACTTGGGCAGCCACATAGTATACACCCGAAACTTTTCTCCCAAGTTCGGCTGTAACACTGTAGCTGCCGGTATGACCTTTTGAATCAGGCAGTTCAATTACATCCGCCATCAAGCTTGAAACTGACATCCAGACAACCGCCGCCGCTAAAACACCATACTTGAGCATCCGTACCTCTTTCCAATCAGGTTCCAAAAAACTTTAGATATAGCTAAAGACCAGCCGACAATGCGAACCGGCCTTTAGCTAAGAAGAGTGTGAATTTTACTAACTAGATACTGCACCAGCCCTTAGAGACCAGGATACAGTCCAGTGCTTAGCCAGCCCTGCGCAAACGCTGCAAAATCAGCCATATCCACTTTGCAGTCGCCGTTGAAGTCGTATTCGCTTGCGTATTCGTACAGACAAATCTGCTCACCCGTGACGTCATAATATTGCTGAGCGATTTCCTCAGGCGTCAGCACCTTCGACCATATCTGAACATCGTCCATCAGTCCATTATAGCCAAGATCAAGGACTCCATCGCTAGCATCCTCCATCTCGCCACCAATGGTGAGCATGCTTGTGTTATTGCCGGTAGGCACCGAATCGCTTGCTGCTGATAAAACGCCATCCGTGTAAATCTTCACCTGACCAGCCTGTGGATCATACTGGCCAACCACAAAGTGCCACTGCCCATCAGTGATCTCGGGACCAAAAACGAACGTGCCGTCAGCACGCATCATAGACCCAGTAAATGTCTTGCGAAGGAACCAGAATTCCGGTGTACTTGCTGCATTTTTACCGACAATCGCTGTGTACTCATCTGTAAAGTCAGTCTTGACCCATGCACAAACAGTCATACCCTGAGGATAGAAATTGAACTTGTCTTCAGAACCTGCTATCTGAACGAGTCCGGCTCCGTTCAGATTGTCAAAACTCAAAGCGTAACTGCCTTGGATCGCATTCTGTCCATCATAAGTCATGCCCGTGCCGATGGCATCTGCAACGTTAGGATCGTAAACGGTACCAGGCCAGGTCTCAAAGCTTCCATTAGTGTCGTTGAGATTATTCTCAAATTCATAACGTGCTACAAGACGCTCGGTCATCAAAAGCGCGGTGCCGGTTGCAGTTGCATCGATGCCGTCAACGTATGCAAAATACCAGCCTTCATCCTCCTGCTGTACGTTTGTTAATGTAAGCGTAGCGGACGTCTGACCGGTCAAAGCTGTATCCGTACTCGTGTCCGCTACCGGATCGTCGGACTTGTACCACTGGTAGCCAGTTGCATTCAGGGCTGATACGGTAAATGTGGCATCCGCTCCTGCAGCAACCGTAGAGCCTGCCGGGTCCTGTTCTATAACTACCGACTGCGGAACAGTGGTAAAACTCAGGACATCGCCCTCATAAGTAACGCCTCCGGCGACGATGTCCACCTTCCAGTAATATGTGGCACCGTAATCCAGGACGCCGACATCATAGGAGGTTGTCGGATCAACCGGCGCAACCGATGCTCCGTCAACGATATTCGTCGCAGTATCGGCAAAATTAGGATCATCTGCCCTGAAATAAAGCTGGTAATCTTCAGGCGTAACAGTAACGGGAGCCTCCCAGCTAAGGTCAATATCCCTGTCTACATCTATCGCACCTTTGGCCGGAATGGCATTCATTACACCCACCTTGCCAAACGGCGATTCACCATTGTAATAAATCTCAATATTCCGAACATCCATCACAACGGGATTGCCCGCGTTTCCGCCGCGGAAACGTATGGCATTTGCCTCGCTTGAACTTATACCCCTGCTCACATCAGCAGTCGCTGGTTCCGTATCGTACAAGTTTGGATTGATCCAAAGACTAGAAGTTCCGCTTGTACCATCCATCTTGTAGACGCACAATGTAGGGACACCGTCCTGCAGGGGAATACTAGAGACTGTTTTACCTCCTGCGTAAATGCACCATGTAGTGGCGGCCCAAGCCTGACCGAAGCTTCCTGAAATACTGCCGCCGTTCATCACCTCGACCATGTTGTAAACGGCAGGAGCCCCTTCCAGATTACTATACGTCACTTCGGCTACGACATAATAGACGCCTGAAATTGAAGTTTCCAGGTCGCTCGACACATTGTACGCATCTGTATGCCCCGTCGAATCAGGAACCTGGATAACATCCGCCATTGATGCCGCTGCCAACGCCAGAACCATACATGAACTAAATAACCTCCAACTCAACTTCATCATACACCTTCCTTTCAATAAACAGATTCTTTGCTATTCTCTTCCTGTCGGAAGCACAATATCATAATTGGGCTTGCTCAACTGATTCCACTTGAGCACCCAAAGGTCCTCAAGGTCAACGGTTTCAACACTGCCGCCAGTCATCGCAACATTGATTGCCATACCATGCCTGTCGATGCAGAAACGCCCCATGCCATAGCCCATACTTCCGGGAAATCTAGTATTGATGTTTTCACCGCCGTACCCGCCCCCATAAACATCCAGCGGAACCTGGTCATCACCATCTGGATGCCCGTCGGGCCAGGTGGAATCTGCAAAGGTCGGCAAGCCGCCTCGCAATGAGCTGAAATTTTGAAAACGCCTCTCAGCTGAAAACCCCCTCAGACTGCCGCTCATCACCCAGAAATTGATTCCATAACTGCCCTTCACCGAGCCCTGAAAGACCCAGCCATTCTTGTCCGTTCCAGGAATGTAAGTTCCGTTGTCCGGACTTACTTTAGTACTGGGACAAGTCAAAATTTCCATTTTCTCCTCATAGGGATCATCCCCGGCAAGATACGGTGCCAGCCCTACAAACCAGAATCCATCCGGGTCTGCTCCGTAACTTGCACCGAAATCCGGTGCCTTGCCATTGTTTTCACCCGCGTATGTCTGCAGTGCTATCGCCATTTGCCGCAACTGCGATTTACATACAACGGATTTTGCCTTCTCCTTGACCATCCCCAAAGCCGGCATCATAATTGCAAGAAGCAGTGCAATGATTGATATTACCACCAGCAATTCTATCAGTGTAAATGCTCTCTTTACCCGCATACTATACTCCCTCATTATTTCCCAGACAGTCTACTCAGTCGCTTGCTCGAGAATCAGCCTGGGTTCAGCAAACATTGAACTGTTCGACATCCCGAAGCTCTCATAGCTCGTTATAAGCGTGAGGAAACGATTCTCATCCGTAAGTTCCACTTCAAATTTCGCTGGTCCCGAACCGCCGCTGATGTGCTTACTTACTACCTTCTTCTCACCATCCACCAAAACGTAGAAGTTAGCGGAAATCTTTTCTACGCTAAGATCGGACTCGGAAACACCAGCCACACTTGAAAATCGTGTAATCCGCAAACCCGGCACACGACTTCTTATTTTTTCAAGATCAAACGTTATACCCTTGTTCCTTCGCATCATGATCAACGAATCTTTTTTCGCATACTTAAGGCCACCGAGAATCGGTTCGATCGAACCTGTCGAGGCATCATAGTTTGCGATAGCTGCCCCAAAATTACCTGGAGCCACTTTGGAAGTTATATCGAACGTGTGCCCATGCGATGAAACTTGCATTGTTTCCGTATCTGTGGGTATGAACACACCGTCTATGAAATCGACAGTACTCACTTCTTTGTACTTGTAATCATAACCGCTTTTGGCCAGAGATTCGGGCGGCATTACTTTCTCGTGGAACACTCCCGTCCTGACACTGATACCTGCATTCTTTTTGCCGCTGCCGAATCCGTTTCCGCCACCCACAATGTCAGCGAGATCCAGGCTCTGCCCACGCCAAACAAAGCCAGCCTTAGATTCTATGTCGCGCACGAATGCTTCGTTTTTAAGTGAAACATCAGATACCGTCCCCATAGCATCAACGCTTTTGGCCTGACCAGCCGCCACGTTTATGCCTTTCCTCTTTTTACCTTTACCACCAGGTATCAACGAAGCCTTGCCTTTGATCATGTGAATATCCGAGGTCCCGTCCACATCCACTTTGACCCCAAACTCAGTGCCCAGATCTACAATCTTGCTTGAAGGCGTATCCACCGTAAAACCCGTGGCATGAAGGGGCACCTGCGAATATAGCCGTCCATAATTCAGTGACATACTTTCGCCGGTCTTGAGCTCGATTTCAGCTGGAGCTTCTAAGACCACCACTGCCCCGTAGTCGAATTCAATCTTCGCAATTCCTTTTTCAAGCCGCAACGGCCCGGACTGATTGTAAAGCAGTGAACCCGATTCCATAGAACCATCTGCTGAAGACCACTTCGCATCCACACTGTCGACTAACATTGCTACGAATTCCCGCGGGTAGGGACGGATATTGATCCAAATCACAGCCAGCAAGACAGCCGCAACCGAAATCATCGCAGTCAATACCGCCAGTTTGCTCACTTCGCGGGTGGTCGGCTTTACTCTCAAAGCACTAGTGTGAATCTGTTGGATAGAATCCTCACATGGCCTTTCTACCTCAACCTCCGGGGCCACTTTTTCTTCATGCGCAAGTGCTCTCCAAAGATCAAGATCTATAGCCCCACGAGTTGGCAACTCAGCTTCGACATGCCCGAGCTTGCGAACATGCCTGAGAGCCAAATTGACCTGCAAGAGCTCAAAGTAATACTCTTCAGCATCCCGATCGCTACTGAGAATCTGCTCCAGTCGCGCTGTAGACTGTGCATCACCCTCATCTTCGAGAAGCCTGAGTACAAGCAGTCGTATTTCGCGAAGTTTTTCGTCATTCGCACTCATTAGAGCTCCTCCTGCGCAAGTGACCGCCTGACACATCTGACTAAAAGGTCCTGAATTCGTGAAAGGTTGTAATACACGTTTCTTACGCCAGTGTTAAGTCTTTCGGCAATATTCCTGGCCCGAAGATTTTGCCAATACCGCAGTTCAATAAGCTCTCTGTCGCCCTTCTCGAGCTTCTTTACACATTCTAGGAGTTTCTCGGTCCTCTTGTTTGTCAGATCCAGTCTGGCTGGCGCTCTATCCTTCAGTTCGAACAAGAACTTATCGCTGAATTTGACTTTGGAATCTCGCTTGCGGTCTCTTCGAAATGTCAGAACCTGGTAATAGGCTATTGTCGTGCTCCAGGCTAGAAAGTCGCTGCCCTGCTCAAATCTGTCAAAATTCTTCCACATAGCCATGGATGTTTCCTGCATAATCTCATCTGCCTCAGTATAGTTGACTACCATACTTAGAATATAGGCGTATATCTGCGACTGATGAGCAGCAAGCAGCTTAATGTATTCCTGCGTTCTCAGATTTTCAGACTTAGGACCCAAAGCTCGCATCCAAATAGATTACACAATAACCGGGCACTTCAGTAAAGTAGTCCGCTTATTAGGCATTTATGAAAAGAAAAAAACAAAAAATTTCAGATTAGCTACTAAATATAGAATTTAGCGACCCTCACCAGGATTTATTTTTTGGCAATCCGCAGGTCTGTTATTTTTTCAATTCTTATTACTCCATCAATTCCTAAGTATCGCCAATATACCAACACGAAACAAGTCGATATAGCCCAACTCTATGTGGAAATTGTGTAATAACATGTCAATACTGTGGCACCTCAAAAACATCCTTTCGAATGTCAGACCCAGAGTAAAAGCAAAGGATTGACCGTTGAAGTGTATTAGCTAAGACTTTACCTGGTACTAACTATGATTTATGTTATGATTAACAGAGGCCATTTCTCGGGGTAAATAATCTTTTTTACATCCTTGTTTCATCTGTTCGACTGTCTTTTTGCCCAGATGCTTCTGTAAAATTCTTTGAGAAGCTTCGGATAGGTCCGAACTCGTGGAAGGAAGCTCCACGCTCCGCTGCTGGGCGCGTCTTCGGGCCTGACATCCGCGACATCGATATGGTCGAAGACCCACTGGACAACCGCTCTAGCTGTGACGTTCGGCTTAGCGGCGAAAGTCTCTCGCCTAATGCCGTCCCCGCTATCCATGCCAGCACCATCGCCAGAGTCACAACCGCCACAGTTATCAGCCACGGGTACCGACTCAAAGTCCGGCTCAAACTCTCGACGAGCTTTTGCCCATGCCTCTTTAGGGCTAAGCCCATCTCGTTTAAGTCCTTCACGAAGTTTGATAAATTCATCCCAGCGACCTTCACTCTTTAACCGTTTTTTGAATTGTTCTTTTGTTTCCATAACGCAATTTTTTACGGCACGAAAGATTTGGTCAAACCGCCTGAAAAACTTTTTTTGAAAATTGGTATCGCGGCTTTCGACCTAAGTAGGAGTCCCGGCGGCAAGCCGGGCGGGGGTGTGGTTCGGATCTGAGTCGGCAGGAGTCCCACGACGAAAAAATTATCTGCTATTCCTCGCGCGTGGCGCGCGAGAACGGCCAAGTATTTCGCAGTGTCATCGCCCTGGCTCTCCGCTGACCTGCGACAACAACGGCCAACAGATGGTGTGATGGGAACCCACCACGCCAAAACGACCTGATCGACCGACCGAAAGACCAAATACAAACCGTCATCACCTCGCGCGCGTGAGCCAGCAACCCGCCGACTTGAGTTAACACAAGACATGGCCACAACAGAGAAGCATAAAAAGATCGTCTTTTTACATGTTAGCTATTGCCGCTCTCGATGCATTCTGTTACACTTACAGGCATGATCAGCCAACCATCCCAATCAACTCGCAAGGCAATTCTCTATGCCAGATTCTCACCTCGTCGCAACGCAGATCAGTGTGAGTCCATCGAAACACAGTTCGACCTTTGCACCGACTACTGCGTCAACAACAACTACGAGATCACAGCCAAGTTCAGCGACAAAGCCCTCTCGGGATCGGACGAAGATCGACCTGGCCTGTGGTCTGCAATGGATTCTCTCAAGCGTGGTTACTGCCTTGTGGTCTATCGCCTGGACCGTCTGGTCCGCAGCGTATATCTCAGTGACATCATCGAACGAACGGTCAAAAAGAAAGGCGCATCGATCATCAGCATTTCAGGTGAGGGCACATGGAGCGACAACGACGAAGACTGGCTCGTCCGCAAGATACTGCAAACCCTGGCAGAGTACGAACGCAAGGTAATAGCCGCCCGCACCAAAGCCGCCATGCTCCGTCACCAGGCCAACGGCAAACGCATGAGCAAGCACCCGCCATACGGATTTACAGTCGACCCGCTCAACCCCGGCCGACTGATCGAACACGAAACAGAACAGCAAATTATTCAACAGATAATCACCATGAAAGAATCAGGCCTGTCACTGCGTGCTATCTGCCGAGAGCTGCAAGACTCTGGCATTAGCTGCCGTGATAAATGCAACTGGCACCACAGCACCGTTCAGCGGATCATACAACGCATCGACTCATCCAGTTCGCCGCTTTAGCCTTCTTTCAACTTCCAGCACCTCATCGACCATATCGGCCGGAGAATTCAGATTGAGCCTGTAGCGGCGCAGAATACTCTCCTCTTGCTCAAACCTCTCGATGTAAACCGCGATCCGCTTCTCTTTGGCCAGCTTATAGGCTGCATGTCTGGTAAGCCTGGGCCTGGTGTGCTTGGTGTTCTGATAAACCTTGCGTTTATGTGCGTTCTGGCACTGTCTGCACTTACGCCTCCAGTAACCGTTGAAAAATCGAAAGTTCTTATCATTAAGCTCCAGCACTCGTTCACATTCAGGACATTTCTTTTTCATGATCTTATCCCCACCACTCAATGAATTCTTCAGCATCGGTATCAAGTTTTGAAAGAGCATCCTCACGGTCCGTCCCTGTCAAGGCCACACAGATCGTCTGCGGTTTATTGTTGTGATAGACCCTGCGATCAATCGGACTTCGCCATTTGTCGCGGTGGTACTCACCCCAGAGGATGTAACAGCGGGCAGTGTAGGTGTGCATGATCCTGGCGAGAACCTCCTCCTCGGCCTGGACCGCTGCATCGTAATCATCGAGCCCGCCATCGACAGCAAGCATCGCATGGCGTTCGAGAAAATCCTCGGCGTAGTCTGCGGGAATGCTGTCGGGGATTGAAATGCTTAAGGTCTGCTCAGCCCTTGGTTGCGTGTCCTTGGTGTCCACACCGTCCATAGGGTCGCGCCTATTGTTTATTTTATATATATACATGTCTATGCTTTGCATTACATTTTTCCTTCTATGCTCTTTTATTGCTAAAAGGTATGGACCGTAGGGACAGACAATAAAAAACCCGCTTATCAGCCTCATCAGAATTGGTTTAGTGGCCATACCATATCTATGGACAGCCGTGGACAAGCCATGGACAAATGCCGGAAATTAGGGGTCATTGTTAAATTCCGAATCATCCTTCAGCTTCAGCCGGGTGTAGTACATGGTCCTGTCCACCCCTTGACGCAATCTCTTCTTATCAACGGGTGGCCATAGCTTTCTAATCTGAATGCCCACATTCGTCTCATTCTTTGGCCTGTAACCTCGCTCGTCACACCACCGCTGATAGAAGTTGCGAAGCTGCCTGGTCTCGATCCTGTCGAACTCGCATTTGGTGACTTCAAAGTTCTCTTCCAGGAACACCACCAGCGGATTCATCTCCCGCTTGTACTGATCCAGTGCCCGCTTGCATGCAGCCGGTTCGATGAAGGCCTTCTTTTCTTCGAGGCTTTGCAGACCCTCCAGAGCCCACTTCAATACCCCGCTCATCTCCGTAGCCTTGATCTTCTCAGCCAGGTGCCTGTCCTGCTGGGACTCGGGGATCACCGCTTCAAAAGGCACCAGCAGCATCCGCCGCCAGATACCGTTGGAAGTGTCCACGAACCGGGGCAGCTTGTTAGTGGCAATCATGATCTTGGCCGTTGGATATGCACTGAACGGCTGATTGTAGAGCCTCTTGAAGGTGACCTGCGTACCGCCCGTATATTGCTTGAGAGCCGTCTCAGCTTCTTCCTCAAGTCCTTTTGACGATTCATCCGTGATATTAGCCAGCTTGCCGTAAGTCTGCGTCAGATGGTGAATGTCATCGAATTTCGACAATGGCACAGTCGAGCAGTTGTCATTGCCAAGCAAGGCCATGATCACATCGAAGAACACGCTCTTGCCGTTGGCACCATCACCGTAGCACAATAAAAACTTCTGGTAAGCGGTGGATCGAAGCAGGGTATAGCCTGCCCACTGCTGGAGAAGCTCGAATAGTTCACGATCTTCACATGTGATGTCGACCAGGAACTCAATCCACATTTCGCTGTCCCGCTCACCTTGCCAATCGAAATCGAGATAGTTGAACGTATAGAACTGCGGCGTGTGGGGATGCAGCTTGTACGGATACACCGAAAAATCCAGCAGACCATTCTTCAACGGTATCACATAAGCTGGATCGAGACTTCCGTCCAGGCTCGCCGGTGCGTGCTTCCCGGGCGGCAGATAAACACCTTCCAGCCCTTGCCAAAAACCTTTGATGTCATTGACAAACCCCTGGCCCTTCCTTTTTAGCCGCTTATAGACCACCTTGAACGAATCATCTTCCTGCTTTTCCTTTGTCTCTACCTTGCACTTGCGAAGACACTGTCTGATCAAAATGTCCAGCTCCGTCTCATCCTCGATCAGGCGGTAGCGGTTGTTTCGATACATGCTCCAGCCGTCGATAGAGTTGTAGCGGTAGATGGTGTTCTGATTGACTCGACAGTACTCGTTGATCTTCTCCGCAACAGTATCCGACTGGTCATCCTTCAGCAGGATGACATCACCCTGGGGAATGCGGGTCGGCTCGTACCGTTTGGCATCTGCAAGCAGCTTTGACATATCCCCGCCGTCGGAGACCAGATAGTCGTGCAGGTCCTTGCCGTGGTTTTCGCTGACTTCGTATGGCAAACTGGCAATCGAAACGCTCTTTGCAACAGTGCTGATCTTCTTAGCCGCTTTGCGTGCTGCCTTTTTCCCTGGCTTGTCGGCATCCATGACGACGAACACAGTCTTGCCGCAAAACAGTTCAACCCAGCTGTCCTTGAACGTTGAAGCACCACCACTGGAGGCTGTGGCGTAATACCCAGCATCGATAGCGGCCAGAGCATCACGCCATGCCTCACAGAAAATAATCGTCTCGGGTTGCTCTTTCTGCAGCCAGGGCAGACCATACAGACCATGCTTGCCGACGGCAGGATATTTTTCCAACTTGCCGTTCTTGAGCTTGACCGGCTGGCCTTCATTGCCCACTCGCAAATATCCGCAGACTTCGCCCGCTGCCGGATCATAAGCCGGTATGCAGATGATCGGTTCTGCCTTGTGAGCTTTCGGGCCAAACTTGGCAATTGCATCGCAGCTGATCTTTTTGATCTTACACAGCTTTGCCAGTTTGGCGGATGAAGCTCGTCTCAGCTTGTTCGTAAACCAGTCAATCTTCTTGGGTTTTGCTGGCTTGGAAGGACCGCTGTTATCTTTGAAACCGTGTCTTTCGAGAAGCTCAAAGCATTTACGGTCCTCCAAGCCGGTGACTTTGCGAACAAGCCCGAACAGATTACCCTTGCCGCAGCCTCGCTTGCAGTCCCAAAGCCCGCTGTTGCGGTTGACATACAGATGTTTAGTACCGCAATCCGGACAGACGCATAAAAGCTGGCCGTCACCTTCGGGCCGAACAGTCTCGATGCCGATCTCTTGAAGAATATCTCTCACCATATCAACCCTCCGCCAGCTTCTTGATCAGCCGGTCCACACTGGCCTCACGGTATTTGGGGTACTGCCCGATCTGAACAGCCTGCAGACCCAGGGCCATAAGCCTTGCCCGATGCCTGCTGAATGAACGCATGCTCATCGAGAGCCGCTGAGCTGTTTCCTTGCGTGATAAGAGTCTCTCAGCCATTGAGCACCTCTCTTTCTGCAGGCGCAGCCAGGCCGCGGTCACGATGAATGCGGATTCCGTACAAACCCTGTTTGATTACCGGCAGTTGGGCCTCGTCGAAAAGGCGAGTGATCCCAACCCGCTGACGCGGTTTTATACGGTACTTGCGGATGATGTAAGCCACCCGCTGAGGTGGTTCGCCGAACAGGTCGGCAATTTGTGAAACGGTGTGTAGGTCAGACATTTAAAAACCCTTTCAAAAAATGTTTTTTCATTCTTCGAAAGGGTCTGCTAGTCCATAAACGACAAAAGGCAGCGACTGCCGATTTAGCTAAGTCACTGCCTTAGAAAGACTTACCGTTTTTATTTATGCCACTGCCAATTCAATAAACTGTCAATAAAAGTCAATAAACCAGCGTGTCTATTTAACAAAATCGCTATTTTCATCCTCGATTTGCTCGTTAATAAGTGCCTCCAAATGTGCCTGATCCGACTTGCTTCTCCTGTTGGCTCGACTCTGTTCGAGAGAGTTTCTGCCGAACAACTCGCTGGATGTCACACTTGATCCTGTCATTTGCTTTGTTGCTTTAGAAGTTTTCTTTGCAATTTTGCCTTCCTTATATGGATCTGTCGGGTAGATATGCTTCGGTTCATAACTGGTTTCAGCCGCGACTTCACTTACCGTGGGCAAACGTCCATACTTGCTTTTCAGTTCGGCTGCCGCCAATGCGACAGCTCGGTTACGGTCCGCCATTTCTTTTTGATTGGGTCTTTTCTTTTTCTTCGCGGTCTGCTTGTTAGGTCCTTTTGCTGTGGCCTGCTCATCATCTTTCTGTGTTGGCAGCAGTTCTTTTGCTCTGGTGATGTTCAAATCCCAGCATCTAAGCTGATCAATCGGAAATTCCAGCCTCTCATTTTCTCCGCAGATGCAGACTCCCCACTTACTGCCGTCGGGATACCGGAGTATCTTCGGACTGACAGTGCACGGCTGATGAAAGCACTGGGTGCAGGTAATGTACTCGCTGTATCCCGTGAAAAGCAGCAGCTGGTCCCGCTCACATTCAGCTATTTCATCTTCATCCAGAAAATGCGTTATGTTCTGGGCGTAAACAGTGTCACATTCCTGATCAGCATCGACCATCCGCAGCAGTCTTTCGATCTTCTCCGTGCTAAGCGACATTTGTGCTCTCCGACATAGCCTTGTGTTTTACAAGTATGCCCCACTTGCGAAGGTACCGTCTTGCCATTTCAGACTTCTCGTCATCAGACAGGTCGCTGTATTGCGGGTAGCCAACAGTAAATGTGATCCGCCCGACCTTGTGCATATTCACGGGCTTGAACTTGATCTCTATTTTCGCCTTCCGCACAAACACATCTTCAAGCTTTACGCCATGAGCAAGATACGTTTTCTGCATCATACCTTCGACCTGGCGGTTGTCGCCCTTATGCGGACTTGCCTCCAGGGTGATCCGCTGGTCCGTACCTTTGTTGAGGTTCAGCATAACCATCTTGAGCGTGATCGACTCCACCGGCATTTCCGGGTCCTCAGCAAAGCGGAATTTGCCATCCTTCAGACAGCTTAAATCGAATACTTCAGTTGCCGCATTGGGCGGTTCCTTAAATCCAAGCACCTCCGTACACATCGCCTCAAACATCTTGTCTTTAGCCTTCTTGCTGCGTGCATGGACCGCTAAATCGCCATCCTCAGCGTTATACTCAAATATCACCTGGAAAATAGGACGATAGGCCGCCCTAATAATTACGTCCTCGCTGTCATCACGATACTTTCGAAAGCCTTTGACACTGTCCTCCGGATTGGCAAAGAAATAGTGCCGATCGGGATTGGTCCGCATGTAATACTCGACCTTGCACTTTTTGCCCTTGCTCTGCCGCTTGAAATATTCGGCCACTGTAGCACCGAGCTTTTGCCTGACCTGCTCGTCCTCCCCATCACAAGGAATACCAGGCCCTACGTAGTAATGATTCTTACCTCTTCGGCTTTCCCACTCCCTCAGATCAATGGCATGACTGAACACGTCGTCATGATTCAGCCACATATACATTGCCCGCGCGTGTTCATTCTCCAGCTCTCCGAGTTTTTCGCCCAGCTCCAGACTGCCATGCAGCGGCGACCGCGCCTCGTCAATGAGTGCTGCGATCCCGCCTTCATTGGCCCACTTGTAAATGGTACGAAATTCATACTGAACCAGTGCCGGATCAGTCAGAGCCAGGATAGCTTCCGCCAAATCATCAACAATCAGTTCCTGGCCCCACGCAAAATCCATAAGCAGACCCTTGTTGCCGAAATATAGCTGCAAAAGATCCTTCGGCTTGAGTGTCAGAAAATCCTTCAAATAGTAGTTAGCCACAGTTTACCTCCCATTGTAAATAACCAAAAGGCGCACAGATATGTGCCGAAAGCCAGCATAAAACCCCTGCCGACCTCCGGCACATTATCCGAACAAAAACCGAACATCAAGCCAAAAAACGCAAGAATTGTCAGGCCAAAACGTAAGCTTTTTTACTACAAAAACTTGCGATCCGCTTTAGCCAAACTGCTGCGCAGCCATATCGGCCAGCCCCTGGTTCCGCTCGGCATAGATCTGTGTTGCACTGAGATTAGAGTGCCCCAACAAAGCTCCTGCAGTCTCATAGTTGAACACCTTCCGAATCTTCGTAGCGGCTGTATGCCTGAGCTGATAAGGGGTCCACTTGGGCAACTCTTCGTCAGGGTTGCCGCCCTGCCGTTTTATTTCCCTCCTGGCAGTATTAATCGCCCTTTTGACTGCCTGACCATAGCTGCGGGTATCGTAATGATCTCTCGGTGCCCTTTGCGGCTTTGCCTTCCGATTTGTGCCTGGTCTGTTGCCGCATGACAGAGGCGTTTTGCGAGTCAGGGTCAACTCCCTTCTGCGTTTGTTTTCCGTCTCCTGTGGTGAAAAACAGTAGTCGGTCCGCTTCTTCAACAAGAACGGACGCAGGATTTCTTGGCCTCTGGGGCCGATTGATATAATTCGCTCCAGCCCTCGAAAGCTGTTCTTGTGCTTCTGGGGTCTGTAGTGCCAGACATCATCCTTTTTGGTAATATCGCACGGCCTCATAATCGTCAATTCACAAGGACGCATGCCGGTCAACAACTGCAGTTCGATCATTGCGGCAATTGTATCACTGGCATACGGCAGAACCTTGTACACGTATTCCTCATCTATCGCCCTGACCGGTTCTACTTCCCTTGCATTGGTATAACCCCTTCTAAGGCCATCAACCGCCCCAAGCGCGTGATATGCCATTGGCGAGGCGATCTGCTCGGAAACCGCCCACTTGAACATACGTCTAATTATGCCAACCCTCGAATTGATCACCCTTCTGGACAGATTTTCCTCGATCATGAACTCGCGGACATCTTTTAGCCTTCTGGGACCGAACTCTTCAATTGGAAGATCGGCGAAATTATCAACCAGTTGCTTAGTGGCGTATTTTATCGCCTGAATCTCTCTGCCATTGTCATGGATGTAGTAAGTCTGGGCAAACTCCAAATATGCCTTAACCAGTTCTGCAATGGTGTCTACCTGTTCGACCTTCTGCTGTGAATCAAACACAGCCTTTGACCACATCAGCTTGGCACATTCGATCGCTACGTCCTTGTAGGGAGTTGCCTGCTTGGCACCTTGAGGCACAAGCGGGACAGACTTGGTTTTTGAGCTGCCCGGAAGGCGAACTTTCCACCAGTATCGACTGCCATTCTTGTAGATGGTCCCGGGCACTTTTTTGCTGGAACGCTTGCTCTTTTTTGCCATTTTCAGCTCCTTACAACTTCTTCAAACCACAAAAAGGTTATAAAAAAAGTTATAGGGCACGAAAAGGACTTGCAAGGGCAGGATTGTAAGTACTTGCTGGAAAAGAAGTTAAGAGGAAGGCGGCGGTGGGATTCGAACCCACGAATAACGGTTTTGCAAACCGTCGCCTTAGGCCGCTTGGCTACGCCGCCGAGGTTGCTGAGCCGTCTGTGCGGTCTGTCAGCGATTTAGAATGATGAATTATAGCCATGTTTTCGGGTTTGGCAAGGGCAAAGCGACAAATTTTAGGGATTTTGCCGCGGCTGATGGGGTACGCAAAGGTCTGATTGGCTGCGGGGCTTTGAAAACGGGTTTGTGATAATGCCCCCCTGCCGTCGATTATCAGGACAGGCGTGTTTTGAAGTCCTGATATGTGAAGCGACGCTGGAGTTTGTAATCGTCGGTATCGGGTTCGTAAGTCACTATGTCTGGGAGGTTTATGCCGTTGAACATGGTGTTTTTGACCATGGTGTAATGGGCCATGTCGTGGAAGATGAGCTTGTCGCCCGGTTTTAAGGGGGCATCGAAGGAGTAGTCGCCGATGACATCGCCAGCGAGGCAGGTCGGGCCGGCGAGGCGGTATGTGTGGGGTTTCTTGCCGGGTTCATCCGCGCCGCTGATCTGGGGTCGGTAAGGCATTTCGAGGACGTCGGGCATGTGGGCCGCGGCGGAGGTATCGAGTATGGCGATGTCGCAGGCATTATGAACTATGTCGAGGACGGTGGCGATGAGAAATCCGGTGTTTAGTGCGATTGCTTCACCGGGTTCGAGGTAGACCTGCACGTCGTACTTGCTTTGGAAATCGCTAATGAGTTTACAGAGCAGGTCGATGTCGTAGTCCGGGCGGGTGATGTGGTGACCGCCGCCGAAATTGATCCATTGCATCTGCGGTATGAATTCGCCGAACTGCTTTTCAACGGCTGCGAGGGTTCGCTGGAGCGAGTCTGCATTGAGTTCGCACAGGGTATGGAAATGCAGACCCGTGATGCCGTCGAGCATGTCGGCTGGGAACAGATCGCGGGTGATGCCGAGTCGCGAGCCGGGTGAGCAGGGATCGTAGATGGCGGTTTTGACTTCGGAGTGCATGGGGTTAATGCGGAGGCCGCACTTGAGGGCCCTGCTGCCGGCTGCTATGCGGGGTTTGAATTTTTGCCACTGGTTCGCAGAGTTGAAAATAATATGATCGCTGTTTGCGATTAGCTGGTCGAACTCGTCGTCGCGATATGCAGGGGCGGTGAGGTGGACCTCTTTGCCGAATTCTTCGCGACCGAGTCGTGCTTCGTGCAGGGAGCTGGCTGCGGTGCCGGCGAGATATTCGCAGACTATGTCGAAGACGCTCCACATAGCGAAGCCCTTAAGGGCGAGCAGTATCCTGCAGCCGGTGCGATTCTGGACGTCTGCGAGGGTCTCACAGTTTTTGCGCAGCAGGCCGCGGTCGACGAGATAGCATGGAGTCGTTATCTTGCTCAGGTCGTAATTCAACTCAAGCTCCTTTGACGGATACGTTAGCTGTCCAGCGTTTTGCCTTCGATGACCTTCCAGGGGAGGCCGTGCTTGTTGAGCATGTCCATGAAGGGATCGGGATCGAACTGCTCCATGTTATAAACACCGGGCTTGTGCCACTGGTCCGTCAGGATCATGGCTGCGCCGATCATGGCGGGAACACCGGTGGTGTATGAGACGGCCTGTGCCTTGACCTCTTCGTAGCATTTGGCGTGGTCGCAGGTGTTGTAGATCATGATGCGTTTTGTTTCACCGTTCTTGACGCCTTCCATGATGCAGCCGATGCAGGTTTTGCCCTTGTAATTGACACCGAGTGAACCGGGGTCGGGCAGGACGGCCTTTAGGAACTGCAGCGGGACGATCTGCTTGCCTTCGAACTCGACGGGCTCGATGCTGGTCATACCGACGTTCTGCAGGACCTGCAGATGATTTATGTATGCTTCCCCGAATGTCATCCAGAAGCGTATGCGTTTGAGGCCGTTGATATGCTTGACGAGGGACTCTTCCTCTTCATGGTAGAGGAGATAGGCCTTGCGGGGGCCGATCTCCGGGAAATCGATATCTTTGGAGACGGACATTGGTTCGATCTCTTTCCAGTCGCCCTGCTCCCAGTATTTGCCCTTTTGGGTGATCTCTCGGATGTTTATCTCGGGGTTGAAGTTGGTTGCGAACGGGTGGCCGTGCTCGCCTGCGTTGCAATCAACGATGTCTACGAAGTGGATCTCATCGAAGTAGTGCTTTTGTGCATAGGCGCAGAAGACGTTTGTGACGCCGGGATCGAAACCTGACCCTAGCAGGGCCATGATGCCGCTGTCGCGGAACTTGTCATCATAGGCCCATTGCCATTTATATTCGAATTTTGCTTCATCCGGAGGCTCGTAGTTTGCGGTGTCGAGGTAATCAACGCCGGCTTCGAGACATGCATCCATGATCGGAAGGTCCTGATACGGCAGAGCGACGTTAATGACGAGATCCGGACGGAACCTGGTTATCAGTGCCAGGGTCTGCTTGGGATCGTCTGCGTCAAGCTGTGCGGTTTCGATCGGCCTGTCGAGCATTGCAGCTATTTCGTCGCATTTGGATTTTGTTCTGCTGGCCAGGCATATGTCTGTAAATATTTCGGGAAGCTGGGCGCATTTCTGGACCACGACATTGCCGACTCCGCCGGCTCCGATTATAAGTACTCTACTCAATTGGGACCTCCAGACAAGTTTTCGAGGTTAACTGATCAGGCGGGAGCTACCGTAAGAAACCCGCCAATCACAGGATGCGCAGAGTATAGGATGCGAGCAACAAAAATCCAGCAAAATCGGGAGATGTGACGGTATTTTTTTGTCCAAAGTACGCGACGTGCCTAAATATGCACGTAGGCTGGAGATATCCTATTTTTATGCGGCAGAACGGCGGTCCTAGGGGGCGATGTCCGGGGAAACTTTTACGCCTGAGACGATATCGCCAAAGCCGTGGTGTGTACCGTTCGCATCTACGACTTTGACGGATACCAAGCGTTTTTGTGCTGCCCAATCGCCCTGCTGATCTGTGCACTGGACGATGACTTCACTGCCCTGCCTGTGGGCGGCAAATATCGAAAGGCAGAATTGGCCCTTCTGATAACCGTAACCATCGCCGGCGTCTTCGTAGAGCATGCCGGAGGCTTTGCCCTGTTGGTCGAGGACTACGATAAGTGAGAGCGGCAGGCTTCGGTTTATCTGTTCGGTCGTCTGAACGACTGGGCCGAGGGGGATGATCGAGCCGGGGCGGACCTTGAGGTCGCACTGGTACGGGTCGGTGCTGCTGTCCTCACCTACTAGTGAAATGGTTTGCCAGGCTACTTTGGGCATTGGGCCTGGAGCGGACCATTTGGGTACGACCATCAGGTCCGGACCGATCAGAAACGCGTGGTCCTGATTGCGGAGTGACAAATCTGAGGGATCGGCGAAGAAGAGCGGCTGCATAACCGGGGAGCCGGTCTTGTGAGCTTTGCGGAAGGCTGTGTAGATATAGGGCATGAGTCGGTAGCGTCGCTGCAGGGCCGTGCGGGCCGCCTTTTCAGTTTCAGGGCCGAAGGACCAGGGTTCCTGATCTGCGGTATCCTTGGCTGAATGGGCACGGCTGAAGGGATAGAATGCCCCTGCAGATATCCAATGAGCCCAGAGCTCGGGAGTTGCATCACCGACAAAGCCGCCGATGTCGGGGCCGTTGAATGGCTGGCCGGAGAGGCTGAGGTTGAGGGACATTGGGATGGACAATTCCATGTGTTTGCGGGTTGCGTTATTGTCGCCTGTCCAGGTCGCTGCGTAGCGGTGTCCGCCGAGGAAGTTGGCCCGGGAGAGAACGAACGGCCGTTTGTCTGGGCGAGCATCTTTGATGCCCCGGCGGGATGCTTTGACCATCAGCATGCCGTAGACGTTGTGGTACCGGATATGCAGGCCAGGGGCGAGCTCGCCGCCACCGCGATGCTGATTATCCAGGGGCATGGTTCCGTTTGTCTTGTCGTTGAAGACGGCGGGTTCGTTCATGTCGTTCCAGACGCCGTCTATGCCGTGCGCGAGGAAGGGCTTGTAGAGGTCGGCCCACCAGTCGCGAACGGCTGGGGAGGTGAAGTCAGGGAAGACACAGTCACCGGGCCAGACAGGACCGATGTACGTATCACCGACTGCGGTTTTGACCCAGACGTCGGCTTCGGTGCCGCTGTCGTAAATGGAGTAGCCGGGGTCGTGCTTCACTCCGGGGTCGATCATCCAGACGCTTTTGAAGCCCTGGTTGTGGATATATTCGTTAGTTGCGGCGGGATCAGGGAAGTGGTTGGGGTCGAAGGTGAAGACGCGAAAACCGTCCATGTAATCGATATCGAACCATATCACGTCGCAGGGGATCTGTTTGGCGCGGAAGGTGTCGGCCACCTCGCGGACACGTGCGTCGGGAAAGTATGAGTAGCGGCACTGCTGGTAGCCGAGAGCCCAGCGGGGAGGCATGGGCATGGTGCCCGTGAGGTCTGCGAGTTTGTGCATGAGCTGCTGGGGTGAGTCTGCTTCGATCACGATTACCGGGAAGTCGGGTGCGACGGCGGTTGTCGTGAAGAGGATGCCTGCGCGGAGGTCTAGCTGTGACTTCCAGGTGCAGTCGAATACTATGCCGAATGCTGAACCGTCAGGGCGGACACCGAAGACCCACGGGTGAGACTGGTAGAGCTGGTCAGGCTCACCGTAGCCGTAATTGTCTTTGTTAAAAAGCGTGATCTTCTTGCCATTACGCATGAGCGAGCCGGTGACTTCGCCTGTGCCGTAGAGATCGACTTCGGCAGGTATAGAAACATAGACGTATTGCTTGTCGTCAAGCGTGCCAAAGTTTGGCTCGAGCTTCCAGCCTGACGGGACCGGGCCCTGGGGCGGCCGTTTTTTGTTGAGTGCAAAGGAATAGTAACCCACAGGCTTGTCCGGCCAGAAACGGGCAACGCTGGTGCCGATGCGGTTGGCGGTTTGGGGAGCGGCCATTTGCTGGGTGAGCTTCGAGATGTATTCGCCCGGGTTGTTATCTGCGAGAGTAACAGAAGTCCAGTCGGTTCCGATGCGAATTTCGTCGAACTCACAGACACTGTTTTCGTTGCCGGAGCGTAGACGGAGTTCATCGAAGGCAAGCTCTGTTTCGTATTCGGTCCAGATGTGTGAGGGCTGGCGGGATTCGCTGCGTCGGCAGAAGGGGTCGAGACCAACCTTGATCCGCTCGGGGCCGTCAGGATTTGCGGTTATTCGCAGAACGATCTGGTGAACCTGCTTGTCGACCGGAATCGGAATTTCGCCGATAGGAATGCCCTGGCCGTCGGAGGTCCAGAAGCTGTAGTTCTGTGAGACGTAGTCGTTGCCCAGGCCGAAGACTTCGCTGCCGTTATTGTAAAGAACGAGTCCCGAGAATTTATCCTTTGTACTGTCTGAAAGCACACGATAGCAGAAGCTTATGTACAGATCATCAGGCTGCGGATCAGACGGGATGGCCTTGTCCAGCTTGTAGGTGACGCCATGAGTACGATCCTGGATGCGGATCCGGTCGCCTGTTTCCCGGTGGAATTTAGCGTTGAGACTGCCTGGCAGGATGCTGATATTCTCTGCGTCATGGTAAGCGGCTGGATCCGAAAAGCTCTCGGTGAACAGGATGTCCGCAGGGGCTGAGGCCGGGAGAAGCAGAACGAATAGAATAAGGGCAGTGGTAATTATTCTAGATTTATTAAGCAGCATCGCAACACCTGTCTAAAGCTTAAGGCCACCTCTAAAAATCAAGATTAGCGGCTCACGTATTAAATTAACAATATTTTGAGTTAAAATTGAACTCACTGTTGCACAATTACGATTATTTGTCTCAATATGACGGCATTCAGTACTGGCGTCAAGCGGCACCGACTGGCTTTGCGGCCGTAGTGCCGCACCGTTGGCGGCTAAAGTCGAGCCAGCAGGCAGTATCTGTCTATATTATACGCAAGGTTTCGCATACAAATTTTCGTCTTGGCCCTGGCTATTCCTATAGTTCGAATGATCAAGTTGCCCGCCCGCATCTTCTGTATGCCGAAGACATGCTCAACTCGGCTGCGAGTTTTCGAACGTTTATAATTAGCTTCTATCTGACGCTGAGTCAGTTTTTTATAACGACAGCCTTTTCGTTGAATATGGCCGCGGTAGCCTTCTTCTTTAATGTTATCCCGTTTTTCCGTCGAGCCGTAGGCAGAATCGGCCCATACATCCTTGCTGCTGTTGTTTGCATCAAGCAAGTCTTCAAAGACATTGCTGTCATGAACAGAGGCAGGCGTTACTTCACAGCTGCGAATAAACTTGTGCTTAACATCAATATCAATATGGTTCTTATAGCCATAGTAGTTTACGCCGTTCTTCTGCACCCAGCGTGCATCGGTGTCTTTCTGGCGTTTCTTGGTATCGCTCCAGTTTTCGGGAACCTCGCCGTTCTTGATGGATTTATTCTCATCTCTGGTGTTACGCTGCTTTGGAACCGCTACAATACTGGCATCCACGATCTGGCCTTTTTTGGCAGAAAAGCCGTTTTTACGCAGAAACTCGTCGAACTGAGTAAAAAGGTTTTCGACAAGGCCGGCTTCGGTGAGCTGTTCTCTGAAAAGCCATATGGTCTTTGCATCAGGCACTCTGTCGCCAATACCCAGACCGAGAAAACGCATGAAGGAAATACGATCCCTTATCTGAAATTCGAGCTGATCGTCGGATATATTGTACAGGGAATCAAGTATCAATATCTTGAACATGAGTATAACATCAAAGGGTTTTCTGCCTGCGTTGGACTTTCGTTTTTTATCTCTGACAATCTCAAGGGTTTTGCGAAATTGCTCCCAGTCGACTATTTCATTAAGCTTGACAAGTGGGTCGCCGCTGTTGTCGAGTTGTTCAAAACGAGTCTGCCAGTCGAAAAGTCCTACTTGCATCATGATCAATCCTTTGATTATGAGTCGAATAACCGTAATGTAATTGTCAATGAGCTAATTATAACAAAAGGGCAATAAATTGCACGAATCTAACTGATTTTTAGAGGAACCCTTAAGGGGTATTAACTGGATATTGGAAATGTTGACGTAGTTGTATGGTTCAGTGCCGTTGCCGGCTGATCGGTATGGTTCATAGTGGTCGAAGCAGCTCATGTTGCGGGCAAGGTCGTCTTCGCTTATGCGGACGGTGTACCTGGTGCCCTGCTTCAGGTCCGCTTTGAATGAAGAGGAATTCAGATACCGTGTCCAGTCTGCGGTGTGAGGCATGACGAGGTAGTCCGAAGCGATGGGACTGGAGCTGCCTTCCTTGAATATCTCCAGCTTCTTAACTGAGCATGTGACGCCGGTGTTGATTGGGCCTGCGCCATTGGAATATTCTGCGCGGATCATGTAGGTGCCGGTGGCGGGGATCGTAAATTGCGGAACCGTAAGGGTATGTTCGGGCTTGCCCCAGTTTTCGAAGTGGTGGTCGTTGACGAGATTGCCGCCTGTGTTTTGCATTTGTGCAGCCTTCATGGTTATGACACCGTCGGCTGATGTGTAAAACCTTGACGGGGTCAGGTGCGAATGATTGCCCGAATCGGGGTAGACGGACTCGACTGCGTAGACGTATTTTTTTTCTTGCCAGTCAGCAGAATCAGGGTCGATCCATGTGGTTTGAGTTAGATTGGAGACAAAAACTTCTCCGTTACGGTAGACGTTGAAGCGGACGTTCGTTTCGCCGTTCGGGTCGAAATGGAGCTTCAGCTTACCGTTTTGGAGAGTGATGCCGCCCTGCCCGATTGATTTCCACTTGGGTTGTTTGGGGCCGAAGATTTTTCGACGACCGAGATCCTGGAGTAGATTAATACTGCCGGGATCGCTGTCGGTGGGTGCGGAAAGCCATATTTGCCAGTGGCTACTGCGATCGAGAGTGTCTGCGGGGACAAATTCGTCTGTGATCGAGCGGTCGTTGAGAGTGAGCTTGTGAATATTATAGATGCCCGCGTTTGCGAAGGGGTCGGCGGGTAAGTGAATGCTTACCTCTATGTTCTTGCCACGACAGGCGAAATTGCGAAGGGTGAGAACCGTGCTCCCATTAAAGTATTCGCGGTGCATTGCAGAGGTTATGCACGGCAGGAAGCGGATGCCGTCATAGCTGGTTTCGAGGCCGAAGACTACGTCCTGCACCATTGACATATAGCCCGCGACGGACCAGAGCTGTCGGCGTGAGTTGATGACCGGACCGCTCAGGTTGTTGACCTTGGCGTAGGGTTTGCCTGTTACGAAATCGAAGTTTTCCATGTTTGAAAGGTTCAGCGACGTGCCGCGGACTAGTGACTTGATTGCGTGGTTGACGGCTGGGGCATTTTGAACCTGTTTGGCGGCTCTGAGCCAGTAGGATGTGACGAAGGGCCAGTATGCATGGTTGTGATATATAGGGACCGTCTGCTCCTGGGGCCAGACTACGGGCGGGCCGAACTCCGACAGCGGGTAGTTTGCGATTATCTTTTCGGCACGAGACTGGTCAGCGACACCGCTGAGGATAGCCAGTGATTCGCCGAGGGCATCGAAGCGATTGGTCCTGATCTTGGTAACGCCGTCCAGGATCGTCGAGGAGTACATCCCCGCTGATTCTATGTAGAACTCTTTGTTTATGGCTGTTTTGAGGTTTTGGGCCCAACGAGCATATTGTTTGCTCTGGTCGGTCAGGCCCTTCAGGTCCGCGATGCGCGAGGCTGTTTTGATGATGATATAATGGCCGACATTGGTAGAGAGGGCCTTGGATTCAGCGATCGCCAGGACGTTGTCACTGGTCCAGCCGGGGTAAGACTGCTCACGCCAGTCGAGGAAGGACTGTTCGCCTAGGTACAGCCCGTCAGCGGGATCGTAAATGACTTGGCGGTCATGCTCGATGGTGTCGCGCATTATCTGCCAGCAATCTTCGAGAAACTCATCGCGTTCCGGGCCGTCGAGGTATTTCAGCAGCTCCCATGCACCTATGGCCCATACTACGCGGTCCGTCGAGACCGGATAGCTGCCGCCTGAGCCGGTGTCCTGTACAATCTGTCGAGGATAGCGGCCGTCAATGCCGGGCTTGTACCGGGTGGTCTTGAACAGCAGCGAATTCATGCATCGCTGCGGGTCGAGCGAGGCCAGGCCAAGATCAACGGAATATGCAATGTCCCGCGTCCAGACATAGGTCCATTTCTCGCCGGTCTGGAAATAGGGACGGTTCATTTCCTCGGTTACGTCGAAATTGCCGTCGCGGATCTGGCTGACGGCGTTCAATCGGGCGTCGTCCAATGTGAGAGCATACAGGGCATCGAAAAGCTCATTGCCCGTGCGGATCGTAGGATAGTCAGGATATTCCGAGAATGTGCGGGTTTTGTCGGCGGGCTGATTATCGCGGAGGTCGGCAGTGGTCGTAAGTGTATACGTTTTTGTGGCCGCGGCCTGCCGGAGAGTGGCAGTGTCCCGGCCGTCGGTATATTTGTCAGCAGTCATTTGGGCTTGTACGGAACTAATGAACACGGTGAAGCATAACACAAATGAAAGAGCTGTGATTCGATATTTGTAAGTCGTTTTCGTCATCGGCATCTTCCTTGAATTCGATACTGTCGCTTGTGTTCTATTGTATTTGCAGATAATCGAGGTTTATCGCCCCGCTGTTCCAGGGTCCGTAGTAAAGTGTGACCTGGTGAACGCCTGCGGACAGATGGACCTGCTTTGAAGAGGTTGACCATGTGCCCCAACTGCCGGTATGCGTGAATTGGACATCGCCCTGAATATCACCGTCGATGATGACACTGCGGGAAGCATTGGAACCGCCGTTGCCGTAGCGGAAGTTCAGGTTGTAACTGCCGTCCTGAGGAATCGTAATATAGAAATTCACGCTGTCGTGCGTCTCGGCGTATTGATCGACAAAACCCGAACCTGTATAGCCTGCGTGATTCGTGTTGACTCCGACGTTCCATTTATTTGCCAGTTCGGCCTGGTAGCGGTTGTAGGCTGGTGCAACGATGGTACGATCAACATAGATCATGTCCCAGTATTCGAGTGAGGGCAGAGTCAGGGAGACGTAATCGCCCTGTGGGTCCGCGGATTCGATGTAGGACAGGGGCTGCATGATACCGTGATCGATATCCGGGCTGGCGAGATAGATGCCGCTGATATAGACGTTTGGCCCGAGGCGGAGCTTAGCTGTCACGTTGTTGCGGAGAGGCGGGGTGTTGGCGACGTTTCGCCATTGGTTGTCGTTACCAAGCAGGTTGATCAGGTGATATATTTCAGCGTCTGCGGTTCGTCGGTTGAGGAACCATATCGTATTGCCGGCAGCGTCGCCTGAGAGGTTGTAACCGGGCGTGGATATCCATTGCAGTCCGGCGTCGCCGGAGACAAGGTCCGGTGCGAACAGTAGCTGCTGGTAGGCTGTGATGAAGTTGTAATAGTCCTTGAGACGCGGGCGGAGATCATTTGGGATGAGTTTATCGCGGGCGGGGAAGAACTCCTGTGCGAGCATGTGTTCGCCGTCGCCAAGTTCGAGGTGGTAAGCTCCGGATGCGAAGAAAGCAGCATCGGCAAGCAGGACGGAATCCGTGTCGAAGTATCCGCCGGTGTTCTCGTACCTGTTAATATATGCGGCCAATATGACGGGTTTGCCGGATGTCCGGGCCTTGGCGTACTCGATGAAATCGGTTACACCTCCATACGTATCGTTGTCCCACAACTCACTGTAGATAATGTCAGTCTTACTGGCGAGGGCCTCGTCGACCGCCCAGCCGCCTACGCTGCCATCAACTATGTTGAAGATGAGGGCATCGCGTCCCTGGACTGAAGGGTTTGTCGTTTCGAGGTAGTCCAGGTGATCTTTCGAGCGATCCAGCATTGACTTGAGCGCCCATTCCATGTTTACGCTGTTGCCCCAGTAGTCGTAATAGTTACCGCCGCCGATATCGCCCAGTTGGTCGATGTGCAGGCCAGACCAGTTCATCGAGGTCAGGGCGTCGGTGTATTCACCGCAGAGGTGGTCCTGCCAGTTCATGTTGGCGGGGTTGAAGAGCCACATGTTCACGCCAGCGTCATGGCTGTACTGGTTGTTATGGTTCGTGTCGGAATATATGCCCCATTGCTCGCTTACGCCGCTAATCTGCTGATAATTATCCAGTGCCATGTATATCTGGAAGTAAGGCATGGGAGCGATGGATCTGTCGTTTGCTTTGGCGATCGAATCCTGCAGAATGTTGAAAGAGATGCTCGCATTGCGCCAGTCGGTCCAGGGCGAGTCGATATTTCCGGAGCTGTCGCGCTGGATGACGTTTTCATGACGCCACATCCAATCGTAGTACTGCAGGCTGTTGATATGGTAGTCGCGGGAGAGCTGATCGAGCATTTCGGTGTTTCGGCTGGTCGGTGTGGATGAATAGAACTCGGTGATGTAGCCGTAGCGTGGGTAGCGTTTCCAGTCGCTGGAAACATCGATCGCGGAGACGGCGACAGACCCGTTGTTGAGCCATGCTTCGACCAGATAGCCCTGGAAATCGTCGTCCGGGACGGTCCAGGTGAATGTTTTGGTTACCGAACGGTAACCGCCGATTGTTACGGGCTGGTTCAGTGTATCAACATGACGGCCATTGCGGGTGATGTACAAACCGAGCTCGCCGGTGAAGGTGGAGCCGGCAGCGTTTGCGCATTTGACCGTTATGGTGCTGCTTTGACCGGGCTGGTATCTCGATCGATCGGTATAGATCTGCTGAATAGCTGCATCGGAAGATACTGAGACGTCCATCAGCCAGTGGAACGTAAAACGCCGAAAGCTTTCGGTATTTACTGAGCCATTAGGAGTCTGTATGTAGGGTAGGTCGGCGAGGTTAACTCTCTGATCGCCGGTATGATCGGCTGGGATCGAGGCAGCAGCGCACGAGACGGCCGGAAGGACAGCTAAAAGCAAAAGAAACTCAAGGACGAATTGTTTTGACAGCTTATGCATTGCAAAATATCCTCATGTATGCAGCTAGTTTGTACCCTCGAGCCAGTATGAAACAAATGTACGTAGGTCAGTCATGTCAACCGTGCCGCTCATGTCGAAATCCGCACCGCTGCATGCGTCCCATGTATTGCACGTATTTAGCCATTGCTGTGCGAATATGGAGAAGTCGTTGAAGTCGACAATGCCTTCACCGCTCAGGTCCGGGTCTGTGCCCTGTGAAAGGATGACTACAGAATATGGCCCAACGCCGACATCTGCGTTGTAAGGCAGTCCGTCCTTAGGTCCTGTGACGGCATTGGCATCGTAAGAGTTCCAGTTGGTGAATTCAGAGTCGTAACCGTCCCAGTCGCTATTGAAGCGGACGCGCCATCTGCCGGGCCGGGGCATGCCTATGTTGTAATTCGTAAAGCCCTGGTATGAAAAGTTTGCTACCACGATGACATCATCACCGACACCGCCGTCCCGCCAGCGATGGAAGGCGATGACCTTCGCGCTGTTGTTTACGTGGAAAACGTTCACATTTTTACCGAGCAGACCGCGAGTATTGCCGGACATATTGCGGCGCAGATGTATCAAACGTTTGTAAAGCTGCTTGATGCCCGCGAAGGTTGTATCCTTGGACCAGTCGAGCGGGTCATCATCGTGCCATGAGCCGTCCTCGAGAAATTCCTGGCCCATGAACATCATCGGGATGCCCGGGCTTGTAAATACCATTGCAGCACCGAGCGTTGAGCGTTTTTTGGAATAATAGCTGTCGGCATTGCCGGGCCAGATCTGTTCGGGCACGCGGGATTTGCCGCTGGCCGAGCCGACTTCGTCATGGCTCTCGGTATAAATGACGCGTTGGGTGTCCCATCCGTTGTAGAGATGTGTGACGGCATCGCGAACATCCCAGATATTGCGAGAAGAGTCATCGGAGGCAGTCAAAGCAGGAACGATCTTATGATGGAAGCTCGCGTCCCACTGTGAATCGAAACCAGCACCGCCCTCGCCGGTGGATTTTGTGATCCATTCATTGTCACGCATATCCTCAGCAATACTGATCTTCTGAGGAAATGCTGCGTCGATCTCGTTGTTGATCCACTGCATGAGCGTCCAGCCTTCGGGAATCTCAGGCTCACCTATACCGCGCTCACGGATGTAAGCCGTGCCGTCCATGCGAATGCCGTCCAGATTGTACTCATCGAGCCAATACATGACGTTGTCACGTATGAACGAGCGTACTTCACCCACAGAATAATTCGGCCGTGTGTCGCCCCAGGGCGTAAATCGGTTATCGTTCTCATAGAAATATATGCCGCCTGTATAAGGCTCGGCACTGTAGCCGTCAAATTGCCACAAAGATTCGCCCAGATCACTCGGGCCGAGATGATTATAGACGAGATCTATGATGACCGCGATGCCTCGTTGATGGCACTGCTCGATGAACATTTTCATCTGATCGGGTCGGCCGTACGCACTTTCCGGCGCGAATAGGTTGACAGGGTTATAGCCCATCGAGTATTCACCGGGGAACTCCGCGACAGGCATTATCTTGACAGCGTTAACACCGAGAGACTGGATATGATCGAGCCTGGACGTTGCTGCACCCCAGGTACCCGGCCCCGGAGCAGTTGTGTCGTAGTAGGACCCGATATGCATTTCGTAGATGACCATTTCGTTCCATGCCGGAGGAGTAAAAGGTGTCCAGTTATAGTCGTTGGTATAGATCACGCCATTGCCCACAGATGAAACTACATCGCGGGCGCGAGGGTCGGTTTTCCAAAGCGTTCCGTCTATCACGTAGCGATATTCATCGCCCAGGCTGGCTGAAGAAATATCCGCGGACCACCAGCCGTTGCCCTCATGGGCAAGCGGAGTTGCCGAGTCGCTCCAGGAATTGAATTCGCCCGCGACATGCATGGTCGAGGCATTTGGCGCCCAGACACGGAAAGTCGTGCCGTTATCATATGGCACTGCGCCGGCACCAGGACGGCTGGAAGGGACCGCTGCAGTGAGCGATCCAGCAAGAACGAATAAGATGCTATATGAGAAAATCAGACTGCGTAACCGCTTCATCTGGTCACCTGTTTTCTAATATTCCGTTGCCTGTAAAAATGCTCCTGCCGACGACCAGGCCGACAGGAGCCTGCACTTGATCATTCTAATAGATAAGCTTACGCTATTTACTTTTTACGCCTGAGTACAGCCAGTGAGCCGAGACCCAGCAGAGCCATTGTTGCAGGTTCGGGAACCGTCACGGCAAGACCGTCACCTGCTGTGGGTGCATCACCCGCTTCGAAACCCCAAGCAGCCTCGACCCAGCCATTGCCTTCACGGGTCATCCATGCCCAGACTCTTAATTCATCATCTTCGCCGCCGATCGCAGCAGGATTCAGCGCGAACTCATCATCGTCACCCCAGCCGGGGTTGCCATAGACTGCGCCGTCCTGGGTCCAACCAAGCCAGTCCATGCCGGAACCGTTCCAGGATGAAGTTTCATACCAGTGAGGCCCACCTGCGAAATAGATGAAGAAATCAGGAAGATATGTACCTCCGAAGTTTACACGGCCGTAACCGTCCGAGATGGCACCGCTGCCGGCGACGCCGTCAACATCAAATGCCATAAAGAAGGAATCTGTGTCCCAGCCTATGTCATCGAGATAACGCTCAGTTGTGCTGCGGTCCATGCCGAAATAAACATTCGACGCATCGGCGGTCGCTTTGAGCGTGTAGCTTTCGCCCTCAGCGGGAGCAGCCTGCGTGCCGAGATCAACAATTCCGCTGCCGGTCCAGTCACTCATGTCAGCATCAATGGTGATCGGGCCAGCCAATACCTGAGATGCTGTGAACAGAAGGCAGATCGCAAACAAACATACACATACTTTTTTCATCATTCCGTCCTCTCAAAAAATTTAACAATTTGATAATTCACAAAAAACAAGAATATGGATTACCCTGACTTTTCTGCCAGGGCAATCCAGGGTTTGTTCATATTAATCACTGCACGGTTCCATCATTCAGCCATTCAGCAGCAAACATACTCAGGTCAGCAAGATCGACAGCACAGTCATCGTTGAAGTCGTACTGCGGCTTGGTCACACACACATCCATACCCGTTATGTCCGCGTATGTCTGCGCTATCGCAGCAGCATCGAGAGCATAGTTGTAGATCTTGACGTCATCATATGTGCCGGGGCAATTAGCGAATATCTGTGGTTCTCCATCCAGCACACGGCCTGCAACGGCAACCGGATCGCTTGTCGAACTGATAACACCAGTTACTTCGTCGCCTTCGATAACCTCACCGGTATACCAGTCATAATGGAGGCTGAGCGTACCGTCGATGTAGAGCTTTTTCGTTGTGCCGTCCCAGGTGCCCACTACATAGTGCCACTGGCCGTCATTGATGATTTGATCGCCTTGGCTGCCGTCCGAATTGCCTTCGATGCCGCGAGTCGTGAAGCAGGGTCTGCCGTCCAAATAGTACAGCCGCAACTGCCAGCCCGCACCCTCGCCGTTTCTGCTCACGAAAGGAACCCATTCTTTTGTGGTTGTCGTCTTAACCCAGCATGCTGCGGTCATCTGATAGTTGCAAGAGTCAAAATACGATACCAGGTTCGGGTCAGTATAAAGCATGTCTTCGCCATCAACTTCATCATCGAAGAATGCTGCGTCTGTACCGTTGATGCTGCCGGCTGCGACGATCTCGGGGTCGCCAACGGTATTGGCGTCCGGGCTGCCCGGAACTATACTTTCAAAACTACCCGCTTCAAAATCCCAGTGCGCCAGCAGACGCTTGATAGCCAGTAAAGCATTGCCGCTTTGTGCGGTTCCCGCATCATTGGCCACTACACAGTAGTACTGGCCTTCATCAGCCTGTTCAGCGTTGCTGATCGAAAGTGTTGCGCTTGTCGCGCCGGAAATGTCACCGCTGTCTGTCAAAGCAACATCGCCGGATTCTTCAACCTTATACCACTGGTATGTCTCAGGAAGTACTGAAGTTGCATCTACTGTGAAATTAGCTGTTCCGCCTGTATCTACTATCTGTGCGGCAGTTATCCCTGAAATGGAAGGAACCGTCTGCTCGGTAAAGAATCCCCACTTGTCGCCGGTGACTGTAGAGGTGCCTTCAACCGCATCGACACGCCAGAAGTAGAAGGCATTCTTTTCCAGCGGTCCGACTGGTACAGATGCTTCTGTACCGGTCCAGGAAGAACTGTTGACCGTTGCTTCATAAGTAAAATCGACATTTGCAAGAGCGTTCGGCTCGGACGCGAAGGGCCCTGCCATATAGACATCGTAAGCCGTAACTGCTGGATCTGCAACATAGGATCCGCCGCCTGGAACCTGTGCAACCTCCCAGGAAAGCGTCACAGGAGCATCGCCGTCGACGTCCCCGACATACTGAGCGGGCGTGGGATCGTGAGCGATCGCCATGCGGGTATCCTGCGTTCTGATGTTGAGCGGTTCGCCGAAATTCTGTCCGATATAGCCGCTTGCACCTATCGGCCAGGAAGCTTCAACGAAGCCATTGCCCTCACGTGTCATCCACACCCAGACCGAGAGTTCCGGCACGCTGCTCAGATCAATGCCGAATTCATTTATCGCGTCAGTAGAAAGTGGGACTATGAGTTCATCATTAGGGTTTGCTTCACTGGTTCCGTAATATGCACCGCCGTCCGACCAGCCAAGGTCCCATGTCATGTCCAACCCATCCCAACCGCTTCGTTCATACCAACTTGGGCCGCCAGCATAGTAATAGATCAGGTCAGGCTTTTTCGTGCCGTCGAAAGTGACCCGGCCGTAACCGTCCGCTTCTGCGCCCTGACCGTCAACGCCGTCAACATCTATCGCAATGAAAAATGAATCATTTTCCCAGCCTGTGTCGCCAAGATATCGACCTGTGGTACTGCGGTCTATGCCGATATTCAGATCCGTGCCGTCCCATGTCGCCAGCACCTGGTATGTGCCACCTTCCGGTGCAGGCAATGTTCCCAGATCGTTGATCTCGTTTCCAACCCATTCAGACAGGTCTCCATCTTGTGTCAATGTTATGGCATGTGACTGGGACGCCATGCCAATCAAACAGAATAGAACTGCTGCCAAGAAAACTTTTCTCATCCTACTGCCCTTTCAGAAATTAAACTTCTCACCCTTTTGTGTGCTTTGATTATACCAAATCGTCATTAAAAATACCATTATTTGTGTTCTACAAGCCCTTTATAGCAGGCTTTCCGTCCATCGGTTTTGTGTAGTACCATGTGCGGTCCGGCTCGACCATTTCAACATGGCCGTCGACAAAAACACTGTTGGCCATGCCGTCGTTCAGTTTACTCGGCGAGGTCTTATGGAAACTGCCGAACGCATCCTGATACGGCGGCACCTGATCGCGTGGAATATCCCATGACCGAACATCGTACGGCAGATAAGGTCCGCCGCAGAGAGCGTTATCATTCAGCGTCTGCTGGTAACGATTGTAGGGATAATAGGGGTCAGTTTCCGAAGACTCATAGGGCCATGCGTTCTCTTCGGCAAAGAAAAACACGGTCGAAGGCCTTCTAACCTGTGAGCTTTTGATCACCATGCTGGCGGGATTGTAGCTTTCGAATCCGCCTAGAAACGCGTTCATGCTGTAGCAAAACAGCGGTTCGATCGGAATCGAATCATTGTGGCCGACATGCGCATCAGCGGTTTTTGCATACCGGGCGAACGTTCGGCAATAGTGTACCTTCGTACCACCGCCAAGATAATCCCATAATGTGCCCTGCAGTTCCGGGTTGTCCTCGGGATGTCTGCTGGCATCGTGCCACTGACAACCCCTGGCTGGGTCACGGGACCTGAAGACCGAATCCCACGCATTGGGAAATTTATCGCCGTTGTCCTGGCGGTAAAGTTCGCCCGCCAGACCATACTGCTTGAGATTCGAACGGCAGATAACCTCTTCGGCAACCAGCTTCACTTTCTGCAGTGCAGGCATCATGATCGCAAGCAGCAGCGCGATGATCGAAATCACGACCAGGAGTTCGATCAGTGTAAAACCTTTGTTACGCGACATGACTGTTCTCCATGATTATTGCAATTCAAGTTTGAGTTCGGGCCAGGCAAATGCGGCCCAGTCGAACATGTGCGAATCATCCGCTTCCGTCACAGCTATCGTCAGGAACCTGGTGTTGTCGTCGATGGGCAGTTCAACTTTTCCCGGCTTTCCGCCTGAAGATGTTTTATCGTGAAAAACATTCTTACCATCGAGCAGCACCCAGAACTCAGCGGTTGAGCTTCTGTCCTCGGAAAGCACTGCAACTCCAGGGGTACGATCAACCGTGCTGAAATCGCGGCTTTTCAGCCATTTGTTTGCTGTCTCGGAAACGCCGAATACAGACGAAAAAGATTTTATTCTCAAACCGGGCAGCTCGTCCCTTATCGCGGCCAGATCGAACGTAATTCCAAGATTGGAATGCATCATGATCGCAGGATTCTTTCTGCCTTCCAGCTCAACTCCGCCAAGCTCCAGATTGTGACGCGGCACATCAAAGCCCTCATGCCAGGCACCATTGCAGATATAGCCCCACGCCCACATTTGAGCTTTTTTGAAAGGAAACGCTTCTGACTGGATGTTGGTTGATGACACCTTTGCGAACCCTTCTTGCGTTCCCGGCGTGAAGACACCGTCGATGTATGGACTGGCCGGGACCCGAATATACTCGGTAGATCCTTCGTAAACCTCGGACGTAGTGAGTCGTCGGGTAAAACGGCCGGTAGTCGGCTCAATGCCCCTGTTGATCTGCCCTGTATTAAAACCGTTACCCCCTCCAACTATGTCGGCAAGGTTCACGGACTGCCCCCTCCATACAAAACCTGAGCCTGAATCCACACTTCGGACAACCACATCATCTTCCAGAACAATGTCTTTTGCCCGGGAATCATGGCTGCTTACTTTTTTGGCAGAACCGCCAAGTAGAAACTCGGAAATCTTGTTTTCACTTTTCTGACCTGCGAACAGGTTTGCCTTACCCTCAAACATATGCACTTCCGTGTTGCCGGACGCATCACATATCACTCCAAACTCAGTGCCGAGGTCTACGATCTTCGAGTTTGGAGTCGCTACAGAAAATCCACAGCCCTGCTCCGAGACATGCGCAAAGAGCTTACCGCGGTCAAGGGCGATCTCGGAATAGGAAACAAAGCTGAACTGGGCCGGTGCCTCGAGAACGACCTTGACGTCTTCATCCGTCGTAAGAGTTACAACGCCGTCAGTGAGAATTATAGGTTTAGTACGAGATGAAAGCCGGGTACCGGGCTGGATAGGCAGGCTGGAAGACCAGCGAGCGTCAACCGAATCGGTTATGGTCGCGACCTCGTAGGGCGCGGGAGGCGCAAACTGCACAAATAGGATCATCGCAAGAAGTGCCAGCAGGGACGCAGCCGCGACGACCACAGCGGTTTTATTGATCGACCTTACCACGGGCTCTCTTCTAACATCGTAGATGAGTTCTCGAGCAGGCTCGGCCTCTGCTTTTGGAATCTGCATCGCGGGCGCATTCTTCTCCTGTTCAGCCATGAGCTGCCAGAAATCTTCGCTAAGTGTTTCTCCGTTCGGGTCCGGAGTATCTGCTTGCTGAATCGTGGTATTGGTGCTCAGAGCCATCGCGCTGTTGTCAACCATGAATCGGCAGTAGTATTTCTTTGCATTCGGATCGGCATCGAACCACTGCTTGAGACGCGCGTAATCGTTATCGCTGATGTTATTGTCCAGCAGTCGGAACAGCAGCTCATTAATTTCGGCAGTTTTGAACTGAGTCATATCTGCCCCCTGCTCACGAGTGAACGGCTGATGCAATTCTCAAGTGCACTGTAAATGCGTGATATCCTCTTGTAGATCGCATCAGCGGAATGGCCGGTGGCCTGCGATATCTGTTTGACCCCGACGCCTTGTTCAAACCTGAGATTGATAAGCTTCTGGTTGGATGGGGACATCTTTTTCATGCACTGACGAAGGGCCTTGAGGCGTTCGGGAGCTGATTCGGACTCCTGCTCAGCAATTCTGGAAATATCACGATAGAATTGTTCATTAAAGAGCGGCCGGGACGCTTTTTTGGATTTGAGGAAGTCAAATGCCTTGTTCCGTGCAATTCCGATCGCCCAGGCACTGAAACTTTTGGTGCGGTCGAACTGGTCAAAATTTTCCCATAATATGCTCGCGGTCTCCTGAAGCAGATCCTCAGCATCGCTGTGATTGTGAACCAGGGACAGCAAAAATGCATATATTCTGCTCTGGGCCGCGGTGTACAGCCGGAAAAACTGCTTGCTTTTTGGTTCTTTTGCAGCCACTTCACTACCCTTTTCACTCAATAAATCGGCAGCAAGCCGGCATATCCATGCTGGCTAAGACCATTACTGTCCACCCTTGACGTAACTAATTAGAGCCGAAGCTCGGATTCTGACATGAAAAATGAATATTTTGCTATAAAAACCAAGTCAGCATCGATGGCCACCCTGTTGAAAACCAACCAAAACACTATTATACAAATTCGGCACATCTAATGAAAGAGCGTAGACCGTTGCACCGCATAACTGGCCTAGCAATGTCCGTATTTTCTTTCATTAGGTTTTACAACAGCGCAAGGAAGCATTTACCTGACAAATCAATGGTATAAGTCATAGTGTCGACCCAATTTTGCACCACTTAAAAACTTGATTTTCCAGTTTACTTTCGGGCGGGATTTTGTAAGATACGCAGACTTGTGGCGATTACGCCGATGTAGCTCAACGGTAGAGCACAGCTTTCGTAAAGCTGAGGTTGAGGGTTCGATTCCCTCCATCGGCTTTTATGGGTATAGATAAAAAGTATTCAATACTCCTGGATAACATAAGGGCACTGGATAGGGTCCTGGTTGCTTATTCAGGCGGGGTGGACAGCACATTCCTCCTTCGGGCGGCTGTCGAGGCGGTCGGTCCCGACGATGTTCTTGCGTGTATCGGCGTGAGTCCTTCGCTTCCTGAGGCACAGCACAAACAGGCGCTGGACATGGCTGCGTCTATGGGTGCGCGAGTGCGGGAGGTTACAGCGCATGAGCTCAACGATCCGGATTACAAGGCCAACAAGGCGGATCGTTGTTTTCACTGCAAGAGCCATCTTTACAAGCTACTCTGGGGTGTTGCGAAGGATGAAGGGTTCGAGCATGTGGCGTGCGGCAGCAATCTTGATGACATGGATGATTATCGGCCCGGCAATCGGGCGGCGAAAGCGTTCAATGTACACGCTCCATTAATGGAGGCCGAGCTTACGAAGCCGGAAATTCGCGAACTGAGCAAGCGGTTCGGTCTGCCGACTGCGGAAATGCCGGCATCGCCCTGCCTGGCGTCACGGATCAGCTACGGCATGCAGATAACCGCCGAGAAGCTTGGCAAGGTGGAGCGTGCGGAAGAGTTTCTGCACGAGCTGGGGTTTGCCGAGTGCCGGGTGAGACATCACGGGGATCTGGCAAGGATCGAGGTGCCGGGCAATGAGGTCAGCAAAATCGCGTCCGATGAGATGCGCGAGAAGATCGCGGCCAAACTCAAGGAGATCGGGTTCAAGTTTGTCTCGGTCGATCTGTCGGGGTTCAAGAGCGGCTCGCTGAACGTGATGCTTAGTGAAGAAGAGAAACGCAAGAGTCTGTAACTTTCGCTGATAAGTCAGATTACTGAGCAGTTGGTTCTACCGCCTGAACATCGCCATTATCTTCCGCCACCGGCCTGTTCCGCAAGGCCAGATACATTCCCAAGCGATAAGTACCCCAAGCCATCACAATAGCCGCGAGTATCAGAGGTGATTCAAAATAGAACTTCTCGGGCTCAACCAACCTGCCAACCACGCCTACAAGAGCACCCCAGAATAGAATGGCGAAAATCATAAAAAATATGTGTGCCTGATTACGTCGCCGCCTCCAGTTGATTGCGTTCGGCAGGCCGAACAGCCTTAGAAGAAGCAGTCTTAATCCGGCATAGAGCAATATTCCCACAAGCATGATGCCAGTTAAGGACCAGGCGGTTCCTGGATCAAAAAATCTTTTTTCGAGCCAAACTACGTAACCGGATAGAAATACACATGCGATCCATACAAAGGCCTTGGCGACTGAGCTGACTGAATCTGGCGTGATCTCGCTAGTGATCCTTTTTACGGCGAAAATGACGTAGAACGCGATGGCTAGGAAAGGCCCTGCGATCGGCAGGCAGAAGATGAAATCAAATAGGTCCAGGCGTGCCTTCAGAATCGACATATTGTACTTGTACATATAGGCAGTACCCACGGAGAGCAGCAGAAAAGCTATAACTGCCGCTTTGATACGATTTGCCCGTGTCCAATACACCTCATACATTTGCAGCTCCTTTCAACAGGCATTCTAGGGCAGCATACCTTCTTTGTCCAGCTTAAATGCAAAAAAGGCTCCCACCGAGGTTGTCAGCGGAAGCCTTTTGATGTCTGTCATGCAGCCGTTACTACAGCTTAGCCGGTGAATTCGTTTCCGACCTTGCGGGCGCGTTCGGCTTTGTCGAGATTGATGCCGAGCTTGACACCCACTTCGACGAGGATGTTCCAGCCCGCACAGAGCTGTGCGTAGGTTTCCATGCCTTCGACGTGCGGAACCTTGATGGTCGGGAAGATAGTATCTTTGTCCGAGATCGCGATGACCGTCAGGCCTACCCCGTCAACGAGGGTGGTCTTGATCTTTTCGAGTTCCGCATCGAACGGATTGATGAAGATGACTACATCGTCAGCGTTCATAACTTCCTCGATGCCGTGGACCGCGTAGGTGCCTTCCAGGAAGTCGCTCTTCTTGCGGGTGATCTCGTTGGTCTTGAGTGTCAGCTCTTCAGCGACGCCGTCATTGCGGCCGGCGAAGTAGATCGTACCGGCATTGGCGATCTTTTCAGTGAGTGTTGGGTCGATCTCAGCGGTCAGAGCTGTCTGACATGCGTCGGCAACTTCGCCCAGTTTGGCACTGATGTCGCGACCCTGTGCAGCTTCGACAATGGCCTGGTAGAACAGTGCCTGCTCAGCTACGGACTTGGTCGCTGCGACGGCGTTTTCCCAGCCGCACTTGAGGACGAAGGTCTGGTTGGCCATCTCGGCGAGCTTGGTGTTTTCGCGAGCGGTCAGGCCGAACAGTTTGTCGTGGCCCGCGCCCTTGAGAGCGTTGAGCAGCATGATAACCTCGGCAGTTGAGCCGCTGTTGCTGGCGCCGAACACGGCCCAGTTTGAAAGATCGTACTCCGCTGCCTGACGGCCGCCCTCGGTCATGATCTGGAGGTCGCCGCCCTTACGCATGTACTGCGTGATAGCGTTCTTGGCCGGGAAGATACGGCTTGAACCTTCGCCAGTCAGAAAGAGCTTGCCTGTGGACTTGATTGCCGAAACAACCGCGTCGGCATCTGTGAGTTTGAAATCGCGCATAACGCCGGGAGTGTCCATCATTTCCTGACAGAGCGAGAACTGCGTGTATTTTTGTTCGTTCTTCATTTTATTTGAACCCCTTTCATGAGATTATTTTACTTTGTGACAGGCGAGCCTGACGTAATCCGGCATTTCGCCGAGGAGCGGCTTTGCGTATTCGATGAACGCATCGGTTATAAAGTTGCCTTCATCATTGATGAATTCGTCCGGCATTGGTTTTGCGCGAACGGCCACTTCACTGAGCGGAGCCGTACCTGTAGTGCAGTCGTATGTGTCGCCCGGTACTCGTTCGAGCGAGACCATAACGCCTGACTGACCCTGCTCTGCGAGGCGTACTGCATTTTCACCGGCCATGAACGCCTCGTCGATATCGAGCTGCGCTGCGCGGTCGGCGGCGGACATAGGCAGTGACTCTGTGATCTGGAACTCACCGCGCCAGCCGAACTTCTCGCTGATCATTTTGTGGAGCTGCACAGCTACGCTTGTACCGCCCATTGCGCCGAATTCAACGTTGTTGAACTTATCCTTCGTTTCGGATGCCGATACGGGAGTACCGTCGGCATATGTGATGCCTTCGCCGCATACGACAGAAACCCAGCCGTATTTCTTGTAGGCTTTTTCGACGTCGGCAAGGAATTTCTCTTTGTCGAAATCTCTTTCGGGCATACATAGGATATGCGGAGCGTCGTCCTCGTTCTGTTTTGCAAGAGCGGTGGCAGCCACGAGCCAGCCAGCATCACGGCCGATGCACTGGAAGATAACAAACTGGTCCACCTTCTGCATGTCGCGGGCGAGAACCCCTGCCTGCTTGACCGAAAGAGCCATGTAACGGGCAGCACTCGCGAAACCGGGCGTATGATCGGTGCCGTAGAGATCGTTGTCCACAGTCTTGGGGATGCCGATACCGCGAAGGTCATACCCTTTCTCAACCGCATACTTCTCGACACGGTGAATGGTATCCATCGTGTCGTTTCCGCCGATGAGGAAGAAATAGCGAATGTTGTATCGCTGGAGAACGTCGAGCACCTTGGGCAGATCCTCTTCCTGCAGCTTGTGTCGGCAGGAACCGAGAGCACTGGAAGGCGTTGTCTTGAGGCCTTCGATTGTTGGTTCGACTTCCTTGCCCAGGTCGATAAGATTTTCGTCCATCAGGCCTTCGATACCGAAACGCATGCCGTAGATATTTTCGATACAACCGGCATCCTTCGCGGCGGTAACCACGCCAGCCAGAGATGAGTTGATAACGGAGGTCGGCCCGCCGGACTGACCTATAACAGCATTTCCCTTAAGCATTTAGAATCACCTCGTCAATATAAACGTTAATGTTTTCAGGTTTCTACTTTCTAAGTTCAGCACCGCCCGAGGCTTGATGCAAAAATAAGCTCATTGTCTGAACTCTTTATCCCAGCCTCACAGCGCAGGGCTTCACTCGGTGTATATAGTAACGCCTTGGCGTTTGGGTGTCCAGTACTTTAGTCTGTTTTCGGGGCTGAAAATGGGTATTTGCCTTGCATATGGAGGCGTGATGGATATATTTGAACGCATGAATACAAAAATACTATATCTTGGCGATACAACACTGGATACGGCTGCAAGCTATCTTGCTGGCGTGATGAAACATTTTAAAATCGATTTTGATTACCGTCCTTCAGATCAGGCATTTATTGACGATTTGCTCGCCAAAGACTATGCGGTCATGATAATCAGTGATTATCCTGGCAGTAACTTCACCGCAGAGCAGTTGGAAGCAGTCGCAGAAAAGGTAAAAGCCGGTATGGGGCTGTTGATGCTCGGCGGATGGGAATCCTTCACAGGCGCAAACCATGAGTACACTGATACGCCGCTCAAGGACGTATTGCCCGTGGTTATGCAACCTAGTGATGACCGGATCAACAGTTCCGGGCCCTGCCTGATCGAGAAGAGTGTGGATCATGAGATCGTGGCCGGGTTGCCGTTCGAAAAGCATACGCCCGGCATCGGCGGGTTCAACCGCTTCCAAAGCAAGCCTGGCGCGAATACTATTCTGTGGTCGCGGCAGTTCAGAGCATTTCTCAAGGAAGGTGATGATTTCGAATTTGAACCTTTTGCTGAAGCCGAACCGCTGCTGGTGGTGAGCAATTATGGCAAGGGCAGGACATGTGCTTTTGCGACCGATGCAGCGCCTCACTGGGTAGGTGGTCTTGTCGACTGGGGAGATGCCCGGGTCGAATCACAGGCAGAAGGTGCCGAGGCGATCGAGGTAGGCAACTGGTACGCTCAGTTTTTTGCGAATATGGTCAAGTGGACCGCTAGGCAGATTTAGCTGTTTGCGAAAGTAGATGTGTAAATAAAAAAGGCAGGCCCGTGTTTTGCGGACCTGCCTTTTGTTTTGCGTATTAATTGGAACGCATGATTAGTTTACGTCTACAATGCGTTCTCTGTGCTCGAACCTGTGATAGTAGTTCGAAGGCACGTAGAGGTCGAAACCTACTGCACGGATGTATTCCTGTGCGCCGCCCTTTCGAACGTTTTCGATGAGCGAAGCGATCTGCTTCTGCGAAACGAACTTACCTATGCCGGCAAGCTTCTCTTCCAGGATGCTTTCCGGCGTTGTAATGCGCAACGTGGGCGGCTCGGGGAAGTCGCAGTAGACAGCCATCTCATGAACGTATGGGACCTTCGGCAGTGCCGGGCCGAGCTCGGGCCAGATGTCGCCTGCTGCATGGAACATGCTGATCATGAATTCTTCATATACTACCCGATGGTCGGGGTGAAGATCATTGTCTGTCGGCAGGAAGCACTGTGTCGGATTGATCTTACGAAGCCAGTATGTGAAGGAGTTCTGCAGGCCGGTATAGCCGCCGATAGTTGTAGGTCCTTCGCCCTCGGCCTTCTTACGGCCCTTATGCGCGTTGAGATTGCAGTCCGGGAAACCGAGCCAGATAATGTTTTCTTTGGGAACGCCTAGAGCCTGATAACAGTCGAAAGTTTCTTTCTTGCGGATCTCTACGATCTCGTCCTGCTCTTCCTTGCTGCAGTAACCCATTCGACCGTCGGTTGTGATAATGATGTACACGGGAACGTTTTCTTCTTCAAGCAGGCGCATCAAAAGGCCGCCGCCCAACACAGCGTCATCGTCATGCGGGCTGACAAACAATGCGCATTCTTCTTTGCCCTGCCAGTGCCTGGATACGCTTTCCAGAGTCGGGCCTACGCGTCTTTCCGTTCCTACAAGCCGTACGAACTCAGCTTTATCCGCCATATAAATTTCCCTTCGAAAGTGAATTATCAAATTTTAACGCAGAAGCCTATGCCCGGTCCGCAAGGCCTCTTTACGATCGATAGACAGGTTATCACCCTTGTGTCTGGTTTTCAACCCTGAAATGGCAATAAGCGTCAGTCAACCCTGCTTAGATACCTTGAAGTGATCTTTTGCAAGCGCAGCCGAACCAATTATACCCGCATCTTCACCAAGCGTAGCAAAGCATATCTCAAGCGATTCTGGTTTCATGGTCCAGATGTACTTGTCGAAATACTTCTGTATTTTTTCGAGAAGAAAATCGCCAGCCCCGATCATTCCCCCTGCGAACAGTATTCGTTGCGGCTGAGTGACATGAAGCATGTCGATACAGAGTATGCCGAGCGTCTTCGCTGTTCCGTCAACGATCTCATTAGCGAACTTATCGCCGTTCTTGGCGTGATCAAAGACCTGTTCGCATGTAACCGAACCGTCCTTTTTAAACAACTCGTTAAGTGAGGAGTCTACGCCGGCTTTCAGCGCGTCGTTTGCCCGGTCGGCAGTCGCACTTGCAGAGCCGTACGCTTCGGCACAGCCGTATTGCCCGCATCCGCATTGCCGCTCACCGTCAACGTATATAAGTATGTGTCCCAGCTCAGCGGCCTCATCGGTATAGCCGTGAACCAGCTTACCATCACAGATGATACCTCCACCTATACCCGTGCCCAGCGTGAAAAAGACCATGTGATTAACGTCACTGCCCGCACCGGCAACAAATTCACCCCAGGCTGCGGCGTTGGCATCGTTTTCCATGATGACGGTCTTGTCAAGTTTTTCAGACAAAAGCCGTTTCATCGGAACGTTCTCAAATGGCAGGTTCGGGGCAGAAAGAATAATGCCGTCGGTAAGATTCATCTGACCCGGTATTCCCAGTCCGACCGCCTTGACCTGGTCATATGCAATTTCATGTTGTGAAAGCACACTGTGTATAGTCGAAGAGATATTTGCTATCACTGCCTGCGGACTCAGGTCCTCACCACTTGGGACAGAGGTTTTGGTCACGAGGTTCAGCTCGCCGTCAAAACAGCCAAGCTTAAGGTTAGTGCCTCCAAAATCTACGCCTATGAAGAATTCTTTCATTCTGAAGTCCCGATTTGAGTACAGTTAGCTCTAATCGCCATAACCATCAGGGTTGGCATTATGGAATTTCCATGCGCTTTCGACTATTATCTCGAGCTCGGGAAAATCCGTGGTCCAGCCAAGCTGCTGACGAGCTCTTGAGGCATCCGCTGTGAGCACAGGCGGATCACCCGGTCGGCGATCTCCCGTTATTACAGTGAAATCCTTGCCCGAAACCTTTTTGACCGTTTCGATCACTTCCAGCACCGAGTAGCCCTTGCCGTTGCCCAGATTAAATATCAGTTCCGCTTCATCGTCAAGCTTGTCCAGTGCGAGCAGATGCGCCTTGCACAGGTCTTCAATATGAATGTAATCGCGAATACATGTGCCGTCATGAGTCGGATAGTCATTGCCGAAGATCTTAATATCTTCACGCTTGCCCATAGCCGCCTGAATGATCAGCGGTATCAGATGTGACTCAGGCTGGTGGTCCTCACCGAGTGTGCCATCTTCGCCTGCGCCGCATGCATTGAAATACCGAAGAGCGGCATAGTTCATTTTGCCGGTCTTGCTGAGAAAGCTGAGCATCAATTCAACAGCCCGTTTACTATCGCCGTAAGGGTTTATTGGCTGCTTTGCGATGTCTTCGGTAATGGGGATCGTTTCCGGCTCACCATAAACAGCCGCGGTAGAGCTGAAAACAAATTTGTTTACGCCTGTATCCACCATTGCCTGGAGCAGATTGCGTGCATTACAGAAGTTGTTGTAGTAGTAGCCCAGCGGATCAGCAACTGATTCTCCGACCTCTATGAATGCGGCAAAATGCATAACAGCATCGATACTATACTTCTTGATAGTTTCGACGAGAAGGTCATAATCAGCCAGGTCACCGCGGACGAATTGGGCATTACGAATCGCGGATTTGTGTCCCTTGCTAAGGTTATCATAAACGACGGGGTTATGGCCGTGGCGGGCAAGCATCGCGGTCATATTGGAACCGATGTAGCCGGCACCACCGCATACAAGGATGTTCATATTATTCTTTTCCTTCCAATTCCAGAATCTTGTTTTGAATACGATCGAGGATATCACTTGCCAAAGCGGGGTCATGACCCATTTCTTCCCACTCCGCCTGAGCTTCTGAAACCGAGAGCTCCTGCAACCTGGCATCTCCGCCGGTATAGTATCTTGGAAGCCTGGCCATGCCCGCTATGGGCTTGTCCGCTATCACCATGCGCTGCGTTTGCACTGAGGCATCGACGCACAGACCGCTTGCTGTTTCATTGAAAGTCAAAGTGGCCTGCCTCAATAAACTGTGTAGATTTGAGTTGGCGGCAGCCTGGGCGGTCGCATTGTCAGACCGCCAGAATTCGAAAAATTGACCGCCCCTCAATGGCTGTGTAATTATTACACCTTCTTCGGTATCCAGCTTATCGATCTCGAAACGCATGTCCGTCAGAACCTCTTCAGCGACCTGCATGGCATGTGCCTTCGTCTGCGAAATACCGCACAAAGGCTCCACCGGCACTTGAGTTCGGGAAGAAGCCGAGCAACCAACCAACAGGGTCGAGAAGGTTAAGATTAGAAAGCTAAATAAGACTTTTTTCATTTACAACACACCTGTCATTACCTGATAAGGATCAATAGGCTAACTGGAAAAAACCTTGCTTGAAGGGCTCAAGCATGTGAAATCCATATTTTTGGGGATTATAAGGCAAGGTTGGAGTTATCACAAGTACAATTCGAAAGCAAAAGCGGCTATTGCTGATTCAACTGAGGTAGATGCCAAGGGGTTCGGCTATGTTTGGAGAATCTCCGCCTATTTAGCCGATATGTTTCGGGTGGCTAAGTGCATGCCCACTGGTTATTTGACTGCATTAGGATTTCGACATGTCAGAGGCACAGATCCAAAAACTACACAACCGGCTCGGGGAAAGCGGCATAGGTGGTGAAGTTATTAAATTTATGCACTATCTTACGGTCGAAGCGGGTCTGTCTCAGAATACGCTTCTTGGCTACGGCAGAGACCTGCTTGGATTTGCTCAATGGTGTGAGGCTGAGTATGGGCTCGATTCAATTAGCGAACTCCGTGCCGAACACATTTACGGCTATGCCAGGCATGTTGCCAAAAACCTTCATTCAAAGGAAACATCAATAGCCCGCATTCTTGCTGCAATTAAGACGTTTCTTCGTTTCGGCATGTCGGTCGGGCTCATCGAAGATGATCTGACTTCTCTGATAGAAGGTCCCAAACCATGGCACAAACTGCCAATTGTCGCCAGCAGAGACAATGTCCTGAAAATGCTGCATGCACCCTGCGAAGAAGACGCCTTTTTTCTAAGGGACCGGGCATTGCTAGAGGTCCTTTACGCAACAGGCGCTCGCGCAAGCGAGATGGTCGATCTGCGGGTGAAAAATGTAAATTTGAAGATAGGGTATTTGCGTTGCACCGGTAAGGGTAACAAAGAACGGGTAATACCGCTGGGGCAGTCAGCCATTCGTGCGGTTGAGCAGTACCTGCAGCTCGAAAGACCCCAGCTTGCAAAGCCTTACAGCAGAGATTATCTGCTTCTTACCCGCACAGGCAAGGTTCTGGACAGGACGAATATCTGGCGGATCGTCAAAAAGTATGCAGCACGGGTCGGAATGCCTGAAAAAGTGAGTACTCACACATTAAGGCACTGCTTCGCGACTCATATGCTCTCTGGTGGAGCGGATCTGCGAAGCCTGCAGGAAATGCTTGGTCACGTTGACATTTCCACTACCCAGATCTATACTCATGTTGACCATGACAGACTCAAGTCGATACACAAAAAATTCCATCCAAGGGCATAAATGCTTGTAGGAACAATGGTTATAACTATAAATCTGCCTGGGATCCGGTCGCTGAAGGAAAAGCGCAAGATCGTCAAGAGCCTGGTCGAAAGGCTCAGGAACCGCTTCAATTTTTCAGTTTCCGAGGTTGCTGCCAACGAGAGCAAACTTCAGGCCGTGATAGGTCTTGCCATGGTTTCAGACGACGGAGTGCATATTGAACGGCAGATCGACAAAGTGAGTGAATTTGTGCATGCGGATGGGCGTTTTTTTGTCAGCAGGATCGAAAGGGAAATGTTCTCCGTGGAGGAGTGAGCTGCTTTTGTCGCAATGCGTTCGCAGCTATTTCACTGCCGTTGCGAGAATCTCTACTTTACCGCCTGCGGGTAACTGTGAAACTTCAAACGCCGCACGAGTGGGCGGATTTTCTGGAAAATACTCAGCGTAAACAGCATTTACTTCCGCGAAATCCCCCATGTCAGAAAGAAATACCTGGCATTGAACGACATTCTCGAGAGCCATGTCTGCCTCGCCGAGAATCGCAACAATGTTCTTGAACACCTGATGGGTCTGTGAAGCTACAGATTCCCCCACTATTTCACCAGTAGACGGGTCCAGGCCCAACTGACCGGATATATAAAGGCTGTCATCTACCAGCAAAGCCTGAGAATATGGACCAATTGCCTGCGGAGCTTTGGTCGTTTTGATGATTTTGCGTTGTTTTTTCAAGCGTCAGGAATTCCGCATCAAAAAGAAACTTACTCCATCAGATCGGCCGCAGGAGCCTTTTTCTCCCATCGCGACAGCTCTTCCAGCAGCGAATCGAATTCCGCCCTGCTGTCATGATTAGGGTCAACGGCCACTATATCGCGTTTCTTTTTTTCTCCATTCGATGGAATCGCGATCACTTTTTTACACTTATTACATCGCACCTTCTTGCCGGCGTACTCATCAGGCGCCTTCAAAGAAGTGCTGCATTTGCTGCATTTAAATTTAATCATTGTTCCCTCAAGACTTTTACCGCTAGCCGAACTGCCTGCCCCACGTTCAAAATTCACGGAGCCAGATCAAACGACCATCATTTTCAAGGTAGCAAATAACGTAGAGCTTAAATCCCTACCAATATAATATGTAGGCTGGGATGCATTTTTCGCTTATTACTTGCCGATTTTCCAAAAAAAGTACTACTTTGCGTTCCTCGGAGGCATATTCTCTGGAATCCAACCTTCACCTTGTTCAGAATGCAGTTTAAACCCGGCACTAAATACGTGCAAGAAAATCCTGCAATATTTGTACATTATATTACTTTTTGCGAAATATTGACCTTGTAAAAAAATCTTAGGAGACTATCATTTAATAGCAACCCTGATATTTTGTTAACCTGTCTGGAATGAAAAATGCCCAAAACAAGTACTGAGATCAAAGCACTGCAAGATGCGGTCACACGGGAAGTAGAGGCATACCTTTTCTACAAAAATCTGGCAGCCCGGACCAGAGATGAAGATTCCAAGGACATCTTTGAAATGCTTGCTCAGGAGGAGGTTCGTCACAAGGAGAATCTCGAGCTTGAACTGATGAAGAGAGGTTGTACAGTACAGGATCAGGGAGAACCCGACTGGCCCGGTCGCATCGCTGGGGAAGAAATGGGAAAGTTCGATTTGGACTACATCGACGCTCTTCGTATAGCTATCCAGAAAGAGGATAGTTCCGTACGCACCTACATCGAAATGGCAGCTTCAACCAAAGACAGCAAGGCCCTGGATATTTATCTGGGACTCGCAGAAGAGGAAATGCGTCACAAACTGCAGTTTCAGGCCGCTTACAATCGGGCCATGGAAGAATAACGGCCTTAGTAACCGCGAAAATCTATAAAGCTGTTACTAGAATGGCTCTCTGGGATTATCCAGACAAAAATCGACAAGTTCTTCAATTCTAGCAGTTCCGCCGCACATAACTTTGTCCGCCCCTCCCCAGTAGATCTTGACGGTGCCGTCTGGTTCGGGCACTGCAGCGCATGTAAAAACGACATTGTCGACATAACCGCTGACTTCCCACGGGTCTTCGGGTTGCAGTATCCATCGGTCGCCGACAGCTATAAGTCTGGCTGGATCGTCAAGGGCATGCATACAGACCCCGAGACGATAAACACTGCCGGACATGGTGGGGAATACACCGTGGTAAATGTTCAGCCAGCCGCGAGACGTTTTGATAGGCGGAGCACCTGGTCCTATCTTCATTTCGTCCCAGTGGTAGGTAACCGGCTTCATAATTACGCGAGATTCGCCCCAGTGGATAAGGTCCGGTGAATAGCTGATCCATACGGACCAGGGGCTGATGTCAGAATGCGGCCTGTCCAGTTTGACGTATTTGCCTCCTATCTTTTCCGGGAAAATGACGGTGTTGCGATAATCGGCCTGGGTGATGAATGCAACTCTTTCCAACGTAGTAAAATCTCTTGTGCGTGCCATGCCGATGCGTACACCATGAGGGCTGTAGGCAGAGTATGTAATGTAGTATTCGCCCTCTAACGGGTTGATCCTTGGATCCTCAACGCCGAAAGCTTCATATTCTGCAAATATGCCTTCGCTTGCCGGCGTCATGAAAGGTTCTGGGCGTACGGTGAACTTAATTCCGTCCTGTGAATCGGCGATACCGATGATAGATCGGCCGGTGTCGAGATGGGATCTGAAGAGCATTATGTACTTGCCCTGATGTTTGACCACACCCGCATTGTGAACCGTTTCGACTTTGTACGGCACATCGTCAGTCGTCAGTATGGGATTATTCGCGAACCGTTCGACGATAGGTTTGTGTTTCAATTGCGGTCTCCTTCAGCTCCTGTATTTTCTCCATATGCGGCTTTATGACACTTTTTCTGGTCTTAAGGCGTTCAAGCTCGAATATGCGCCAGTAGACCTTCTCATATTCACTGACCATGCATTTGATAGAAAAATTCTCTTCAACACGTTTTCGGCAAGCCCGGCGGTTTATCTTTGAAACCTTGCCGACCGCCTCGACGGCCTGGTCAACATTACCAACCAGATACCCCGTTTCGCCGTCAGAGATCACCTCTCGGCATGAACCGCGATCGTAAGCGATCACGGGCACCCCTGCCGCATTAGCCTCAGCCATAACAAGACCGAACCTTTCCGGAAGTTCGTTCAGATGGAGCAGGCAAAATGCCTCTTTGAACAATTCGTCACGCTCCAACGGCCCTACCGGACCTATGTACTCGATCTGCTTACCATCGACATTAGGTTTGACCATCTCTTCAAAATACTCGCGATCCTGCACGATCCCAGCCAGCTTAAGTTTTTTGTCGGTCCGCAATGCAACCTCTACCGCTAAATGGGTACCCTTGTCGGGATGTATCCTGCCCAACCAGACCAGGTAATCGCCCGGCTCTGGGGTAAAAGTCAGATTGGCCAGATCTATGCCATTGTAGACCGTTGCAAGATAAGGCAGATGCGGATCACGGTCCGAATCGCTTATCGATACGTAGTAGAGATCCTTGTATTTGCGGTAGACATCGAGAATCTTCGGCGAAGAGAAGCCGTGGATAGTGGTAAGCATAGGCGTTGAAATGTGTCTGCTGTAGGTAAGCGGCATGAAGTCGTAATTATTGTGGATCAGGTCGAATTTATGGGCATTTTCCATAAGTTCGCTAATGTGAAGGGCTTCCACGACTTTCGGTTCCAGCGTAGGGTCCTCCTCGTAGCCGTGAGGGACTACCGCGTGAAGTCTGGCTGATGTGACCGAATCAGCAGTTGCAAAAAGCGTCACATCCCAGCCGCGTCTGACTAGGCCCTCGGTGATATTACTCGCGACGGTCTCCCATGCTCCATACTGTCGGGGTGGTGTACGCCAGGCCACAGGTGAGAGCACGGCGATACGCTTTGAGGTGAACTGCATATATTGGCCTCCAACTACAACTCCATTGTATGCCGATTATACGCGAGAATAAGCTTGATTAAAAGAAAGTTAGGACGTAATTTTGTTTTTAGATCAATACTATGTTGCGGGGAAGAGAATTGAGGAGACACCATGCTAGTAGAGAGATTTGCCGAGAATCCGATCATCAGGCCACAAGATGTCACACCCAGCAGAGATGATAATGAGGTCGTGGGGGCATTTAATGCCGGAGCAACAGTGTTTCGCGGACAAATCCTGTTGCTGCTGCGTGTAGCTGAAAGGCCTAAGGACAAAGCAGCAGATGAGCAGGTCGCACCGATACTTAACCCGCATACAGGTGAAATTGAGCATTTCAGGGCGAAAAATGATGATCCTGCCGTTGAGATACCTGACTCGCGTTCGTTTTTCTACAACGGAAAGATCAACCTTACAAGCATTTCGCATTTGCGAATAGCTCGTAGTGATGACGGAGTACATTTCGAGATCGATGACCGCCCTGCCGTTTATCCGCAGACTTACTATGAAACATATGGGCTAGAGGACCCGAGGATCACACAGATCGGTGAGAAATGGTACATCACTTACAAAGTCGTTAGCGATCACGGCATCTGTACGGGGCTGCTTTCCACGGAGGACTTCGAGTATTTTGAACGGCACGGCATCATATTCTGCCCCGAGAATCTGGATGTAGTGCTGTTCCCTGAGATGATCCGCGGCGAATATTGGGCTCTTACCAGGCCTGTACCAATGTATATAGGCCCTAAGGCTATATGGGGTGCAAGATCGGACGACCTCATACACTGGGGCGGGCATTGCCCGGTTATCACACCAAGACCCGGTGAGTTTGACGGTGGAAAGGTGGGCGGAAGCTGCGTGCCCATCAAGACTGACGAAGGATGGCTGGAGATATACCACGGATCTGATATCGAAGACAGGTACTGCCTTGCTGCTGCCCTGCACGATCTGGAAGATCCGAGCAAGGTCATCGCAAGGTCAAAAGAACCGCTGATGCAGCCGGAAACTGATTACGAGATCAAGGGCTTTTACGGCAACGTCGTTTTTGCGTGCGGGCATGTCGAAAAGGACGGCGAGATAATCATCTATTACGGCGCCAGTGACGAGCATACCGCAGGCGCAAGGACGACGCTGGATAAGATCATGAATACACTTCAATAACTATTCAGCAAAACACACATGCAGGGTGACAATCGCTCGCAAGACAACGCTGCTGTGATCCAGTTTTGGCTCAAGTGCCATTATTTTACGTTAAAGTTACAACCTCATCATATTGAGGTACTGAAGTCTTCCAGCCGGTCTGCTGGGTGACATGATCAGCGAAGCTATTGGCGCTCTGTTCTTCGCCGTGAATAACAAAAACTTGTTTAGGTGCGGTTTTAAGGTTCTTGAGCCAGGCGAGCAGCTCATCACGATCCGCATGGCCTGAAAAACCATGTATGCGGGTAATCGTCGCATTCACGTCATATTGCTGACCGAGTATGCGAACCGGATTATCACCCTGGACAATACTTCTGCCCAGTGTGCCGACTGCCTGGTAGCCGACAAAAAGGACGGAGCTTTCCGGTCGCCAGATATTCTGCACGAGGTGGTGTTTGACTCGGCCGCCGGTGCACATACCAGAGCCCGCGATAACCATGACAGTGCCCTTGATGTTGTTAATAGCCTTCGATTCCTTGGTGGTTCGTACTAGTTGAAGGCCGGGGAATTCGAAAAGCGACTCATGACGAGCGACGAGTTCTTTCATCTCGTCGTCGTAAAGCTCCGGGTGCTTTTTGAAGACATCGGTTACCTTTACCGCCATTGGACTGTCCACAAAGGCGAGTATCGGCGGGATCCGGTCTTCGAGAAGGAGCTCATTCAAGTAGTACAAAACATCCTGTGCCCGCTCGACAGAGAATGAAGGGACAATGATGTTGCCGCCCTTCTGGTATGTCTCGTTGATAGCGTCGGCAAGATTGCCCTTGATATCATCCGTGCCCTCGTGCACTCGGTCACCGTATGTCGATTCGATGAATACATAATCAGCATGTTCGAATACCGCCGGGTCGCAGATGATCGGCCTGTCCCCGCGGCCGATGTCTCCGGAGAACAGCACCGTGCGATTTTCGCCGTCATCGTCACTGATCTTCAGCTTGATGGTAGATGCACCCAGAATATGGCCCGCGTTATGGAAGGTGGCCGTAACATATTCACCGATCTGGACGGGTTCTTCGTAAAGCACCGGGCTGAAAAGCGGTATCGTAGCTTCAGCATCAGCGGTAGTGTAAAGCGGTATAACCGGATGATCGACCTTTCTGCCCTCTTTACGGTGTCTTTTGCGCTTGAATGCAGCATCTTCTTCCTGCAGGTGTCCCGCGTCCATCAGCACTATCTGTGCAATCTCGGCAGTAGCGGCATTACAGTATATCTTGCCCTTAAATCCTTCCTCAACAAGCTTAGGGAGAAGACCACAGTGATCGAGATGGGCATGGGTTATCAATACCGCATCGATCGTGTGGGCGGGTACGGGGAAAGGAGCCCAGTTGCGGTCGCGCAGATGCCGTTCCTGATATAGGCCGCAATCGATGAGGATGCGTGTGCCGTTGACTTCGAGAAAATGTCTTGAACCGGTCACATTGCCGGCTGCACCGAGGAAATGTACTTTGGCTTCCATGAGATACCCTTACAAAGAATGATCAGAGCAAGCATTGTAATTAAGCGGTGCATAAAGGTCAACAATTTTACTGGTTAGATTCCTGTAATGGTGAAAATGACCGGCTATATAAATCACTTTTAGATGGTTGATAAAAGACATCAAGGCCATATAATGAATATGCAGCACTTACATGCAGACTCAGTTACGTAATTTGCAGCAAGATTTTTCATTAGACCTCAGGGAAAGGTTTGAATGAAAGAAGACAACGCCGGCACAATAATCAAGCTTAAGAGTCATATCAAGGTGCTTCAGCAGAGAATCTCGGAGCTGGAGAAGGCGGATGCACTCCATGAGCAGAGCATGCGTGCGCTTAATCGCAGACGTGAGCTCGGCCAGCTCATAACCAGCATTTCCAAGCAGTTCATTAATCTCCCCTTCGAGGAAGTAGATCAGGGCCTTGAGAAAGCTCTTGAGAGAATAGGGCTGTTTTTCGGATTAGACCGGGGGTATATATGCCTATTCACATGCGAAGGAGATTCGCTTGAGATCGCCCATTGCTGGAACAACAAAGGCATATCCTGTTTTGAAGAGAAAAGCCAGAAGCTGCAGCCTGATAGACTGCCATGGTTGATGAGACAGTTGCACAGCAATGAAATAGTCAAAGTGCACAATGTGGAAGTTCTGGGCCCGAATGCTTCGGCTGAGAAGGACTTCTGGTTGAGCCATTCAATCCGCTCTCTAGTATACATACCGCTGGTCCTTCGTAATGAGTTAGCAGGCTTCGTAGGGTTTGATTGCGTCCGTGAAGAGAGGCGATTTGATGAAGAGACAGGCGTCATGTTGAGCATCGTCAGCGAGATACTTGCAAACGCGATAGACAGCAAGAGGATCGAGACGGCAAGACGCGAATCAGAGGCCAATTACAGCTCGATATTCAACGCTGTAGAAGATTTGATACTCGTACATGACCTGGAAACGACCTGCATCATAGATGCCAATGACAACGCTATCGACCGACTGGGCCTCGACAGGCAAACGCTGGGCGAGACAAGACTAAAGGAGGTAATTGCAGATCGCAGTGAGAGCTCGGATGAAAAGATCAAAGATAATCTCACCAAGGTGCGGGCAGGAGAAACAGTACGTTCGGAAATCGTGCTCAAAGACAAAAACAACCGCCAGTTCTGGGGGGAAGTCAGCCTGAAAAAGGCGTTTATACAGGGCGCTGAACGTGCAGTGGCGGTGATACGTGACATCAGCGAGAGAAAGCGAGTGAATCTTGCTCTTTACATGAGCGAGCAGAGGTTCCGGGCGATAGCGGACCATACATATGACTGGGAGATTTGGGGGAGCCCAGGAGGAAGATGTATGTGGACCAACCCCGCAGTTGAACGCGTAACCGGCTACACTGTGCAGGAATGCATGGCGATGAAGGAGTTTCCAAAGCCTTTCGTCGTCGATGAGGATAAAGATCGCGTATACAACACGTTCGCCTCAGCAATGGAGGGCCATAGCGGGGACAACCTGGAATTCAGGATCGAACGCAAAGACGGAAGGATCATCTGGGGAGCGGCATCATGGACGCCGATTTACGACAAGAAAGGTGTCCAGCAGGGTTACAGGGCAAGCATTCGTGATATCACAAAGCAAAAGACCGCCGAGGAAGAGCTTAAAAAGAGCGAGGCCAGATTCCGGGCTGTTTTCGATCAGGCTTATCAGTTCATGGGTTTATTGACACCCGAAGGAACAATGCTCGACGTAAATTCCTCGGCACTGGAAGTCACATCAAAGAACAGAGATGATGTTATCGGGGAAACATTCTGGAAAACACCCTGGTGGTCGCATTCACAAGAAGAACGCAGCAGGGTTCGTGATAGTATAGTACGTGCCGGCCAGGGAGAATCCGTTCGTTTCGAGACCACGAACTGGAAAGCTGACGGTAATCTTGCATATATTGATTTCTCTATCAAGCCGATCAGGAACGAGGCCGGCGAGGTCGTGATGCTGATACCGGAGGGTCGTGACATCACAGAACGCAAAAAGATCGAACGGGCTCTCAAAGAAAGCCAGAGGCGCCTTTCGACGCTGATCAGCAATCTTCCCGGAATGGTCTATCGCTGCAGAAATGACCACGACTGGACCATGGAGTTTGTCAGCGACGGCTGTAAGGCGTTGACAGGTTATACCGCTTCGGAACTGACCTTGAATGCAAGCATGGAGTATGGGAAATTAATACATGAAGAGGATCGTGACTTTGTATGGGAAGAGGCACAGAAAGGTATCAATAGCCGCAAAGCATTCAGGTTGAAATATCGAATCGTACGAAAAGACGGCGAGGTACGCTGGGTCTGGGAACAAGGCAGAGGCGTTTTCAATGAATATAACGAGTTAGTTGGGGTCGAAGGCGTAATATCCGATGTCACGGAACAGCACGAAGTGGAAATCGAGCGAGAGGAGCTGCTTCGAAGCCTGTCGGAAAAGAATGACGAACTTGAAAGTGTAATATACGTGAGCTCGCATGACCTGAGGGCTCCTCTCGTAAATATCGAGGGATTCAGCGGGGAGCTCAGTAATTCTATCGATCAGTTCAGGGAGATCATCGACAGCGGAGGCGTTCCGGAGGATACGAGGGCCAGGCTCCTCGAGATGCTCGATGAGGACATTTCCGAATCAGTTGGGTTTATCAAGTCAAGCACACGAAAGATTGACAACCTGTTGCGGGGCCTGACGCGACTGTGCCGCGTAGGAAGACTGGATATGCATCCTCGAAAGCTTGACATGAATAAACTGATGAAAAATGTTCTCGCCAGCGAGTCAGAACAGCTCGATGCTGTGCATTCGCAGGTTGAGGTCGATGATCTGCCGCCCTGCCGAGGCGACGCCGACCAGATAGCTGAGGCTTTCGCGGACATAATTGATAACGCTGCAAAATACGTTTCTCCTGAACGCGAATCAAAGATAAGAGTTACAGGTTGGCGGGATAATGGCACTGTAACCTATTGCGTGGAAGACAACGGAGTTGGAATTCATTACAGCCAGAAGGAAACCATATTCGAGATATTCCACAGGATCGATCCGGAGGGAAATGTCAAAGGACAGGGCCTCGGCCTGACGATCGTCAAGCGTATAGTCAATCGGCATGGGGGAAAGGTCTGGATAGAATCGCTGGAAGGCATGGGAAGCAAGGTCTTCGTGAAACTGCCGAACGTTTAGACAGAGAATTCAACTGAGAACTTCGATGACGCTTACGGGAACTTATCTTGAATGAGCACCAAAGAAAAACGGGAAAAAGCTTAAATGATGAGGACAACTGCCGCATCTCTGTGATCATCCCCGTACTGCACGAATCTGCTGTCATCAACGAAACAGTACAACATGTTTTCTCTATTGACGGATCAGAAGACTGCGAAGTGATCGTTGCAGATGGATCGGATAATGCAGACACCCTGGGGGTAATCAAAGATGGACGAATCACAAAAATGCAGTCATCACCCGGTAGGGCAATTCAAATGAACGCAGGAGCAAACGCTGCCTGTGGAAATGTGCTTGTGTTCCTTCACGCTGACACCTTTTTGCCCAAAAATGCATTTACAGTCATAAAAAATGCAATCTCTAAGCAGCAATACGCAGTAGGTGCTTTCAAGCTGGGATTGGACTCAGACAAACTTACAATGAAGATAATAACTGCTTTGGCAAATTTGAGAAATCGAATCCTCCGCATCCCCTACGGTGACCAGGCGATCTTCATCAGAAGAGAACTCTTTGAGGAACTGGGAGGATTCCCAGCCATACCCCTGATGGAAGATATCGAACTGATGAAAAGGCTCAAACGCAAAGGCTGCAAGGTGTTTTTTTCGAAGGCCAAGGTTACAAGCTCAGCACGGAGATGGCAGAAAGAAGGGCCATGGCGATGTTCTGCACGCAATTTGATAATATCTGCAATGTATCATCTGGGAGTACCGGCCGAGCGATTGGTTAGATTCTACAGGAGTTAAAATGGCAGCACCTAAAGAGCATTACTCCGATAAAAGCTTTCAAGAGATCGTCAGCGGCATTTCGCCTGCCCTGCTGAAGCTGGACAGGCTGGAAACCCTTCAGGTCAATCTGGGCAACAGATGTAATCAGCAGTGCAGGCACTGCCATGTTCAGGCCGGTCCCCGCGGCAACAAGATCATGACGCGAGGGGTCATGGACAGCATTGTCTCGTTTGTAAAGAAGCATGGCGATCTTACAGTAGATATGACTGGGGGATGCCCGGAGATGAATCCGCATTTTTCATATTTCATGGAAGGCATTACTGAGGTTGTAAATCATATTATAGCGCGTACCAATCTTTCCGTATTTCTCGAAAACGACTATGACTGGGTCCCGAAATATTATGCTGATCACGGAGTAACCATCGTCGCTTCGTTGCCGTGTTACACCCAAGACAATGTTGACAACCAGCGGGGGCAAGGCGTGTTCGACAAAAGCATCAAGGCGATTCGTATGCTGAATAAACTTGGCTATGGGCAGGAGGATAACCTGGAGCTTGATCTTGTTTACAACCCAGCAGGCGCAACGCTTCCGCCTCCGCAGAGCGATCTCGAAGTAGACTATAAAAAACATCTGATCAATGACCATGATATAGTGTTCAATAAACTTTTCACGATCACAAACGCGCCGATCGGAAGATTCAGGCAGATACTTACAGAGCAGGATGAACTCGACTCTTACATCGCAATGCTGCGTGAAAACTTCAACAGCGAGGCCGCCCAGCAGATCATGTGCCGAAAACTGCTTAGCGTGGATTATCGCGGAATTGTCTATAACTGTGATTTCAATCAGGCATTAGGACTTCCTGCGATAGATGGATCAGGCTCAGTAATAACCATGGACAATCTAGAATCCGCAATGCGCGGAGAAATACGAATAATAACAGGTTCGCACTGCTTCTGCTGCACCGCTGGTGCAGGATCGAGCTGTACCGGCACCCTGGCCGGCAGCAAAAGCGGCGATGCTTAAGAATGGGGGCAAATACGATGTCTACACACAAAGGAAATTGTACTGCAATATTCGTGAAGTATCCCGAGCCGGGTAAGGTCAAGACTCGCCTGGGGAATCAGATCGGACATGACCAGGCAGCAGAACTCTACGGCAATTTTGTACTGGACATGATCGACGTATATCGCCAGGCTGATTGCCATTTGCGGATATTCGTAGATCCATCGAGCGACCGGGAGTTGTACAGAGAGTGGCTTGGAGACGACCTGACATATGCTGCGCAGACAGGCAAGGGTCTCGGAGAGAGAATGCTCAACGCCTTTGAGGAGATGTTTGCTGAAGGATTTTCAAAAGCGATCCTGACCGGTTCAGACATCCCCGATCTGACTGTGCAAACCATAAATGACGCATTCACCGCACTTTCGGAAAATGATGTCGTACTCGGGCCAAGCAGTGACGGCGGTTATTACTTGATTGGTTTTCGCGAAGCAAGCTTTGTGAAAGAGGTCTTCAAAGGCATATCCTGGAGCACGGATTCGGTGCTCGATGAAACCTTGAGCAAATTTACCGAACACGCTCTAAGTGAGCACATACTCGACCTGTGGCATGATATTGATACCAAGGAAGACCTGATCGAACTGATTTCGCGAAACAAGGACACCGCTTTCATGGATTCCAGAACTGTACGTTATCTGCACCAACATACAGATATAACCTTCGCTGAACACTAGACTTGACAGGAAGAGTGAGACCTTGAACAAGTACGACGTGGCAATCATCGGAGCTGGTTCTGCCGGGCTGGTAGCATGCAAGGTCGCTAACGGCCTGGGCAAGAAAACCGTGCTCATAGAGAAGGAGCATATCGGTGGGGACTGCACATGGTTCGGCTGCATCCCGAGCAAAACCCTTGTGCAGGCTGCGAGAGCGGCTCATGAATCCAGACGATTAGATCGTTACGGAATTAAGACACCAAATCCGCGTGAGCTGGACTGCTCTGCCGTAATGGACCATGTCAGAAATATCCGAGCAAAGGATGCAGCCGAGCATTCGCCCCATAGCATTGAAAAAGAAGGGATTGATTTCATCGAAGGCAGCCCGGAGTTTTTGGACGCCCATAAAATCAAGGTCGGCGACCGAACAATCACGGCCAAAAAATTCATACTCTGCACCGGTTCGCATCCGTTTGTCCCGCCGATAGAAGGGCTGGCGGATGTGGATTACCTGACGAATGAAACACTGTTCGAAATAGAATCACTGCCCACGTCCTTGCTCATACTCGGAGGCGGGCCCATTGGAAGTGAAATGGCGATGGCCCTGAACCGCCTAGGTGTTCAGGTAACCCTTGTCGAGAAAGGCGACTGCGTCTTGAGCAAGGACGACGAAGAGCTTACCTGCAGGCTGGCAGAGATAATGAAGGACGAAGGTGTCAGGCTTCTTAAGAATGCAAAACTGACCAAAGTGGAAAAGACTGAAAGCGGTATTCGGGGAACGGTAAGACACGCAAATGAGGATATCGAGGTAGATGCCGAACGTGTATTTGTATCAGTCGGACGCAGGGCGAGCCTGGAAGGTCTTGCACTTGAAAAGGCTGGAGTCGAGTACGATGACAAAGGCGTCAAGGTCGATTCAAGACTGAGAACGACGGCCGGTAATATCTTCGCCTGCGGCGACATTGTCCCTCCATTCCAGTTCACACATATCGCTGAATACGAAGCTGTAATTGCTGCAGCTAATGCCTCGCTGCCGTTCGCAGTAAAGAAAGCTGATTACGAGCACATCGTCTGGACTACATTCACCACGCCGGAGGTTGCTCACGCGGGCATGGCCGAACAGCAGGCTCGCGACAAATACGGCGACAAGGTGAAAATTTACCGCTGGGACTGGAAGGATGTTGACCGCGCCAAAACTGATCTTAATACGCAGGGCTTGACAAAGGTCGTATGCGACAAACGGGGAAAAATACTCGGCGTGCACATACTCGGGCACAATGCCGCCGAGGCCATGCACGAATGCCAGTACGCCAAATGTATCGGCCGTAAATTCAGCTCCATCGCCAAAATCGTACATGCTTATCCCTCATATTCGGACGCTGTAAGACAGCCTGCAAAGAAAGCTCACATTGAACAGCTCAGAAACAATCCAGCCGTCAAGGTGGCCCAAACCCTTGCAAGCAGAAAGGTGCGGAACAGACTGCTGCTTCTGTTAGCGGCAGCAGTGATACTGATCAGCCTTCGATTCGCTGTGGGCGACAAGCTTTCTCTGGAAAACATTCAGGCCAATGCGGACAGGCTCGTAGAGGTCGCAAACCGTCATTATGCGATGTCAGTTCTGGTATACATAGGTGTATACATTATTGTAGCTGCGTTCTCCTTACCCGGCGCAGCCGTGCTGACCATCGCCGCTGGTTTCGTCTATACCGCCCTGCCGGCAGCGATATACACCAATGCTGGGGCGACAGGCGGGGCATTTTTGGCGTTTCTGTTTGCCAGGTACATCGCAGGCAATTTGCTGCAGAAACGTTTTGCAAAGAAACTGGCCAGGTTCAACAAGGAACTCGAAACACATGGAGCACATTACCTGCTTACACTGCGATTCATACCGATTTTTCCATTCTTTCTGATCAATCTTTGTGCCGGACTGACCAAGGTCAAGGTCTGGACATTTATATGGACAACATCGCTTGGAATTTTCCCTGGCTCCTTGATATATGCCTTCGCGGGCCAGACATTCGGTACGATCGAGTCGGTCAGGGACATCTTCTCATGGCAGGTATTAGCGATGTTCACTCTTCTGGCCTTGCTCGCCATCGTCCCGGTCTTGTACCGTAAATTCATCAGCCCCAGACGTGAGTCGAATAAGACAAAAGCAGCCAACACCTGAGCACTTAACCCGTCCCACGTAATTGTAGCACAAACCCTTTCATACTACATTTTTGTAGCGATACTGCCATCTCGCTACATTTTTGTCGAACTACAACAGAGACATCGCAATCAGCACACACCCACATAACTATATACCTAACAACAGCTTACATTCTTTTTGTAATTATTTTTCTTTTCTGGCACAGCAGTTGTAATAGTAGCAAATCAGTTCTTTGTTTTCGCGAAGCAGAGGCGTCAGGTAAAACAATAGCCACCAATCTTTTTAAGGACTGACAGATGCTTATGAAAAACTGGTTTCCGAAAAGCCTTGCTGCTTTGGGGCTCATCTTGGCATTATGCAGCAATACAGCCCTGGCAGACAGTACAAGTGAAGCTGCCAACGTCGACCTGAATCTGGTTACAGAACAACTGCAGAATAACATCAACATAGCATGGACATGCCTGGCCGCTTTCCTGGTGTTCTTTATGCAGGCCGGTTTTGCCATGGTAGAGACAGGTTTCACTCGGGCAAAGAACGCCGTCAATATTATCATGAAAAATTTGATGGACTTCAGCATTGGCTCGCTGGCCTTTTTTGTAGTTGGATTCGGACTCATGTTCGGCGCTAGTAATGGTTTCTGGGGTGCCAGCGATTTCGCGATGTTCAACCTGCCGGCAGATGACAAGGACTGGAGCTACACTTTCCTGCTGTTCCAGACTGTCTTCGCAGGCACAGCGGCAACTATTGTTTCAGGTGCCATGGCCGGACGGACCAAGTTTAAATCGTATTTGATCTACAGCGTATTCATCTGCGGATTCATATATCCGATCTTTGGCTCATGGGCATGGGGCAGCCTGTTCAACGGCGGCGGCTGGCTTGAGAAACTGGGTTTCGTGGATTTCGCTGGATCAACCGTTGTCCACTCACTGGGCGGTTGGCTTGCACTTGCGGGCGCTATAGTCCTTGGACCGCGTATCGGCAAGTACGGACCTAACGGCAAATCCAACGCTATCATGGGACACAATATCACTTTGGCGGCACTGGGCGTATTCATCCTCTGGTTCGGCTGGTTCGGATTCAATCCGGGAAGCACGACCTTTGGAGATGGCGCTATCGGAAGGATAGCATTGACTACGAATCTCTCGGCTGTCGCCGGTGCGATCACCGCCATGGCAACAACCTGGTTTATCACCAAAAAACCCGATGCTTCCATGTCCCTCAATGGTGCTTTGGCCGGTCTGGTCGCAATCACAGCAGGCTGTGCAACCGTCACCCCTAACGGCGCATTGTGGATTGGAGCGATATCTGGTGTACTCGTGGTTCTCAGCGTAATCTTTATCGACAGTGTGCTGAAAATCGATGACCCGGTTGGTGCTGTATCCGTCCATGGCGTTTGCGGCATGTTCGGCACACTGGCATGCGGCCTGTTCAATGCCGAAGGTGTGATCGGCACAGGAGATAGCACAGGTCTTTTCTACGGGGGCGGGATCGGACAGTTTTTCGTGCAGGCAGCAGGCGCATTTGCATGCCTGGCATGGGCGTTCGTGGTCGGCCTTGCAATGTTCATGCTGATCAAAAAGACGGTTGGGATTCGCGTTACGGCTGAGGAAGAGCTCAAAGGACTGGATATCACTGAACACGGCATGGAATCCTACAGCGGCTTCCAGATATTCAGTACAACCTGATATAAGTTATGACAGAAAAAAATAACACATACTTTACGGAGACAGATTAATGAAACTCATCATTGCCTACATTCAGCCACACAAGCTCGAAGAAGTAAAACAGGAGCTAGCGAAAGCGGAAGTAGCTAAAATGTCAGTAACCAATTCCCTGGGCTGCGGAGCACAGCAGGGTTACCATGAAAGCTACCGCGGCGTTGAATTCGATGTAAATCTGCTTAAAAAGGTACGTCTTGAGATAGCTGTTTCACAACCCTATGTAGAGAAAACCATCGACGCCATCATAAAAGGTGCTAAAACCGGCGAGATCGGGGATGGCAAGATATTTATACTGCCCCTGGAAGACTGCATAAGGGTCAGAACCGGTGAACGCGGCAGAGAGGCGATAGGCTAGAAGCAGGTTGCTACATTTTTGTATTGCCTATTTTATCGTACTACGTTTTTGTAGCAGTACGAAAATACAAAAAGTTTTGCTTATAATAGATAATGCATTGCCAACAAAGAACTTATCAGTACAATGTAAGATATATTTTTGCTGGCACAATATTTGCACATTTAACCCACATAGCAGCTAAGGGTGTATCAAAATACAGAACAATTTTCACAATGAAATCATGACCAGGAGAAACTGAACAATGAGTGATTGTTTTCTACCAACAACAGAAGTATTCGGATCGAACGTTTTCAACGATTCATGCATGCGGGAACGGCTCCCAAAGAATATCTACAAGGCCTTTCGAAGAACCATCGAGAACCGTGAGCCGTTGGCACATGAAGTCGCAGATGTAATTGCCAATGCAATGAAGGACTGGGCGATCGAGAAAGGCGCAACTCACTTCTGTCACTGGTTCCAGCCGATGACAGGGCTTACCGCTGAAAAGCATGATTCGTTCATCTCGCCGACGTCCGAGGGCAAGGTACTTATGGAGTTCAGCGGAAAAGAGCTTACCAAGGGCGAACCCGATGCGAGCTCATTCCCCTCAGGCGGCCTTAGAGCAACATTTGAAGCACGTGGTTACACCGCATGGGACTGCACTTCGCCTGTATTCGTCAAAGAGGACGGCAAGAACATCACCCTGCACATTCCTTCGGCATTCTGTTCCTACAACGGCGATGCTCTCGACAAGAAGACTCCTCTGCTTCGTTCGATGGACTCCCTCGATAAGCAGGGAATGAGGGTGTTGCGAGCGTTGGGAAACACCACCTCAAACCATGTTGAAGCTACCCTGGGTCCTGAGCAGGAATACTTCCTGATCGATAAGGAATACTTCGAAAAGCGTCTTGACCTCGTTCTGGCCAAGAGAACGCTCTTCGGTGCCCCCTCGCCTCGCGGACAGGAAATGGACGACCACTACTTCGGCACACTGCACGAAAGAGTTGCTTCTTTCATGCACGAAGTCAACACTGAACTGTGGAAACTGGGCGTCTCAGCTAAGACACAGCACAATGAAGTATCACCGGCTCAGTACGAGATCGCTCCCGTGTTCACCACAGTCAACGTGGCGACCGACCACAACCAACTGACGATGGAAGTGCTTGAACAGGTTGCACTGCGACACGACTTTGTCTGTCTGCTGAATGAGAAGCCATTTGCCGGTGTGAACGGTTCAGGTAAGCACGTAAACTGGAGTGCATGCACAGATGACGGTATCAACCTCCTCGAGCCAGGCACAACACCGCATGACAACATGGTTTTCCTGCTGTTCCTCAGTGCGGTAATCCGCGGTGTTGACAAGTATGCAAAACTTATGCGTGCCAGTGTGGCAAACACAGGCAACGAACACCGCCTGGGTGCAAACGAGGCACCACCTGCCATCGTTTCAATATTCCTCGGCGATCAACTAATGGACATTTTCGAGCAGCTCGCTAATGGCGGCGCAAAGTCCTCCAAACAGGGTGGAAACCTCAAGCTTGGTGCATCCACACTGCCGAATCTGCCCAAGGATTGTACCGATCGTAACAGAACTTCGCCGTTCGCATTTACAGGCAACAAGTTCGAGTTCAGGATGCCCGGTTCTACGCAATCGTCAGCGGGACCTGCTTATGTCATCAACACCATCGTAGCAGATGTTCTTGCAGAGTTTGCAGAGGAACTGGAAGCTTCCGATGATATGGAGAAGACGCTGGAAGAAATCCTGGCAAGAGTCGCTAAGGATCACAAGCATGTAATCTTCAACGGCGACAACTATACTGACGACTGGGTAAAAGAAGCAGAGAAACGTGGTCTTCCGAATATGCCTTCCACAGTTGAAGCTTTTAAGTCTATCCCGGACAAGGAGCACGTCGAGCTGTTCGAGCGTCAAAAGGTTCTCACAGAAAGAGAGCTGCATGCAAGAACCGAGATACTTCTGGAAGCATACGGCCATGAAAAGGCCATTGAAGCAAAGTCTATGGTCAACATGGCAAAAAGGCAGATCATGCCCGCAGCCGTTGAATATGCCGAGAGGCTGGCAAGCAGCATTAACGCGGTAACCAGCGCAGGCGTCACGAGCACCTCTCAAAAGAAAATGCTCGAGAAGTTCTGCTCTCTGATCGATGCTCTGGATGACAGCACTGCAAAGCTGGAAGTCGCTGTTGCTGAAGCTGCACAGATCGAAGATATTCCGGAAAAGGCTGAGTATTACCGCGACAAGGTTGTCGCAGCTATGACGGCCGTCAGAAGTGTTGCAGACGAGATTGAGACTGTCGTTGACGCTAAAATCTGGCCCTTGCCGACCTATGCGGAGATGCTTTTCTTAAAATAAGTTAAATCAACCTCCCAGATACAGTGCAGTACCTATACCCTGCCAGGTTTGATGCCCGGCAGGGTGTTTTGCGCGAAGAGGTTTTTGGGATCGTCAAAAAGATTTGCAAAGCTTTTCGGTTTAAATGAACCGCTGGGAGTCCAGATAACTATCTATAGCGAAAGACTGAGGACTTTGTCTGAGCCACAATCCTGAAAGGAGTATATTTTGCAGCAGCCACACGACCAGGGCCTTTACAGAGCTGAAAATGAACATGATGCCTGTGGAATAGGTGCAGTTGCCAACATCTCCGGCAAAAAAAGCCATTCCATCATTGAATACGGCAAGGAAATCCTTGAAAACCTTCACCACCGAGGCGCTGCAGGCGCAGATGAAGTAACCGGCGATGGCGCGGGGATACTCTCGCAGATTCCACATAAACTATTCTCAGCAGAAGCGAAAAAGGGCGGTTTTGAACTCCCCAACCCAGGCGAGTATGGAGTCGGCATGGTTTTTGAGCCCAAAGACAAGGCCTCGGCTAACGAATGTGAAAAGATACTGGAAGCATCCGTCATACGCTATGGTTTGAAGGTTTTGGGATGGCGCGATGTTCCATTTGATAACAGTTGCCTGGCCGAACTTGCACTTGTGGCCGAGCCGAAGATCCGCCAGGTATTTGTAGACGGAGCGGGAACTGAACCCGAAGAGCTCGAAAGAAAGTTCTACATGGCGCGAAAACGAACGCACAGACTCGTTCGTGAACAGTTGGGCGACGACGGCCAGGATTTCTATATCTGCAGCATGTCGGCCAGAACCATCTGCTATAAAGGCATGTTCATGGCCTGGCAGCTATTCACCTATTACCCCGATCTTGCCGACAAACGTTTTGAGTCCGCACTTGCGATCGTGCACCAGCGATACAGCACCAATACATTCCCCAACTGGAAGCTCGCACAGCCCTTCCGTATGATCGCTCACAATGGTGAGATAAACACGCTCAGCGGAAACCGCAATTGTGCGAAAGCTCGCGAGAGCAGGATGCGTTCCGATTTGTTCGGCGACGATCTCGACGATCTCAGGCCCATCCTGTCCGAGAGCGGAAGTGACTCGGCCTGCTTTGACAATATGCTCGAGCTGCTTGTTCGCGGCGGACGCAGCATGCCGCACTCGATGATGATGATGGTCCCCGAAGCGTTTGGCAGTGAATACCACATCAGCCGTGATAAACGCGCATTCTATGAATACCACGCGGCATTGATGGAGCCGTGGGACGGACCTGCAGCTATGCTGTTTACAGACGGCAAATTCCTCGGCGGTACGCTCGACCGCAACGGTCTTCGGCCGAGCAGATATCTGGTCACAACAGACGGTCTTGCCGTAGTCGCCAGTGAAACCGGCGTCGTAAACTTCCCTACCGAACGCATTCAGCAGAAAGGACGGCTCAGGCCTGGCAAGATGTTCCTGATCGATACCGAGCAGGGACGCATAGTCACCGACAACGAGATCAAGAGCAAGATAGCACGACAGAAGCCCTACAGACGCTGGCTCGACGAGAATAGGATCGAACTTAGAGGCCTGTTCGATACACCCTCACTGGTAGATTGTGACGAACAAACCCTCAGGGAAAGACTCCGTATCTTCGGTTATACTCGGGAGGAATTGAGCAAGATAATCACTCCAATGGCCGCCAACGGCCAGGAACCGATAGGCTCAATGGGTAATGACGCCCCCCTCGCGGTGCTTTCTGATAAGCCGAACCTTCTGTTCAACTACTTCAAGCAGCGGTTCGCTCAGGTGACTAACCCGCCCATCGATCCGCTCCGCGAAGGTCTGGTGATGAGCCTGATGATGTTCACTGGAAAAAGGCGAAACATCCTCGAAGAAACGCCCGAGCACTGCCATCAGCTTAAGCTACCCCACCCGATATTGACAAACGACGATCTGAACAGACTTCGCAACGCTCACCTGAAAGATTTTAAAACAGCGACCGTTGATGCGATCTTTGATGCAAATGCCGAGAATCCGGAACAAAGTCTGCGGCAGGGATTGGAATATCTTGTCGACTCGGCAGCAAAGGCGGTTGAGGAAGGCGCATGCATTGTAATTATCAGCGATGTAAACGCCAGCGAGCAAATGGCACCAATTCCCTCACTGCTGGCCACAAGCGCCGTCCATCACGGCCTGCTCAAACGCGGTCTGAGAGGTGATGCCGGCGTCTTCGTTGAAACGGGTGAAGCCCGCGAGGTCATGCACTTCTGCCTGCTGACCGGATACGGCGCTAACGCGGTCAATCCCTACGCTGTCTTCCAGACCATCCACAACCTCTATAAGCAAGGCGAATTCGGCGAAGACATCGATCCGGTGAACCTTGCGAACAACTACATCACGGCTGTGAAAAAGGGCATCCTCAAGACGATGAGCAAGATGGGTATCTCAACCCTTCGCAGCTATCATATGGCTCAATTGTTCGAAGCCATTGGCCTGAACAAAGGCTTTTTGGATGAATATTTTGTCGGAACCAGTTCGACCATTGAAGGCGTAGGTCTCGCTCAAATAGCAGAAGAAACTGTCAAAAGACACAAGAAGGCATTTACCAAACCGGAACCCGGCCAACTTGATATCGAGTTCGGCGGCGACTATACATACAGACGTGACGGTGAACACCATCTCTGGAACCCGACCAGCGTCGCACGTTTACAGCATGCTGTGAGATTCGATGACAAAAAAGCCTATGAGGAATTCGCCGAAGAGGTCAATGACCAGTCGCGTAAGCTGTCAACCCTTCGCGGCCTGTTCGAGCTCAAGACCGGTGATCCGATCCCGCTAGAGGAAGTTGAACCGGCAAGCGAGATCGTCAAGCGATTCTGTACTGGTGCAATGAGTCACGGTTCGATCAGCAAAGAGGCTCACGAGTGCATGGCGATCGCTATGAACCGCATCGGCGGAATGAGTAATACCGGTGAGGGCGGCGAGGACCCGGCAAGATATGAGCTGGACGCAAACGGCGATGACCGCAACTGCGCGATCAAGCAAATTGCAAGCGGCCGATTCGGAGTGACTATAAACTATCTGGCCCATGCAAAGGAGATCCAGATCAAGATGGCGCAGGGAGCCAAGCCCGGCGAAGGCGGACAGCTCCCCGGCAAGAAAGTCACCGAAGAGATCGCAAAGATGCGTTTTTCTACGCCAGGCGTTACACTGATTTCGCCGCCGCCCCACCATGACATTTATTCGATCGAAGACCTGGCACAGCTCATCTATGACCTCAAGTGCAGCAACCCGGGCGTGAAAGTTTCCGTCAAGCTCGTCTCCGAGGTCGGCGTCGGAACAGTCGCAGCAGGCGTCGCCAAGGGTAATGCTGACGAAGTTCTTATCAGCGGCCATGACGGTGGAACTGGCGCGAGCCCGCTTTCGTCGATCAAACATGCAGGCTGTCCCTGGGAGATCGGACTTGCCGAGGCGCAGCAGGTGCTGGTGATCAACGGCCTGCGGGACCGTATCAGGGTACAGGTTGACGGTCAGATGAAGACTGGACGAGATGTTGTTATCGGTGCACTTTTGGGCGCCGAGCAATTCGGTTTCGGTACTAGCGTACTGGTCACCATGGGATGTACCCTGCTGCGTAAATGTCATGAAGGAACATGCACCTTCGGTATTGCGACACAAAACCCGGACCTTCGTAAGCGGTTTGCCGGCACTGCCGATTGCATCGTCAGATATATGCACTTCGTCGCCGAAGAGGTTCGCTCATTGATGGCTCAGATGGGCTTCCGCGAATTCGACGATATGGTCGGACAAGTCGAAAAGCTGCGTGTGAAAGACGCCGTTGATCATTACAAGGCGAAGGGACTGGATTTCAGCAAGGTCTTCTATCAGCCTGACGTTTCCGACGGCCGGGCGATTAGAAGGACCACCGATCAGATCGTCAAGATCGACGACCACATCGACTGGAAGATCATCGAGCAGGCTGAAGATGCTATCGAAAATAAAAAGAAAACAACCATAGAGTTGCCGATACGTAACATTGACCGAACAGTCGGAGCGATACTCAGCAATCGAATTGTCAAAAAGCACGGTCCTGCCGGTCTGCCTGACGACACACTGCAGATCGTATGTTCCGGCTCTGCAGGCCAAAGCTTCGGCGCATATCTGATCAACGGAGTCACGCTCAAGCTGCTTGGCGACTGCAACGACTATCTGGGCAAGAGCCTATCAGGCGGCCGGATAATCGTTGAAACGCCAGAATCGCCCTACCTGGCTCATGAAAACATCGCGGCAGGTAATACAATTCTGTACGGTGCAACCACCGGCGAAGTATTCATCAACGGCATGGCCGGCGAACGTTTCGCGGTACGAAACAGCGGCGCCACATCGGTTGTCGAAGGTGTCGGCGACCACGGCTGTGAGTATATGACCGGCGGAACGGTCGTAGTACTCGGCCAGACCGGGCGCAACTTCGCAGCCGGTATGAGCGGTGGAATTGCATACGTCTTCGATGACATGCAGCTTTTCGATACGCTTTGCAACCTTGACATGGTTGAACTCGAAACGGTCTGGCGGGAAGAGGACAAGAAGGTCCTGCGTGAACTGATCGAAAGACATTCCGTGCTCACCAATTCCACTCGTGCCCAGCGAATACTTCGCGGCTGGGTCGACATGGTGGGCAAATTCGTCAAGGTCATTCCGATCGACTACAGAAAGGCACTCGAGAAAATGAGAGCGAACGAACAAAGAGATACTGAGATGACCCCTGCAACTGAGGAGGTTTTCAATGGCTGACCCAAAAGGATTCCTTAAACATAAACGGCAATCTGTTTCTTACAGACCTGTCGAGGAACGTGTCAAAGATTTTAATGAACTCGAGATCCCGCTTACGCCGGACGACCTTAAGAACCAGGCGTCTCGCTGCGTGGACTGCGGCATTCCGTTCTGTCATGGTGCGGGCTGTCCGCTAGGCAATCGCATACCTGAATTCAATGAGCTCGTGTATAAGGGCAGGTGGCAGCTTGCATGTGAAGTTCTGCACAGCACTAACAATTTTCCGGAATTCACCGGGCGAGTATGCCCCGCCTTGTGCGAAGCTGCATGCACACTGGGCATAAATGACGAGCCGGTAACTGTACGCCATATCGAACTGCAGATCATAGAAAAGGGCTTCGAAAATGGCTGGATTGAACCGGTCTTGCCCGAACGAAAGACGGGCAAAAAAGTTGCGGTCATCGGTTCGGGTCCTGCAGGCTTGACAATCGCTCAACAGCTCGCCCGAAAGGGTCATGATGTGGTCGTCTTCGAAAAGGATGAACAGGCGGGCGGCTTACTTCGATACGGCATACCGAATTTCAAGCTGGATAAGGGCGTCATTGACCGTCGACTAAAACAGCTTGAAGCCGAGGGCGTTCAGTTCCAGACCGGCGTCGAAGTCGGCAAGGACATTTCTTCGCGATACCTGGAAAAACTGTTCGATGCGGTATGCATCACAATGGGTGCGGGCGAGCCGCGCGACCTGGGAGTACCGGGCAGAGGCTACGATAACATCATGTTTGCAATGGACTATCTCGGCGCCCAGAATCAACTGCTCTGCGGAGAGATCGAAAGATCTGACCTGCCCAATGCCAGGAACAAAAAAGTCGTCGTCATCGGCGGCGGCGACACAGGCAGCGACTGTGTCGGCACGGCACGGCGCCAGGGCGCAAAGGAGATCTACCAGCTTGAGATCCTGCCCAAGCCGTCCGCTGACAGACCCGATGAGACTCCCTGGCCCTTCTGGCCAAAGATCATGCGAACTTCATCTTCGCACGAGGAGGGCTGTGAGCGGATGTGGAGCACAATGACCAAATCCTTCGAAGGGTACGGCACACGTGTAACACAGCTCAAGGCCTGCAAGGTTGAATGGATCGAACATAGAGGCGGCTGGAAAGTCAAAGAAGTCCCTGACAGCGAATTCACCATATCTGCGGACCTCGTTCTCCTTGCTATGGGATTCGTACACGTCGACCACACCGGCCTGGTAAAGGATCTAGATCTGGAACTGGACAGCCGAGGCAACATCGTCACTAAAGAAGGCCAAACCAGCGTCCCGTGGGTCTTCTCAGCAGGTGACTCAGTAAGCGGCGCTTCACTCGTTGTCAACGCCATCAAAGACGGTCGCGAAGTCGCAGCAAGCATAGATGAATGGCTTAACAGCAACGAGTCATAAACATATACAAAGGACGTCTTCTAAAACTGGAAGACGTCCTTTTTTCTACCATTCTTCTTCAATCTCACCGTCTGGTTGGTATATTTCTACGCCAGGTTCAAACGTTTCCAGAGTTTCCTCAAGGGTGTCCGTATAGTTAAGCGGATCGAGACGTCGGCCCTTGTACTGTCCCTCGACACAGTGCCCCATAATGTTCCATCTGCTGCCTGTCTGATGATCGACAAAGTCTCCGTCCTCATACTTAAATTCCAGCACCCGCCCATCAAAGCTGCGGTCGAACACGCCGGTAGCATCCATCAGCCCGTAGTCCGTCGACCCGTTATTGAAAATAACGACTGGCTGACCTGCAACGATATCATTCAAGACATACTCGTTACGGGTAAGAAGATAAGAATATGCTTTACTGGTCCGCTCTGTGGACACGTTCAAAATACGTCCAGCGTAACCATACTGTCCATAGAATAAGCCCGGCCCAACATAAGAGCCGTAGTAATAATCATATCCCGACCAGTATGGGTTCAGGCCGTAATCGCGTGTGACGCCTGTAACCTGCGACAAGACCTCACCATCCGGATACGCACTGCGAAATCGCTCAAATGTTATGATCTGCGAAGGAACCCGGACCAGGTACTCCCCCGCAAGATCACCCACAAGACCCTGGCCGGTGTACTGCTGCCAAAGTGTTTCCGTGCTGTCGTCATACATTACAAAATTACCGTAGCGAACAAATCCGGAAACATAAAAATCGTAAACTGAATCGTTAAGATCACGCCCATAAACCACCGCTGTACTGCACAATGGACAGTAGGTAACTGCGATGTTGACACCATTTATCTCATCATTCACGATCTGGTGCCAGACCAGGATTTGCAGCGGATACGCCTTTGCTGTATCTCCAATTGATGTGACAAGAACGGGCTCGGTATCCTCCACCCAGAAAGATGCGCTGCCCGCAGTCTCAAACCACGGATCACGCAGGGCCGTTTCGCTCTCCTTACCTATGCCAACCTGAACCAGCTCCCCCAGCGCGATCACTGACTTGTCCACATTGGTTCGCCAGCCGGCAAGATTGACCTCGCCATACGCCCAACTGTATTTGCTCTGATAACTTCGCGCAGTAATTAATACGCATAAAAACGCACTGACAACAACCAAAACAAGAATATACTTTTTGACATGCGCAGCCATGATGCACTCCCATAAAATGAGCCATTCATTGCTACGCGCATACCCGACAACGGTTCCGACAAAACAGTCGTCATGCCGCAGATACTAACGCACCATCACCTGACCTGAGTCCACTACCAGAGTTTGCCCTGTAATAACCCGTGCCTTTTCAGAGCACAGAAAGACTACCGAATCCGCTATGTCCTGCCCGATGATCTCACGCTTGAGGGCAGTTCTGCTTATATAGAAGGGAATAACCTCCTCAGGCTTGATCTTGTATTTGGCGGCACAGATCTTAATGTACTCCGGGTTCCAGATCTTAGAGCCCTTAAAGACATTGCCCGGACATATGCTGTTCACGCGAATTCCGTACTCACCCAGCTCAAGAGCCCAGCCGCGAGCCATGTGGATCTCACCCGCCTTTGTCGCATTGTAAGGCGTATTGTTCTTGCTCGCCTGCAGACCGGACTTGGAACTGATATTTATAATATTGCCGCCCCTTTCCCGATCGATCATTATACGCGCAGCCGCCTGCGCCATCAGCAGATAGCCCGTAAGATTCACCTCCAGCGCCAGTCGCCATTTCTTCACGTCGATATCGACCAGCGGCCCAGCCGGAGCAATACCGGCAGCGTTAACGAGCGCATCCAGACGATCCCATTTCGCCATTATTTTTTCGTATGCGTCCGCCACACTATCTTCTTCAGCGACATTGCAAATAACCGGCATCACATCCGCAGAGGGCATCTCCACGTTTATCTCTTCACTCGCTTCATTCGCAGCCTTCTCATCGAGGTCAACCAGAGCGACCTTCGCTCCAGCCCGGGCAAGTCCGACTGCCAGCCCCTTACCTATGCCGCTACCGGCACCGGTAACGATCGCAACCTTGTCCTTGAGGTCATCAGAATAAACCGTTCTAGGTGTTTCTTCGCTGATCTGTGATCTATCAATCACGGCTGAGTCCTTTCGTTGTTAGCTTCCCATTTCTTCGATAAGTGCCTTCTCTGCCTGCCTGGTCCACACCCCGTTCTCAAGAGCCTCCGCCACCCTGGGCAGTTTGGTCGCCAAATCCTTCAACTTGATCATCTCAAGGCCCTTGCACTGCGGATACACCAGTATCTTTCCTGCAATGCTTCGATTTTCGACCGCACGGATACCCTCGATTGCAGCCTCTAGACCCGCGATCGCGGCAACCGAAACATCCGTATCCAGACTGCCGCTCTCCACCTTCGAAAGCACGGTCTTCATATCGTCAATAGTCGAGCCGCTGGTACCAATAAAGTACAGGCCCTTCGCAATATAGACATCCAGATCTATCTGCCCCATAACCGTTGCGGGGATGCCTGCAAAAATATTGATTATTCCATTTTGAGCAGAATTCTTCACCGCCGCTTCTACCAAAGCGGGCACAGGCGCCATTATGGATGTATAGTCAAACTCTGTCCTTGCCAACTCATCGTCAGGGCAGAAATGAGCGTATCCGACACCGTTATCCTCAGCCATGGGCCCAGCTAGCTTCTCAAGTGATTCGAGCCTGGATCTATCGAGATCGCTGGCGTAGACTTCCACCTCGGGCACACCCTGGCAGATATTGCGGATCACGTGCATCACTCCCATTGGCCCGCCAGCACCGACGACATTGATCTTATCGCCCTTCCTGATCTCGCCTATCTCAGGAATCACCGTCATCGACTCGGCAGGATCATCACCCGTAGTGCCGATGATCCGAATACCACCATAATGCGTTCGACCGACCGGCAAAGTGATCTTCCGTCCAAACCTACCGCCGCACTGGACAATATTCAGCAGCCCAGCTGCAGCTACTTTTTCAAAAAGCCCTTCCGCAGTCTCAGGAGAACTGCCGTAATATATGACATCGTCATACGCTTCCACCCCCGCATGATCCATCCCGGCCAACGCTTCGATCTCCACTCCAATGCTGTCAAACTCACACTCCGGCCCAACCCAGTCGATCTTCGCGGGCTTGCCGAAACGGGCAAACAAAGATTTCAGCACACTGCAGTCGATCGCCTCGTCCGCAACGACCAGCATCTTACCGCCTTCTTTAATCCCGGTCCGTTCATGAACCGCATAAGCATCTTCAACGCAAGCCCAGGGCTCAACCAGTGCGATCGCAGACGCGCTTTTTTCAGGCGAAGCAGGTATAAGCATGCTCTGACCCTCCGGCGAAGTGATCACCCGTTCATCCATAAGAACATATTCCTGCAGACCGCCTTCAAAATTATACCCAAGCGCTGCATTCGATTGTGCGGTCTTCAACCAGCGATAGTCAGTCTGCACAAGGTATCGCCCGTCAAGCTCAACCGTTTTCACCTCATCGCCCTTTTTGCAAATCCGCACGACAAGCTCATGTCCCGGAACGGTCGGCTCGGAACCCGGAACATAGCTGGGAATGCTTTTCAATGCATCTTCGTCGATCCCCGCTCGTATTTCAGACTTGCGAGCATGATTGTCAAACTGCTTGAGCAGCTTGAGGTCTGAAAAACAAAGCCCGACAGCTTCGACCTTGCACAAAATCTGAAACGGCCCAACATCAGGCACGTCTTTGTCAATTACAAATTTCAGTTCATCAGGCCCCTCTAAAAGCACGGCCCTCTGCTTGTCTGGTATTTCGCAACTCATCTATAAAACCACTCCTTATTCAGCGAGGTTCATTATATCGCCCGGTTCAAAATCATTCCCACTCAAATCAGTCAGCCTGGGCTGCCGCTCTACGGGCAACTTACGGCCCACCTCAGCGAAAAATGCATTCTTATCAAAAACGCTGTCAAAATTCTCATCCGCCCATTCACTCAGATAGCCGACACCAAGATACCTCTGCAGCACCGAATGAGCATATCCTATATAAGCCCCTTGCATAAAGGTGTCCTCGAAAGGCGCAAGTTCGTCACTTTCAAAATCGTCACAGAACTTCTGCCCCGGGCTGTTCATCTCGGTCCCAACGAAAACCGGCAATCCCTTCTTCTTCGCCAGCCCAATAACTTCGTGCAGTTTTTCCAGCTTCTCATCGACCACACCGGGCGTGAAGTTGCGATCCGGAATTATGTTGATCGCTGCAACACCAGCAGCCATGTAAACATCCAACATTTCCTCGATAAGCTGCTCCCCGTCCGTAAGCCCATTGAGCCATGTCATCGTCGGAATGCCGCCCGCATCAAGTATGAACCGGTTTGTCTCGCGAAGCGTAGGATACGATCCGCCATCCGGCTGAACGTAACCGACACCGCCCTTTTTCATCGTTTTCGCTCTGATAGCCCCCTGCAGTCCTACTCCGTCCGGCAGATCGAGTTCCTTGCGGTCCATCTGCAATTTTTCCGCCCAGAAATCCGCCAACTCCTCGCCGTTCCCAAATACTTCCTCCGCCTTCTTCGCATACGCCAGACAGATATGTCGCTCTGTCGCATTTCCATTCGGAGTCAACGAAAGAACATCCGCTTCATAGTCAAGCGTCACCGGCGACAGATAATCATTCACCCGGCCGATAAGCGATTCGTTTCGCTCCCGCGCGATGGTCCTCAACTTGTCCAGAAAGACCGCACATTCGGTGTCAACATCCCCAGTCGGAAAACCAACACCCATGTGATAGGCTATCCCCGGCTCACCGGGCGAATTGATAACCTTATCCGAGAATTCTGGAACGAATACACGTGTCTCCAGACCCGCAAAACCCTTAAGGCCAAGCATGAAACAGGCCCTGTGAAACTCGTCAACTCCGTCAAGAACGTCAAAATCAACAATGCCCGCTGCAGTAAGACCCTTCTGCCTCGCAAGCCAGGCAAGCTTACTTGGCGAATAATCGTAACAGTTGTATGAAAAAAAAGTATGGCAGTGCAGGTTAACAGTCGGCTTAGGCTCGGGCATCTTGATCCCCGCATCGCCGGTACCCTGGATCAACGCATTTATAGCATTAACCCGTTCACTCTTTTCAAAACTATCAAGCTTCGCTTCAAGATCACGAAACATCTTCATCCCTTTCCTGCAATTGTATGAACTCGGCATATTTTTCGTTCCAGATCGCCGTGTCTCTGGGCAAGTATTCGGCAAGATCAAACGAATTCGTAACTATCCTGCGAGCGGTCTCGACCGAATCGATCTGGCCTGCTCCCATAGCCTGCACAAGGATGTTCCCGCTGGCAGTAGCCTCGGCCGGACCGGTGACCACCTTCTTACCGATCGCATCTGCAGTCAACTGACACAGCAGCTCATTTTTTATGCCCCCGCCGACGACATGAAGCACCTCAACAGCCCTGCCGCTGGCCTTTTCAACCTTCTGAATCTCTCTTCTGTAACGCATCGCAAGGCTGTCCAGTATCAGACGAGCCATCTGGCCCTTGTCCTCCGTAGTCTTCTGTCCCGTCTTCTCCAGATAACGATTGATCTTCGCCGGCATATCACCGGGCGCCAGAAATTCATCGTAGTTCACGTCCAGGAAACCAAAGAAAGGCTCTGCATTACCCGCCATCTCAGCAAGCTCGCCGTAAGACAGCTCTCTGCCCTGCTCTTTCCAGTCTCGGCGGCATTCCTGCAGCAGCCACAAACCCATAATATTCTTCAAAAAACGTATGGTTCCGCCGACGCCGCCCTCGTTGGTGAAACCCATCTCGAAAGCATCGTCAGTCACAATCGCTTCAGGCACTTCCACACCAAGCAGGCTCCAGGTACCGCTGGAAAGATATGCCCAGTTTTCGTCAGATGCGGGCACAGCCGCAACCGCACTCGCAGTATCATGCGAACCTGCAGCGTATACCGGAACCGGCTCGCAATTGAGCTCGCTGCAAATCTCCGGGCTCAACTCACCAACCCGGATGCCCGGCGTGACAACCTCGGGCATCAACTCTATAGGCAGCCCAAGACCGTCAAAAATCTCCTGCGACCACTGACCAGTTTCCATATTCATCAACTGACTTGTACTCGCAAGGGTATACTCAGCATACTTTCTGCCACAGAGTAGATAAGATATCAGATCAGCGGTAAACAAAAGGGTCCTTGCCCTAGCCAGCGCAGGCGAATTATTGAGCTTCATTGAAAGAAGCTGATAAACAGTATTGATCTGCATGAACTGCACACCGCTGTTGGCATATATCGCCCGCTTGTCCATCAGCTCAAAAGCTTTCTCTAGCATGCCGTCGGTACGACTGTCGCGATAACAGTACGGATACTCAACCAGATCGCCTTCCGCATCCAGCAAACCGAAATCAACCCCCCAACTGTCAACAGCCAAACCCTCGACCTTACCCCCAGCCGCCTCGATAGCTTCACCGATGCCCTTCTTTATTTCGCAGAAAAGACGAGCAAAATCCCATCTCAGCGTTCCATCCTGATCGACGGCACCATTTTCAAATCGGCGTATCTCTTTGAGCTCGAGCTTATCATTACTGACATTACCCAGCATTACCCGGCCGCTCTCAGCGCCAAGATCAACAGCTATATAGTTCTTTCCCATAATTGCCCACTCCTTGTAGAATATCATATCGCTATCAGCAGACAGAGAAACACGTCCTAACCTGCTGAAAGTCATATTTTGACTGTTGGGAATACTCTATTGATCCAGCTCGGCCGGATGCTCGAGCATCTTCTTGATAAAGTCCAAAAACTGAGCGGCCTCCGCGCCGTTTGCGACCTTATGATCCACTGAAAGCGTCAGCGACATGATCTTTCGAACCAGGATATTTCCGCCGCTCGGCACGCAAGTATCCTCGATCGAACCGACACCGAGAATACTGCACTGACCGGGCACAACCACAGGAATGAACGAGTGTATCCCGAAACCGCCAAGATTGCTTATCGTAATACATCCGCCCTCAAGATCATCCAGTGTGACCTGGTTGGCCTTTGTACGCTGGATCAGGCTCTTGCTGTATTCAGCAATTTGCGCAACGTCCTTCTGATCCGCGTCCTTAATAACAGGCGAGATCAGGCCGTCCTCAACCGCGATCGCCAGACCGACATGTATCCGCTCAGCCAACTGAATGAAGTCACCCGCAAGCTGCCCCGTCATAACCGGATAATGCCGCAGTGACTTCGCAACAGCGCGAATTATATAGTCGTTGAACGATATCTTCACACTCGCTGACTCGTTAGCCTTGGACCGCAACTTGACCAGCTCGGTCATATCGACCTGCGTCGTCAGATAGAAACACGGAATGTCTCTCTTCGACTGAAGCATCTTCTCGCCCGTGATCTTCTGCAGGCGATTGACCGGTATGCGTTCACCCAGCACGGCCGGCGACTGAGCCCCGCCGCTTTGAACTGCCGCAAGTACGTCCGCTGCAACGATCCGCGGAGCACCTGGCTTCGGCGAGACTGTACTGATATCGACACCCTGCTGCTGGGCAATGGTTTTAGCGCGTGGCGATGCAAAAACCTTGCCGCCCTTCGCCGGGCCGGCAGCTTGCGTTGGAGCTTGTGTCTTTGCCTCCGGTGCGGGCTTGCTTTCAGCTTGCACAGCCTGTTCACCAGGCCCCGCCCTGAGCGAATCCACGAACGCCTGACTTACCTCGGCCCCATCTTCACCCACGATCAGCAGCGGATCGTTCACAGGCACCGTCTCACCGTCCTCAACAAGGACCATCTTTACGATACCTTCAGCCGGCGACTCCATCTCCAAAGTCGCTTTGTCCGTCTCGATCTCAAAAATGACATCGCCCTTCTCAACCTTATCGCCGGAACCGATCAGTATATTGACAACAGTTCCTTCCTCCATCGTCTGGCCGAGCTGAGGCAATCGCACCACCCGGATGCCCTCAGGCGTCTTGACCGGCCCGCTCGTCCTTTCTGCCGGCCCCTGCTGAGTCTGCTCCGTCTCAGCGACAGCCTGATCACCTGTCTGCGCCGCCACATACTCGCCACTTACCACAGCATCCTCGGCACCCACTATCAGCATCGGCGCATTGACCGGTATCGTCTCGCCGTCATCAACGAGAACGCGTTTTACAAACCCCTCAGCCGGCGATTCCATCTCCAGCGTCGCTTTATCCGTCTCGATCTCAAACACCACATCGCCCTTTGCAATCTTATCACCCGGCGAAACGAGAATATTCACGACAGTGCCCTCTTCCATCGTCTGACCAAGCTGGGGCAGTTTGACCGTCTTTAGTGACGGATCCGCATCTCCTGACGGCTGTGCGAGCGTTGCCTCGGGCTCCGCTGTCTTCTGCGGCTCGATCTTCCCGACATTTTCCCCTCCAGCCAGCGAATCAATATACGCCTGATCTATCTCTTCGTGCTTTTCACCGACAATGAGCATGGGCGTGTTGACAGGTATCGTCTCACCATCCTTGACTAGGACCTTCTTGACGTATCCCTCAGCCGGCGACTCGACCTCGAGCGTTGCCTTGTCCGTCTCAACTTCAAAGATAACATCGCCCTTTTCGACTTTGTCACCGTCGCTGACGAGGATATTCACAATGGTGCCTTCTTCCATCGTCTGGCCAAGCTGGGGCAGTTTTATATCTCGTGCCATTATTTACTCCGTTGCTAATGCTGATGAGAATACAGCGTTAATGATCGTATTGTTAAATCTGAGCCTTCACTGAAGCCACTATTTTATCAACAGTTGGAATACTTGCAAGCTCCAGCGGCTCACTCATCGGAGGAGGCACATCTTCAGCAGCCAGGTTCACCGGCGGAGCGTCCAGATAATCGAATCCGCATCTGCCGTCTTCAAACTTATAGTTTATCAACTGCCGTGTGATCTCGGACCCGGTACCGCACATGCAGAAACCTTCACTGACCGTGATGAGCCTGCCCGTCTTACGCACCGATGCAGCAACCGTATCGATATCCATCGGCTTGACCGTCCTGAGATCGATCACCTCAGCATCGATGCCGTGCTTGTCCGCCAGCTCTTTCGCAGCATCCAGTGCAAACATCGTCTGCCTGCTGTATGTAACAATCGTTGCATCCTTGCCAGGCCGTTTGATATCAGCCACCCCAAGCGGAATGATATAATCGTCCGTCGGCACGGCCCCCATCTGTCCATAGGTCGCTTTGTGCTCGATAAAGACGACTGGATTGTCGCTTCTGATCGATGCCTTGAGCAGCCCCTTCGCATCATAAGGCGTCGAAGGCATTACGACGTAAAGCCCGGGCACATGCACAAGCCACGCTTCCAGCGACTTGGAATGGTGAGCTGCAATACAGCGTCCAACGCCGCCCTCGGTACGCAGAACCATCGGCACCTTCGCGTGCCCGCCGAACATGTAACGGTTGAACGCACCGTTATGCATAAGCTGATCGAGTGCGATCGTTATAAAATCGACATACATCAGCTCAGCTATTGGCCGCATGCCGCGAATTGCAGCACCAACAGCCGCACCGGTAATCGCAGCTTCCGAGATCGCCGTATCGATCACCCGATCGGTACCAAACTCCTCCAGCAGTCCTTTCGTCGCCTTATAAGCTCCTCCGTACAGACCGACATCCTCACCAAGGATCACGACGTCCTCATCACGCCGCATTTCCTCAGCATGAGCATCCGCGACCGCCTGGCCGATATTCAGCACATCCATACCGAACCCGTCCTTGACCTTCGCCTGCGCCTTCTCACGTATTTCCTTCTTGCTCTTGCCTGTGCCCTCCGCCAAAGCTTTCTCGAACGCAGCCGTAGCGTCATGGGCCTTTTCCGACTGCTGCTTTTCCGCCTTGATTAACTCCTGATCATAGCTCTCTGCGACGTATACATCCTTTGCAAGCTCTTCAACCTTCGGCCATGGACTGTCCAGACCAAACTTCGTAGCATCTTCAATGCACTGCTCAGCGGCCTTCTCTATCTTGTCCAGCTCTTCCTGCGTAGCGAGCTTTTCATCCAGAAGACGCTTGGAAAGCACAATGATCGGGTCGCGATCGCGCCATGCCTTCTCCTCTTCTTTCGTCCTGTACGCTCTTGGATCACTCCGGCTGTGCCCAAACCAGCGATACGTCTTCGCCTCGACCATCATAAGCTTGCTGTTCTTTCTGGCATATTCGGCAGCCTCACGAATACCGCAGAAGACTGAAACAACATCCTGTCCGTCAACGATCATCGCGGGCACATCATACGCAGCTCCGCGAACGGCAATGTCCTCGACATTACTCGCACAAACGGTCCCCTCAACTTCACTCTGTGAGAAAGGAACCGACATGCCGTAAAGGTTGTTCTCGATCACGGCGACCAGCGGAACATCAAAAACGGATGCCATGTTCATCGATTCGTGGAAAGTACCCGTATTCGTTGAGCCGTCACCAAAAAAAGACACAACCACCCGGCCGGTCTTCTTGTACTTCTCCGCCATTGCCGCCCCAACTGCCGGAGGCTGATTACCGCCTACGATACCGGTCGACCCCAGATTACCCTTTTTCACGTCTGCGATATGCATCGATCCGCCCCGGCCGTTGCAGTACCCTGTCTCCCGCCCCATAAGCTCAGCCATCATACGGTTCCAGTGGGTCTGGCGGGCATTGTCATCCTCTGCGTACTTATTACCGATCGCCCCGCAATGTCCGTGACCACGGTGCGTCGAACCGATCACATCGCCCTTTTCGATAGCGGCAATCGCGCCAGTGGCAACAGCTTCCTCGCCAGCATAAAGATGCGATGCACCCTTGATCAGGTTCTGCCCCAGAAGTTCAAAAACCTTCTCTTCAAAAAACCGTATCTCGTAGATCGTTCTCAGCCAGTCGAGCGCATCCTCTCGTGATATTACACCATCTTTGATAAGCTCATTAATAGTGGGTCCGGCAGCGGTCCGCTTGTCATCCACTTTGAATCCCATAAAATCTACTCCTTGTCTTGGTTACGTATGCTGGATCAGAAAATTAACCTGGAATGATACTGTCCCAAGTATACACAATACCAAGCCATAACCAAACATAAATAACACCGACTTTGACACAGAACTAGCAACAATGAACCCGAATCGAACACAAACGATCAGCTTTAAGCTTGATGAAAAAGTCAGATTGGACTATTATCTTGCTATTGAATTGCAAACCTGCTAGAAGCTGTTTCAAAACTGCTTTTGGCTTCTCGGCGAGCAATTTTTTCGTCTCGGCAAGGCGTGTGAAACCGGACATAGCTATTCTATGGGTGGTTTTGCACAACACAGCCGAACGGAAAAAGGGCCGCTGAAAGACAAATCGGAATTTTGAAACCGCTTATAGTTATCAAAGACAATAGTCCACTTGGCTTACAAATGCCAGTGATTTGCATTAACTTTAGTCGATATCGCTTTCCAGGAGAATCTTGAAAATGGCTGACAGTTTTGACGTGATCGTAATAGGCGGAGGACCGGGCGGGTACGCAGCGGCCATCAGATGTGCACAGAAAAACGCAAACGTCGCACTCGTAGAAAAAGCCGAAATGGGCGGCACCTGTCTCAATCGCGGCTGCATCCCCTCAAAGGCCCTGCTCGGTTCTGCACATTTCCTCACACTTGCAAAACACGCCAGGCTCATGGGCGTCGACATCGAAAAGCCCTCCCCAAACTGGACCAAAATGCAGGCCCGCAAAGATGCCATAGTCGAAAACTTCAGCAAAGGTGTCAAAACTCTCGTAAAAGCAAACAAGATCAAGCTCTACGAAGGCATCGGTATCGCAAAGGGTCCCGACACGGTAACCGTACAGACTGACAATGAAGAAGTCGAACTAAAAGCCAAAAGCATAATCCTCGCCACCGGTTCGGTCCCCGTTGAGATTCCCGCATTCAAATTCGACCGCGAAACCATTATAAGCAGCAAAGAAGCCTTGAACCTCAGCGAAATACCAGAATCGCTCGTCATCATAGGCGGCGGAATCATAGGCTGCGAAATGGCCTGCGTCTACGCAACCGTCGGTTCCAGGGTAACCATCATCGAAGCACTCGACCAACTTTTGCCCAACGAGGATGCCTGGGTCGGCAAGATTATGCAGCGGGAATTCAAAAAGCTCGGCATCAAATGCCTCACCAGCCAGAAAGTCACAGGCGTCGACGTAAACAATGACACCGCAAAGGTCAACCTGGAAAGCGGCGAATCCATTGATGCAGACAAGGTACTTGTTTCCGTAGGCCGAAGAGCCATCTGCGACCAGGAAACAATAGAAGCACTTGGCCTGGAAATGCAGGGCTCGACCATCGAGATAAACGAAAAAATGGAAACCAGCGTCCCGGGCGTTTACGCGATCGGCGACGCAGTCGGAACCACATACCTCGCCCACGGAGCCTTCCAGGAAGCCGAGATCGCAGCCGAAAACTCCCTTGGCGGCGACGAAAAAATGGGCGACTATAACCTGATCCCCAAAGCTGTATACTCCTTCCCAGAAGTCGCTTCTATCGGGCTCAACGAGAAAAAATGCACCAAAAAAGGAATTGATTTCACGGTCGGCAAGGCCGCCTTCAGGTCCAACGGCCGTAGCGTAGCACATAACGAAACAGTCGGCGAGATCCGCGTCATCCGCGAAACAGATTCAAATAAGATACTCGGCGTCACAATGGTCGGCGCAACTGTTACCGAAATGATCTCTACCGCAAGGGCTCTGATAGGTACGACCGAAGATATTACCGATGTCTGCTTTGCACACCCCACAGTTTCCGAGGTGCTCAAGGAAGCCTGGGAAGACGCATTCGGGATTAGTCTCCACGTACCTCCGTCACCAAAATAATCTCAGCACACCAGCAGAAATGCAGAAGCCAACCTGTTCCTGCGGCTGGCTTTTGGTCTGTATAAAAAGGGGAAGGATGCGGCCACTAAGTCGCATCCTTCTAAAGTGTGGTCAATTCAGCATTGACCACTCACACTCTTCTCAAGCCGGTCATCTTCCTTATTGACCCCAAATCGGGTCCGATCTGCAGCCGAGAAAACTCTTTTTGTTATTTTCGTTCAAGCTCAAGTACAGGTTCGGTAAAAAGACACCAATCTGCACTGGTGCTGTTCCCTCCGTCGGTCGTAATCAGCGTCAGGAATCGGTCCTCATCACGCAGGATAACTCGTATAGCTCTGGGTCTATCTCCCTCGTCAACTCCATGCAACTGAAATCTGAGCTCCCCGTCAACAAGGACCCAAACACTGCAATTTGTATCTACATTAAAATCTTCGCTGTAAGTTCTAACACCGCAACCAGAGACAAAACTCCCTATACGCAAACCAGGCATGCTGTCTCTGAGCCTCGCAAGGTCAAAGGTGATGCCGCTGTTGGCATGAGCAAGGATGCCAGGCTTTCCGTTCTCGCAATATATATCCTCACCAAACGGCAGCTCAAAACCATCAACAGCAATGTCAACCCAATATTCATTATTAGTGTCCGGACAACCTTCAAATCTGTGCCCCAGAGAACTAACGCAAACCGGACCTTCCCCCCCGTCCGGCACAAAGACGCCGTCGACATACCGGCGTTCCATAACCTGATGATATTGTCCATCTCCAGATTTTATGCTGGGTACAACTTCATCAAACGAACCGATCTCACCGCTGCCAAGCTTGAGCACCTGCATTTGCTTTCCATTGCCGAAACCGTTTCCGCCGGCAACGACATCCGCCAGATTAATCGCCCTACCGGGCACACCTGTAGATCCGGCAGGCGGCATATTCATCACGAACATATCACCCGCAGCATCAAAAACGTCCTTTCGAAGCTCACCCTCTCGATCAACAGAGCTGGCCTGACCTTCTTTAAGCTGTACAGTACTCACAGCCATGTCCCCCGAATCCTTGCTGCTGAGCTCAACAAGTCCATCAAAAACATGAGCCTCGGTTTCGCCCCATGAATCAACTGCAACGCCGAACTCCGTCCCATGATCCACCACTCTTCCGGTTTGTGTTTCGACAGCGAAACCAGCAACTCCATTCTTCACATAGATCCGACCGCTGTCCAGACGCAACCCTTTTTCAGCTTCAAAAGCTAATTCAGCAGGTGCTTGTATAAGGACGCTTGTACCGTTAAAGAACACGATCTTAGCCATACCCTCATCAAGACGCAACTCCTGCCCAACCCTAAGTTCGTCGCCTCGTTCCGTCGCCCCCTCAGACTCGGACCACTTAACTCCATGACCATCCGCAAAGACAGCAACAACAGGCCTTACGGGGACAAAAAGGTATATGAATCCAATAAGCATCAATGCCGCAGCCGATGTTATCGCGGTAAACAAAGCAACTCGCGAAATGGATTTCTCGGAAGGCTTGACTTGGGCCATATCAGGGGCACGCTGCATCTCTGTCTCTTCCCTATCTACAACCACCCCCGCAGCGGTCTTCTCAGCCTGGGCCAGCGCAAGCCATAGCTGCCGCATATCGGTTTCATCACGGCTCACCGATTCACTTACTCGCGCCTGTACTTCTGATGCACAGCAGCATTTCCGCAACCCCGAATGAACTGTCACAAACTCCAGGTAAAACCTTCTCGCGCTGACATCCTCGACGATCAGCCTGTCCAGCTTACGCATGTCTTCAGCAGAGATGCTCCCCTCAAGTGATTCCACTATCAGGTTGCTAAGTGTAGCATAGAATTGAGAGGACCTGTCGCTCATACTACCCCCTCTGTCGTCAGCCGCCTGCGGATACAGCGAAGAAGCATGCTGTTTATCCTGGCAACACTGCGGTAAACTCTGTGAACTGAAGTACCTATAACCTCAGCCACACTCCTTGCGGTGGCACCGGGTGAATACCTCAGTTTGATGAACTGACGGTCCTTCTCGTCAAGCCTTGAAAGGCACGCCCTTAAAGCGTCTAGTCTGGCGTCCAGCTCCTCGGACATTGAATCTGTCTCGGACTCGATAAGACGCAGCGCTTCCTCACTGAGTTGCGCCGTCTGATTTTGCTTGCTTTTGCGAAAATTCAATATCCTGAATTTTGCTATCGTAACCCCCCACGCTGCAAAATCAGTGCCCTCTTCAAATTCGTCAAATTTCTGCCACATTATCTCAGAAGTTTCCTGCATCATATCCTCAGCATCAGCAGCATTTGGCACCATGCTGAGAATGAACGCGTTGATCCGGTAATAATTGGCCGTCAAAAGCTTGACGAACTTCCCGGCATCCGGTCCTGATCCCTTTGTGTTGGTTCCTGAAGTTTCTGCCATGAAATACCACTTTTAAATATTCGCAATGAGTTTCACACTGCAATGTAACGAATCGTGACAAATTTGCGCTATTTTTTGCGTCAATACAAAATATTCAACTCATATCTGGCAAAAAAGAGACAATTACAAGTTCAATACTCCCTCATACCTACTACCTTATTCCTCTCTGATCGTACAGAGTGTTTTTAAGACCCTTTCCGGGTTTTCAGGTTGCCAAAACCCGCGTCCCATGCTACCACTACGCATTCTCTACAAATCCTAGATCAGGCTTGAGCAAAAGAAATAATGAATTCCGAAATTAAAAAAAGCAACAATTTCCCTTTCGCACCCGCAAAATGGCCCTTCTTTTATGGCTGGGTAATCGTCGCAGCAACAACGATCGGCACAATTGCAAGCGTCCCAGGCCAGACCATCGGAGTAGGTGTATTTACAGATAAGCTTATAAACGCCATCGGTCTCTCGCGGACCCAGCTCGCACAGGCATACATGCTCGGCACCGTAACCAGCAGCTTTTTGCTGCCCTATGCAGGTACGATTCTTGATAAATTAGGTTCACGCATAATGGTTATGGTGAGCGCAGCCGGACTTGGCGTCAGCCTTCTTCTGCTGTCGCAAATAGATTTGCTGACTGCACAAATTGAAAGCTTTGCAGGGTTGCTGATTATAACTGCTGTAGGATTCCTGCTCATACGCTTCTTCGGACAAGGCTGCCTCACACTGACATCCCGCGTAACCATCGGCAAATGGTTCAACCATCGCAGGGGCCTCGCCACTGGAATATCCAGTATCTTCATCGCCTATTCATTCAACGCATCCCCGGCCTTCCTCAATTATCTCGTTACGACTTTCACCTGGCAGCAAACCTATATAATACTCGGCCTGATCATAGGCCTCGGCATCACCGCACTCGGCTGGGTATTCTACCGCGACAATCCCGAACAGTGCGGCCTGATCATGGACGGCAAAAAGATTGATCCCGCATCGATCTCGATCAATAAGAAAGTGCCCGAAACCGTCCGCAGCTTCACCCGACTGGAAGCTCTCAAAACGTTCCCGTTCTGGATATTTGCAGCAGCCACCTCCTGGCAGGCCCTGATGATGACAGCCGTGAGCTTTCACATCACATCCATAGGCAAAGAAGTGGCCCTTACGAGGGATCAGACCTACGCCCTGTTTCCCATAATAGGCATTGTAACTGCCATCGTTACCATACTGGCAGCATGGATAAGCGATAAGACCCGTTTAAAATGGTTCCTTCTGATCACGCTAGCCGCACAGTTCGTCGCCGCGCTTGGCGCATACAATATATCTCTGCCGATACTGCAAAACCTATTCATCGCAGGATACGCAGTATCCGGCAGCATCTTCGCATTGCTTCTCACCATAACCTGGCCGCGATACTACGGCAGAAAACACCTCGGAGCCATCAGCGGACTGGTAACCTCCATGATCGTCTTCGCAAGCGCGATCGGCCCATACATTTTCAGCATACTCCGCGACTACTCGGGCAGCTATGACCTCGTTTTCAAACTGTCAATGGTGGTCCCGCTCCTGCTTATCGTGCCGGGCTTTTTCGTAGTAAACCCGCAGCTCAAGTTCCAGGACACATCCAATTAATAACGATCTCTCGGTCCGAATCACTCAGGACCCCTGCAGCTCAGGCTGTTCGTAAAACTTCGCCCGGGCGGTCGCCTTGACCTGGCAGTCCTGTATCAGTTCTGCCTCAAGAAGGAACAGGGGCCTTGAAACCCGCGTGATCCTCGCTGTAATTCTCGCACATTTACCGGTCTGTACAGGATGCCGAAAACGCGTCGTCAGCTCCACCGTAACCGCTGAATGACCATGCGCGAACATACAGTTCCCCATCGCCCCGTCAAAGATCGACGCTATAACCCCTCCGTGTATAATTCCCGGATAACCCTCATACTGCTCATCACAGTCAAAGACCGCGGTAACCCCGCTTCCGTCCTCAGTAAGGACGTAATTAATATTGAGCCCTTTTGGATTCGCCTTGTTACAGACTATACAATTCGGGTGAATATGTTTACGCGTTTGAAGAAGTTCTGTGTCACTGTTTACAGGTTTCATAAGGCCTTTTTACAAAATAATAATTGACTACTCGCTAGCTCCCTGCGCCTCTTCCGCGGGCTCAGCAAGCTTGAATTGAACATTCACCGTATGATTGTTGTTCCACGGCTGTTTTTCTGCAGACGCCGCATATAATGCTATCGGTTTGCCGTCTCCATCGAACAACAACTGAGGCCGTTCAAGGTTGTTCAGCTTCTGCACGCTCCCGTCGGGCTTCGTATACTGCTTCAGCGAAACCAGGCTGTTCTTGGCCGGCCGCCAGTTTTTCGCAGGCGTTGTCGACGTGATCAGAGCAAGAGCACCGAACTGCGGCGCCAGAACCTTCGAACGTGAAAAATTCTTAACGATCGCATAGTACCGCTCCCGCCCCTTATCATACCAGAAGTAAGGATCCTCAGCAGAATAATCACCGCCCTGCAATACCGGCCCGACCAGCTCGAACGGCCCGTCCGGCGACCCCGACGCTGCGCACCAGTGCGTCATATGATCGCCCTTCCCGCCCAAAGGCTTGGCCCGCGACTTGAACATCATATAGTACCTGCCGTCATGTCCCCGTGTAACGCTCGGATTAACCGCCCGCTGATGCGTCTTCTCCTCATCAGGCTCAACGAGAGGCTCATCACATATCTCGAAATCACCCGCAAGAAAATCCTGCACCGACGAAGCAACCGCAACACCGATCTTCTGACCGTTTGCGTATGCATACCACGTATTCGCAATCCCCTCAGCAGGATTCGTGCCGATGTAGTAAAGATACAGCTTGCCGTCGAAACGCTTGATGTGTGGATTATGGGCATTGAAGCGGTGCCACTTGTCCTCTTCCTTCGTACCCGTAATAATGGTCTTGAGATGCTTAAACGGCCCCGCCGGCTCATCCGAAACCGCAACTGCGATCTCCGAATACTTCAGCCAGCCGCGAAAGCCCGAAAACAATTCGTCACCCTCGGCCCGCCCGGTCATCCCCTTCGGCCACCGTGCATAAAACAGATAGTACTTGCCGTCCTCACCCTCGATACCCGAACCGCCCCAGACATAATGGTCCTCCTGCGAAAGTATATTCTCCTCACCAACCGGCTGGATCATCGACGAAATATCAAGATCATTCGTACTCGGCGAGACTATGGCATAACTCTCAGCATCTGCAGAAAAGGCAAGAATGCCTGAAAATCCAAAAAATACAACGACACAAAAAGAACACATTTTTTGCCAGTCCATCTTCACACTCCTTTAAATTTGAAATTATTTCAGGCCTGCTCTTTTCCATTGATAGCCTGCTCATACTTCTTGATGATGCTGTAATATATCTGGGCACTGAGCTTCATCGACTCGGGATGCGCATTCTTGTACTGCTCCACCGCAACACGATCCTCCGCATCTATCTGCCCGTCCGCCAGTATCTCCAGTATCGCCATCTCGCACTCGATATCCTTGCGCCGTTTCTCGATCAGCCGAGCGAGCGTATCGTTGTGAGTCTCGTCCGGCGTCTTCGGCAGTGGACACACAAACCGGTCAACCTCGCCGATGATCAGGTCCAGAATACGAATGTCCTCGGTCAACGCATACAGAGCTCGCCAGATACAAAGCGGGATATGCTTGCGCCTCCCTCCCGTATATTCGTACACGGTCGGAGCCGCCAGATCCGCAGCATTCGCAAGCTGCTGAATGGATATATTATGCGTCGCCAGAACTTCCTGTATAAAGATGTGTTCAGATGTCACTTCTGATAAACCTCTCGTTCTTCGCTGCGGCCGACCCGGCCTCGAATAAGAAACTTTCCTACACCCATAAAATCCGGCCCGGGTTTATGCATCGGCCCATAAACAATGATTTCCAATTATGTGGTTCGCGATCCTTAGGGACCTTAATATTTAACCATGAGCCCGGCCCTGACTTTACGGTGCAATGATAGCGAAAAAGCCTTCAAAGGTCAAAGGATCAAATCGCGTTTCTCGAAAACGCATTCAAGAGGTGGTCATTTTAGGAGATGAACAGATGCGAACTTTACAGCAAAAACGAGAGTATGTAGGCGTAATAGACAAAGCCAGAAACGGCGATCAACACGCCATGGAGCAGTTGATCGAGATGATCAGGCGACGCGTTTGGCCCTTCATCTACAAAAGGGTCCGACATGAGGACATCGCGGCTGACCTGATGCAGGAAACCTATCTTGCCGTCCTCAGAAAACTTCCCGAGTTGGACAACACCCGCGGGTTCTGGCAGTGGGTGTTCACGATCGCAAGAAGCAAGATAATCGACCACATCCGCCGCCGAAACGTGCGTGACCTCACATGGTTTTCCGCGATCGACAGTGCCCAACTGGAGGACCTCATGAGCGACAAATACATCTCACCGGCCAGCGATATGGCATTCGATGAGTTCATGCTCGCATTTCAGCAGGCACGATCGAGGCTGCATGGAAGAGCCCGCCGGATATTCACAATGCGGATGGACTTGCACATGACATATGAGGATATCGCCGACGATCTGGGCTGCACCATCCCTGCAGCCCGCGTTGCATTCATGCGTGCCAGAAAGCAGATCGCCGAAGAGCTGACCCACAACTGCGGATACGGCCCTTGCGAGAAATTCTTTTGATATAAGGATTTACGGTTTCAATTACTAAAAATATCGGTATAATGAGTGGTTAATTTTGATCGGCAGATTCCGGCCGTTCGAGATTTCCAAAAACTGTCATGGAAGGTATTTGAAAGGACTATCATGGATAATATGGAATGGGAAAAGACAATCAGAAAACCTAACAAATTTGTGGTCATCGCAGGAGGTATCCTGATCGCCGTGATTAGCTTTGCCGTGATCGCAGCTATCACAATCGTAAACATAGGCGGTGATCAGGTAGGTATTGTAACAAGAAAATTCGGCGGTGGAAAACTCCCCGCCGGAAAGGTTCTTGCTGTAAACGGTGAAAACGGAATACAGGCTAAAACGCTCGAACCCGGATGGCATTTCTTCAAATGGCCCTGGCAGTACGACATCCAAAAGGTACCAGTCACCGACATTAAAGCCGGATTCGTTGGGCTAATACAGTCAAAAGACGGACGAAGTCTGCCCGAGGACACGATCTACGCGCCGAAATGGGAAGAACCTGACAAGATGATCGATGCTAAGTACTTCCTCAGCGAAGGTAACGGCTACAAGGGCCCTCAACTCACGGTGCTCAGACCCGGCCGCTACAGGCTCAACACAGAGTTATTTGAGATCGAACAAGTACCGGTCACTGATGTAAGGACAGGCGAAGTCGCCGTCATCAAAAGTAACGTCGGCGAACGTACGGAAGCCGAAAATCGCCTTGTCGAAAAGGGCAACCGCGGCATATGGGGCAAACCACTGCTGGGTGGGCAGTATTATTTGCACACGAACGCCTACGAAGTTACAAAGATAGACACCCGACAGGTAAAGGTCAGCTACACCGCTGAACAGGAAAGCGGTGAAATGGCCGGCTACCAGCCCATGCGCCCTATTAACGTACGAAGTAGCGACGGCTATACGTTCCCGGTTGATGTGCGTATCAGCTACCAGATCGAGCCGGAAGATGCACCTAAGATCGTAGCTACCGTTGGTGATGACGACATGGTCCTAAGCAAGCTGGTCACACCACGCGTCCGCGCGATCTTCAGGAACAACGCTGAAAAAGTCAAAGCACTTGGTTACGTACAGGACCGTTCAAAACAGGAAGAGCAAAGCGGCAAGATGCTCGAAGAGGCACTAGGCAAGTACGGTCTCACGGTACTTGAAGTAAGCATCGGCGATGTAGGCGACGAAGAGTCGTTGGGCGACCTCCTCAAGACGCAGACAGACCGCGAGATCGCACTTCAGGAACAAGAAACCTTCGCAGAACAGCAGCGTGCAGCAGAGAAGAAAAAGGAACTGACACGCACTGAGCAGGAAGCCGAAGAGGAAAAGAAGCTTGCAACCGCCGCTTATGCTGTCCAGGTCGCTGAAGAAAACAAAGAAAAGATCCGCATCGAGGCAGAAGCCGAAGCGGCAAAGATCGAAACGCTCGCCCAAGCACAAGCAGAAGCATACAGAAAAGTCGCCGATGTTGTCGGTGAACAGAATGCCGCCCTTCTCGAGATAATGAAGCTTGTATCCGAACAGGGTGTGCAGATCACTCCCGATGTCATGGTAAATGGCGGCGAATCCAAAATGAGCGACGCGCTCATGGGCACGATCCTGCGGGGACAGCTCCAGGACAAGCCCGCTAACAAGAACACATCAAAGACACAAACGCAAAAGTAGAAAGGCACACCAACTTATATGAAGATAGATGAACTCAATTTGAAGCCGCAAATACTTAACGGCCTCAAAAAAATGGGATTCAGCGACCTGACTCCTATTCAGGAAGCAACATACGAACATATCCTCGCAGGCAGGGACCTTGTCGGACTCGCCGAAACCGGCTCCGGCAAGACCGCTGCTGTGGGTATTCCCGTCGTCCAGTCCGTGGACCCCGATCTCGATGCGGTACAGAGCTTGATCATTGTACCAACCCGCGAGCTCGCGCTTCAATACGTCAGCGAGGTCAGCGACATCGCAAAACTCACAGACGTCGCAGCCTTTGCCGTCTACGGCGGGTTCGACATGAACATCCAGCTAGGCAAGCTAGAGCACGGAGTACAGATCCTAGTCGCAACACCGGGCAGACTGATCGACCTGCTATACAACAGCCCGCTCCGCCTCAATGAGGTCAGAACTCTCGTCCTCGACGAAGCTGACGAAATGCTCAACATGGGATTCGTTACAGACATCGAATTCGTCATGTCATGCCTCGTCCACGAGCACCAGACACTGCTGTTCTCCGCTACGATGCCCAAAGAGATCAAGCAGCTCACCAGCAAATATCTCAAGGACCCGGTCGAAGTCGAACTCATCGAAGAAAGACAGTCACCTCAGAGCCTAGAACACCAGTTCGAACAGGTCAGCAAAAACGACCACTTCGACAAGCTGCTCAATGTGCTCAAACAGGACGATCTCGAGCAGGCCATCGTGTTCTGCAACAGCCGACGCACATGCGAGAACGTCTTTAAGAAACTAAAGCACAAGATCGACTCAGCCGAGATCATCCACGGCGGCATCGATCAGTCCAAGCGGACGAGCCTTTTCAACAGGTTCAAAAAGAAAAAAGTCAAGGTGATGATCGCCACCGACATCGCTGGACGCGGACTCGATTTCAGCCACACCAGCCATGTCATCAATTACGATTTCCCCAAAGGCCCCGAGCCCTACACCCACCGCACAGGCCGAACAGCACGAATGGGCCGACGCGGCGTTGCCGTAACATTCTACGGCCGAGGTGATCTGCGGGCACTCAAAAGCATCATCCGCAAAACTCACATAAAACCCGTCTGGCGCGGCGAAGCTCCCGACCTCGACAAGATCGGCGGCGGCAGGGGCCGGTCTGGCGGGAGGTCGCAGAAGAGGTCGCGGCGGCGGTAAAAAAACCAACAGCCGACGCAGATCCGGCGGAGGCAGAAACCGCCGATCAAAATCCGGCGATAATAAAAAACAAGGCAGTTAAACTGTCGCATTGAGATAAAACAAAGGGCACCGAAAGGTGCCCTGTTTAATGCGCAAATATTCAAAAAAATTTGTTAGCAGCTACTTCGCAACCCGCTCCATATATTCCGCCTTAAGCTTCGCGAAAACCTCAGCTTCCTCAGCGGATGTCCCCCTACACTCAAACAGGAACGGCCCAGTATAACCGGTCTCCACCAATGCATCCATAACCGCCATCCAGTCGATCACACCCTTGCCCGGCAGCCAGTGCCGCTCATCCTTCGCATCATAATCCGCAATATGCAAGGTCGTTATCCGATGCCCCGCTGCCCTGACAAACTCCTCGGTAGTCTCCTGCAGCAGATGGTTCGTATCGCAGCATATCTCAAGTCGTTCATCCACGGATACCAGCTCGAGCAGCTCTGTACTCGTATTGCCCAGGCACGTCCGAGGCAGACACTCCACAGCGATCGCGATATCATGCCCTGCCGCAATATCCGCTATCTCTTTCAGTGATGCCTTGCACGCCGCGAACTTGGCGGCCCGTTCCTCGGTCTTCACAGGCTCAAAACTCGCATGCAATATCGCCTTCTTAGCACCCAATGGCTCGATTGCTCCCAGCAGGGAATCAATGTTCGCAACCGCCTTCGCCCTCGCCGCATCATCCACCAGCGACGGATCATAAGCAGGCCCATATGGTATATGCACCGACCAAATCTCGATACCAACCTCATCGGCCGTTTCCGCTAAACGTTCGGCCTGAGCATTCGCACCAGCGAACTGCTCCTCATTCTGCGCATAGGGCAATCCCACCTCAATGCAGTCAAAACCCAAAGACTCGATCTCCGCCAGCTTAGCCTTATCCAGCGTCGCAAGTTTCTCGCTCCAGGGCGAAGTCCCCAGCCTCCAGTCATCAACCCGTTCCGCCTTGGAAACAGGCGTACTATTGCATCCAGCCGTCAAAAACAGCGAAACAACACATACAGCCGCAACGATTCTCACACTCGTCATTTCACACTCCACAAAAAAATTTACACCTTGATCACACCCTTCTTAAGGATCACATTAGCATACAATGCCCCTTCGGAAGTTGCAACAACTGCATATGCTCCCTTCGCCCGTTCATAAAAATCGAACCGATCAACAAATTCGAATTCGCCAAACGGCTCACCGCTGGCCTGAACGATCTTATCATATTCCTGCCATATCGTCGGCTTCGTATTATCGCCCGGCACCACCTGCATCAGCGATACCGGTTTATCCACATACTCATCCAAAGGAAAGACCGAAAGAATAGCCTCAAGCAGATCCGGCACATTATGGCCGTCTGCACGAATGAGCCTCTGTGCGAGAGAGGCAGATGGGAAGTTCCCGTCCGCCAGCACGATCTCGTCGCCATGACCCATTTCCATCAGAACCTTCAGCAGTTCCGGCGAAAGTATGCTCGGTATATTTTTGAGCATGGGTTCATTCCTTTATGTTAAAGCATCTGTTTATAAGAATTTTCACCACCATTGATCAGATGGATCAGCGGCTGAGGTCTGTCGACGCCCTCAATGAACGAAGGTCTTGCCGCCCACGGTGCAACGCTCAACACACCCGTCAAATCCATCCAGTGCTGCATGCGAGCAACAGGCAGGTTCCACGACATATGGAAGTGATTCGCAACCGCGTACTGCTTGTACTCGACCATCGAAGCATACTTCGGCACGACAAACGTGTGCGGCCAGTTCCAGTTCGTCAGATTGCACATGGCCTTCTCCAGCTTCTCCGGAACCGTCGTCGTTTTCGCCTCGTCCCAGACCATCGAGAACTTGCCGTTGACCGCACTGTAAGCCATCCTCGCCGCAATACCGTCAATACCCGCCGGCGTCATGAACGTAACACTGTTACCGCCGCCCGGGAAGTACCCCGCATCCGCCAGCGGCATCTGAACACCGGACATAAGATCCTCAACGGACGTACCAGGCAGACCCGCCCAGTTGAACGACGCCGACCCGGAATTATTGCCGTCAACCAGCCCCTTCTCGATCCAGTCGGTATCCGTTGGCAAACCGCTCAGCCCGATCTCGTCGGCAAGCTTCTTGATCTCCCACGATTCCCACACCTTACGCAGGTCCATGAACAGCGGTGGTTCGCCGCCGCTCAGATACGTCGTAAACAACATCGTCAGCAACCCCTGCACATCCGCTTCCGTAGCATAGGGCTTAGCAGTCTTCGGCCCGTTATGGTCAAACGTAGAGTTAAACAGCGACTCCATGCAGTCCGCAACAGGCAGCGGCAGTCCGCGTGAATCCGAACCCCACTCGAGCTGCGACATAAACCCGCCGCCGATAGCATTCAGATCCGACATAATATCACGAACGACCAGATACATCGCCAGCGACTGGTTGAACCGCTCCCCATCCGCCGAATCCTTCAGCTCCAGCCTGTCACCGACATGCTTGTCTATCCAGCCGCGAAGCTCTTTAAGCTCTTTCTCGTCATAAGCCTTCTTGCTGATCATATCCGCCAGCAGCTTCATATCCAGCCGCGTAATCTCCAGTCCGAAAGTGTTCCGCGTCGGAATAACATGCGCCAATGCTGTCTCCATCCCCATCGAATCATGGCCGAAAACAACCACACGTCGCCCGCGAACAGCAACCGCCGTCACTGCCGCATAGCACCAGTCGATCAGATTCTTCGCCGTCTGCTCAGTCATCTGCGGATCCAGTCCCGTATCGGGCCACGTCCCCACATTCAACGAAACCATCTTGCCGTACTGACTGATCGCACCGTTAAGCGCATGAGCGTAAACAACGCCAGGCTTCGGCCCGCTGTTGCCGCAGGTAATATTGATCGGCGTGTTCGCGGGGAACTGCTGCAGAAGCGAAATACCCGTAAGCTGAGGAAACGCCCAAGTATCAGGACAGCAGATCAGAATATCAACTCCCGCTTCACGGAACTGCTGAGCGACGATATCCGCCTGCGCCTCGCTGTCGATCAAAACATCAGAATAAACCACCGGAGCCGGCGTCTTATCAGGAAGCAGAACCGCCCCGCTTATGGTGTTCGCAACCATCTTGATAATGTTCTTGGCCCGCGTACGGCTGTCCTCATCGATACGGGGATCACACGGAGAAAATACGCCGATCGTTGGAACCTTAGGTGTGGATTTGCCGATCGTCGGCAGACATTTTGCTTCAGACATTTTCAATACTCCTACTTGTTGACAGAATTGACTCCCATATGATCTGCCCGAATCCGGCGAATGGGATTAACTTATTCTGTAAAATGCACGCCCTCACGTCAATCAAATATTGCCCTATTATATGCAATGCAAACCAGATTGAACAGAAATAAACAATATCCGTAGGGGTAGAAAACCGCCCAGTACTATGGTATAATCGCAAAGTTATGACTAATCCATTATCGAAACCTTACCTGTCGATCATATTACCTGCCTACAACGAAGGCAGAAAGGTCGCTGTCGACGTTGAGCGTGCATCGGGCTTTCTTGACAGAGAAAACCTTACAGGCGAGATAATCGTCGTCGACGACGGCAGTACCGACGACACCGCCTCTGTCGCGAAACAGGCAAGCATATCTTCAGACATCGCCCTCAACGTCAAGCGATATGACCAAAATCGCGGCAAAGGTTACGCAATACGTACCGGCGTACTCAATTCCGCCGGCAGATACGTCATGTTCGCCGACTGCGGCTGCTGCGTACCTTACCATCACGCAAAAAAAGGCCTGGACCTCATATCAAGCGACGGCTGCGCAATCGCCCATGCATCCCGACGCGACCAGCAAAGCGACATCCAGCATGATCAGCCCCTACAGCGGAAACTTTTCTCAAAGGCGTTCCGCTGGACCATCATCAACTTTATGGGCGTACCAGCTCACCTGACCGACACACAGTGCGGATTCAAGGTCTACCGCGGCGACGTTGCCCGCCAACTGTTCAGCCAATGTGTCGTCGACGGCTTCATGTTCGACGTCGAAGTCATCCTCCGCGCACACCGCGCCGGATACAAGATCGGCGAGTTTCCCATCGAATGGACCTGCGACCGCGACAGCCGTCTCACCGTCCGTCGCAACGCACTCGAAATATTGCGTGAACTATGGCAGATCAGACAGGCCCTCAAATCCGAACAATAAAACTGCTCCTACCTGCAATCCCGCCTGTCACTTCTCAGGCCAGCACCCTGCCTTGAACATTTCAACATCCCCCGGCTTATCAATATTCTTCACCGCAGTCATGAGCATGGCCCCACGATGCTTCTCACAGTACTTCCGCATCTCGTCTCTGCTCATGACGGTCGCAGCAGTGGACAGCGCATCCGCAAACGCACCATTCTCCGCCGACGCCCACGCCGACAGAACCGAACTCACGGGCATCCCCTTCCTCGGATCTATTATGTGCTGTGACTTTATTATCCCTGACCCGCTGAACGCCTGACCGCACAGATCCAGCTTTGTCAGCGTATGCGACCGCTCAAGCGGCGAACGGACCTTTATCGGCCAGCCGTCAAGCCCCGCCGGAGCACCACTCGCCAGTACCGTACTCCCCCCGCCGCTGATCATAGCCGACTCGACCTCCCACTCCCGCAGCACCTCCATCATCCTGTCTATCGCAAACCCCTTACCGATCCCCCCAAGATCCACAGACAGCGGAGCCTCCTCCAGCGTCACCGTAAAACTTTCTTCGTTCAGCTTTATCTTATCCGCCCCGGTATGCTCCCGAGCGAACTCGAGCTCCTCACGCCCGGGCATCTTGATGCTCTTGTCCTCCCTCAGCCACGCCTTGTACAACGTCCCCACCGTAACATCAAACGCCCCAAACGTCCGCTCATACATATCCTTCGCCTGCTGCAGACATTCAAACGTCGGTAGCGAAACAACCACCGACTCCCCCTCGCCCAGCCGGTTTATCTGCGAAATGTCGCTGTTCGCAATAAACCTGCTGAAGTGCTGCTCAAGATCATCCAGCACATCGAACGCCTCCCACGCAGCCTGCCCCGCATACTCACGATCCTCATGCACGATGAACACATGAAAGATCGTCGCCATCGCCTCCTTGCGAAATCTCTGCAGATTCGCAATGTCCGAACCGGGAAACGAAAACGCGTTGACCTCCTGCTTATCTTTGCTCATTCCTGCTCTCCCACCGGTATCTCATCGCTCAACATCGCCCGATCGTAAACATCCTTCCGCACATATATCTCGAACGGCACAGCCGGACGAAGCAGCAGCTCATCTTCAGTCAACGGCACATACAAATGCTTCTGCCCAGGCGGAGGAAGCTCATACAACTTTCTCATAAGTGCCCCCCGAACCTCAGTCGACGCGATGACCACCGGCGCCGCCTCAACCGAAAAATCGACGCCGCTGTAATAGCCCACCTTATCGAAACCCCGCAGATACCACGGCCACGGCCAGTAATCTCCACCCGGGAAAACAACCTCCACAGCCAACTGCTCGTCCTCCTGATATGCCTTTGCAAACAGCTCCAGCTCCTTCGCAGCTTCCGGCACATCCTCCGTCGTCTGCGCATAGACATACGGATTCTCAGTCGACGAAGCATATTCACCATTCGACATCCACGCCTGAAAACCCAGATGCAGCACCCCCGCCGCCAGCACCACCGCAACCGCGACCCTCATTTCACCTCGACATAAACTCAGCAGATACCATCCACCAAGTCCAGCCAGCAGTATAAACCCATGATGAAACCCCAGCAGACACCACGGCGTCTTGTACGGAATAACCGAATAAGCGACCGCAAGCAGTATGGCATAAAAACCGACAAAGCAAAACAGTCCCGAACTCGCATCCCCAGGCAATCTCTTTCTCAATGCCGCAACCATACCGACCACCGCAAGCACCAGAACAAACGCCTCCGACCATATCGGCCCATCACCCAGACGAAACGCAGTCAGCAGCGACAAATAATAATACCAAGGATGCACATGCATCGTATCATGTCCCCCGCCGCGCGCAAAATAGATCCCGTAAGTACGCACCGAGTCGACGATCCCCTCCGGATTCGTAAAGAACGAGCTGAAGAAAACCACCGCAACAACAACAAACGCACCAATCCCCGCAACAACATGCGACCCAAACCCTTGCAACATCGACCAGCCACCCGACCGTTTACAAACCAGCACCCATAAAGCAGCCGCCCCGATCATGCACGCCAGTACGATCAAAAACGTTTCCTTAGTCGCGAACGCCAACCCCAGCGCCCCACCCGTCAGCACCGCGTACACTGGTCTCTGCGATCGGCAGTAATGATACCCCGCCGCAACCGCCATAAACGTAAACGCAACCAGCAGCGTTTCCTGAATATAGTAAACACCATAAAACGCAAACGCAGGTGACAGCGCCGTAAGCACCGAAGCCAACGCCGCCACCCCCGGCCCCAAAGGCTTTATCAACAGTATCGGCATCAAAACCAGCAGCAGCGAAAACACCGCCGGAACAAGCCGAAGCGTCACCGCATCGAGCTGTTCAAATGCAACTTGCCCCCGCACCCACGCCGGTATCAGCGTGAAATAATTAAGCGTCGGCCCGTGATACTCGTACGGATCATAACGGTACGCATTGTCCTCCAGCAGCTCACCGAACTTAACCGCATGCACCGCCTCGTCCGTATGCACAGGCCGCACAGACAAAAACGGCAGCCGCAGGATCGAAGCCGCGACTGCCGCCGTAATTATTACCGCTATTGCTGCTGATCGTGTCATTCAGGCTTCTTACCGTAAACCTCAGCTTCGATATAGTGGTTCTGGTCGTTCGAGCTGTTACCGTTACTGTGGAACCGCACATAGCGTGCCTCGACACCCTTGGCATCGATCAGCTTACCCTCGGACGTTTCCACATAGTGATAGTCATCACCCGCGCCCAGACCGATCGAATTGTCATGGTCATTATTGAACAGCGTCGTAACGCCCTCAGCGAACTCAGGATCGTTCGAAACCTGAACAACCACATCATAATAGGCCCGCGGCTGCTTGTGGAAGTGCCACAGAACGATCGCGTAGATTTCGTACGTATCCTCGAGATCGATCGTCATGTACTGATGGAACGGCCCCATATCGACATAACTGCCGTCAGCCGCTTCCTTATCGCCATCGGTCAGCATCTCGATCTCACCGATGATCGGGAACTCATCGCTCGCCGAAACAGGCTTGTTCAGCGCGACATTCTTTACACCTTCCGGCGCAAGGAAATCGGGCCTTGGCTTTCCGCGAGGCTTTTCGAGCTTCCCGCCCGGAACCTTGATATCCGCAGGCGTACCCTGGAACATAGGCTGCGGCAGCTCCAGCGGCAGCGGCACCAGATCAGTCGAAGGCGTACCCGCCTCAGGCTCGACCGCATCAGTCACTTCTTCTGCCGCGGGCTCTTCGGCTACTTCCTCAGCCTCTTCTTCAGCCTCGGCCGCCTCTTCAGCTTCCGCCTCTTTCGCCGGTTCCTCAGGTGTTTCTTCTACAGCGGCTTCCTCGGTTTCAGTCTCGCCCTGCGTAGTGGTCTGTGTCTCTTCCTCAGCCGCAGGCTCAGACTTCCCGCATGAGCTGAGTGTCACCACCGCGGCACACAAAAAACCAAACATAACGAAAGTTGTCAGTATTCTCTTTGTCATACTATTCAAACTCCTGGTTAAAATTAAGCATTTCCAGACGCAAACAAAATCGCCTGAACACATTACAATACTATATTATCACCACAACAAATGTCAAGTCCAACAAACTTACTCGGTCTCCGCAGGAAGCTCAGCTTCCGCATCATCAATTGCCTGCTCAACCTGAACATCATCAGCCATATCATCGCCCTGCGAATCCGAAGCAGGATTCTTCACAGCCGTAATTGCAAGCCCAAGGAGCAAGAGCACACCACAGACGGGTACTAAAAGCTTAAGACTTTTCTGAACAGATGAGCCCCTCGAAAGATTTCCTATTGCTTTGGGTGCTATAACTGCACCAGCAAGACCGATCGCGAATATAATACCCAATACACTCCCATGCACATCAGAGCTAAATTTCCCAAAAGTTACACCAACCACAGTGGGGAATACAGGCGCAAATGCAATACCTGCCAATGTTGCAAGCACTTGTGCTGTCCTTGTCTTTCTGGTATTTATCATCGCAACGATCAAAATACCTGACACCAGAGCAGCACCAACAATGAAGAAAGCTGCTGGATTATCTTTAACTATTGTAACTTTACTCGCAAGAAAACTTGCGGCGAGTCGACTTGCCATCATACCGATTGCAAAAAGTGATAGTAACCTCTGAGCGGAGGCATCAGCGGCAGTAGCATCCATAGAAGGAGCATCCTTTTTGATCACGTCTTTTCCAAACATAGGAAGCCAATTACAAAATGACGCTTCAAGACTGATATAGCAGAAAAGAACCAGAGCACTCACCAGAACAGCAGGATTGCCAAGTAACTGCACAGCTTGTTCAAAAGCAAAGCCAGGTGATTTATCTGGGAATGTTGCACTGAATACGAGTATAGCAGGCACAATTATTAAAACACCAAGAGATGCAACTGCTTTTTCATATGTCGTTTTTTGAAAAAGGAAGCTGACTACGATTGGTGTGACAAAAAGTCCAAGACCAAAAAAAACGTTCCCCAGATTAAGGGCTGCAGCCTCATTCTGACCGCCAAAAAGGACATGCTTAGCAAGCGTATTTCCAACCACATTCATCGCCATGGCGCCAAATCCGAGAAGCAGACAAGGGATAGTAATTAGCTTGTAAGACTTGCTATTCGCAAGATAAAAGATACAACCCGCAGTCATCAAAAAACCAAACAGTGCAATTGGCTTGTAGCCTACCGAATCAACAGCAACTCCCATAACCAATGAAGCAACAAGGCAGGAGAACATGAATATCGAAACCAGCGTTCCAAATTTCCCCTGGTCAATCTCAAGACGCGGCATCAATTTAACACTAATAGAGCCAAGCAGTGAAAAACACATGCCAAGCCCAAATAGACTAGCTAAAACGACCACAGTACTCATGCTGTTTCCTTTCCGAAAATTTTATCTTTTGACCACTACTCATTATTGCAACACACCGGCATCACAGCAGCAAGATAAACCTGCAGCAGAACACAAATCAACATCGTAAGCGCCGTATAACGATGAACCTCGAACAAAAACTCCTGCATCTCCGTCCCGAACAGCGGAAACATACTAAGCGCTATCGAAAGCATCAACGGCAGCGAAAGTATCATCAGGACCCAGAACAATATCCGCTGCAAAAACGGCGCAGCCGGCTTCTCTCCGCCTTCCCACCGCCCTTCCGGCTTGACCAGCCTCAGAACACCCTTCCAGTCCGCCTGCTCGAACCTGCAGTCATACGCATACATTACCGCCGCAACCGCAAGACATATCGCCAGCACCGGCGCAAAAGTCGCATGGATCATCAGCATATATCCCGCCAGATATTCCCCTTCCGCCAGCGGTGGCCAAAAACCCGTGACCGCAAGCACCGCAAAGCACAACAGCCCCACCAGCAATACCAGCTTCCGTACCCGCCCCAGAAAACCCAGCTTCTGTTCGAGCAGCATCGCCGATATCATACGCAATGGCAGCCGCATTATCGCACACGCCGGGCAAACACCTTCCTTGACCGCTCCGCGAACCAAACGGTAAACATAATGCCCCGCGATCACCAGCAAAGTTATAAGTAATGTTGTAACAGCTATTTTTTCAAACATGGCAACATATCCCGTTGACGTTTTTTATATCGCTGATTCATCGTCGGACGCCTTCACAGTCACGAATCCGAACGCCTTTAGAACATAAAACAGAACCACCGCCGCGATCACTGCCGAACACAGGATCGTAACGACCTTCAGCATCGGTCTGAACACGAACGACATCGCAAACAGTTTCATGTGCGTCCGATCAACGCCCTGCAGCGACGCCATCTCCATCGCCTCGCCCTGCTGCGACACCATCGGCGTATCCGCAGGGATATCCCCGAAAACGATCGGCGAATCCGTCTCGTGACAGTCCCCGCAGCCGCGTACACCCAGCGACTGTTCAGCAGGCCTTACGTTATGCGCGATCGGCCAGCCGTAAGGCTTCGCAGCACCATGCTCCTCGACAACAAGCTCGCCGTCCTTATCCAGAGCGAACACCTTCCCGCCGGAAACATACCCAGCCGCACTGCCCTCCGGAGTCGTATCAGCCAGAAGCTTCAATGCTTTCGCAACCTGCTCGTCCGTAAACTGATGCCAACTCCCGCGCTGCTCGGGCTTCGCACCAGCGATCGCCTCGCCGATAATCGGCTTGACCTTCTCAGGAACCAGCGGCGTAGCATTCTCACCGTCAATATACGCCCAGAAGTTCGGATATACCACCTTATACGGCCCGATCTTGCCGTCCGGATTCTCCTTGAAAACAGGCGAATACAGGTGCGGCAGCACTCCTGGCGTCTTGTCTATACCATGCATGCCAAGACCGTTCGCCCTCGCAGTCATCGCAAGATACGCATCATCCTCGGGCCACGGCCCCGAATGACACGCCGTACACGTCAGCTCACGAAAATGCACAGTCGGTATGCCCGCATGCTCCGGCTCCGGAGCTGCAAACCTGCCCGCCTTCGGCTTCTCACCTTCACTGGGCAAATGACAGCCCTCGCACGAAGACGATGCCGCCAGCGGATTATCGCTGTGCTCAGCCTCGCCCTCATAACCCCGGACGATATTATGACCTAGCCCATTACGATGACAGTCCACACAACTCAAGCCCGCCATCAGATGCACATCCTGATCATGCATCCACTTCTCAGGCATATCCTCATGCACGTCAAAGTTGGAATGACAGAAATAGCAGTTCTCGTTCTTTATCTCCGTCGAGACATCGAGAAACACCTTCCCGTCCTCACGAAACCGGTCCTCGTCATACGAAATTGAAGGTTCGATCAACTTCGGATCCAACGGAGGCTCAGGGAAAAGAAAGTCGTACGTCGCCGACATATCCTTCGCAGCACCCTTGACCGTCGTAAACGCCAGCGTCGATGCAGCCGCCCAGTGGAAATTCTCTCTCATAACTTCCATCGCATAGTTCGACTGATCGTGACCAGGTTCATTGTCATGACACGCCAGACAGTTCACCTCAAGCTCGCCAGACACCATCCACCTCGCATCGAAATCGATCTCGCCCTCGAGATCCTCTTTCATGGGCCCCGGCGAATGCCGCCCGAACAGCTTCGCAAACTGCCACATCGTCACACCGATCTCATCCGGATTGTACGTCCCAGGCCAGTCTCGATACGACAGCGGTATCTGCGTACCCGTCTCAGGATCAGCCAGTATCCACGCCTGACCGACCCTGCCCGGATCGACCGAAGGATCCTTCCAGTTGAAGTGCCAGCCCTTCGATATCTTCTCGACGTCATGACACTGAGAACACGTCTGCTCATTCGACATCGGCAGCACGATATCATTGTCCGGCCGTATCTTCATGCCCTCTTTATCGTACAGATCGATAACGTGAACCGACGGACTCCGTGAGCCGTCCACCTCGTCACCAATCTTCTCGGCACCGCTCGCCCGCATCTGCAAAGCAAACAAACAGACGAACACCACCGCCGCCGACCGCTGCAATTTTAAGAAAGTCGTCATCTAACCGTATAACTCCGTTTATATGGGGTTTAGGCTTCGAAATCCTCAGGCTTGAATTCCAGCCGCTTCTTCGCCTGGATCGCCTCGTTCACCTTCAAAACAGTGACCGCACTTGCATACCCGTCTTCCGCTGGGCAGTTGAGCTCTACCTTACCTCGCATAGCATCAAAGAAGTTTTCAAGGTGCGGCTGATGGTACTTCTTCTCCATCGTAACTGGTATCTCGTACGCAGGCGGAGCGACCGTCTCACGAACGTCCAGCAATGCGTCCTCGTCGCCGCCCGTATCCTCCTTCACAGGCTCCTTGACCAGCCCCGAAGATACGAACTTCTCCCACTTCTGAGCGACCTTGATATCCGCCAGGTTCTCCGGATACAATGCACCCCGGCTCGACGCCTCGGATATCGTCAGCGTACCCTTGTCACCCATGAACGTCTCGTAGTAACCGCCGTTGCTGTTCGTCGTACCGGTCTGGTAGAACGCACGTACCGTACCCTTCTTCGTCTCGTACTCGTACACAGCCATCACGACGTCGTACCACTCGTGCGTTTCCTTATCATAATAATCCGTCCCGCCGTTTGCGATCACTGCCTTCGGATGTGCACCGAGGAACCAGTTATAAACATCGATCTGATGAGCACCAAGGTCCACGATCGGTCCGCCGCCAAGCCCGCGGTACCATCTCCAGTTTCGGAACTGTCGCATCGAATCAAAACCGTACTGCTTCAGCACTTTCTGCGGTATATGATATCGCTCAGGCGCGGAAAGGTCCGGCCGCGCCGAACGGTTCCACTGACCGTTGATCATCGTGACCTGGCCGAGTATCTCGTCATTGGTCATCAGCTTGTCTTTGCAGTACAGATACCTCGGATTCGAACGCCTCTGATGTCCGATCTGCAGCAACTGACCCGTCTTCTTCTGCGCCTCTACCATCTTCTTAGCACCCTCGATGGTATTGGACATTTCCTTTTCGCAGTAAACGTCAAGTCCAGCTTCCATGCACGCGATCGCATGCTCGCTGTGCCAGAAGTCAGGCGTTGCGATAATAACCGCGTCCAGATCCTTTTCCTTGTCCAGCATCTCACGATAATCGATATACGCATTGTTTTCGTGACGATACTTCATCAGCAGACGATGAACCTTACGAAGGTTGTATTGTTCCCATATATCGCACACTGCCTTGAAACGCAGACCCGGTATCCGCAGACACGAATCCAGCAGAACCTGCCCCTGACTGCCCGCACCAAGTATAGCAACGTTGATATCGTCAGCCTTCTCTTTAGCTTCCGCAGCAAACAGACCCGGCGCTATCGCAAGACCCGCACTAACAGCCGCAGTCGAACGCATAAAATCTCTTCTATTCATCTTATCAGACATAATCTTGACACTCCTGTACTAATCCTGCAATTCTTTTATACTCAGGTTTCTATACCAGACCGCCTGTCCATGATCCTGCAAACCGATAAAGCCTTCTCTCGGCAGATCCTTGTAGGCGACATTGAACTTATTCTTTGACCCGTCCGGATTCTTGTGAGCTTCGTCCCAGTCATTCAGGTCCATATCGATTATCGGCTCATTGTTAAGCACTACGTAAACTTTATTGTCTTTCGCCCCGATCGTCATCCGGTTCCACTTACCCGCCGGCTTGACGGCATTCTTCGAAGGCGCAAGCACATCGAATATCCCACCCGCAACATGCCTGTCGATCTCCTTGCCGTGCGAATCCTCAACCTGCACCTCGATCCACGGCAGCCAGTTGTGATCCTGCGTCCTGATAAACACACCGCTGTTCGTCTTCGGCGCCAGCTTGTATTCCATATCCAATACAAAATCAGAATACTTGCCCTTCGTCCAGATATCACCGCCGCCCATTCGCGTCAGAACGCCCTGCTTCCATTCCCATGAGCCCTCCTTCATATCCGCATTCGCGAAATCCTCATCAAACAGAGGCTCCCAGCCGGTAGGATTCAGCTCTCTGCCCTTCTTCTCAAAAAACGCAACACACTGACGCATCTCGGGAACCGAATTGCTCCAGTTGTATTCGTATTCGATAGAGAAAACACCCTCGAAACCCTGCCGATGCAGCTCCTCAAGCAGCTTAGGCGCACGCTTCGCACCCGTGCCCCAGGGCACATCATGACCGTCCTTGATCTCCTTGAAGTGCAGACTCTTGATCCGGCCTTCCAGCTTCTTGAGACACTCGACCGGATCCAGACCCGAACGAACCCAGTGCCCCGTATCCGCACACGCACCGATATAATCGCTCCGCCCCTCAGCGACCTTCAGCACAGTATCCGGGTTCCAGTACCGCGAAGGCTTAGGGTGGTTATGAACAGCCAGATTGATCTTGTACTCCTGGCACAGCTTATCAAGCATATCAAACGCCTCAAAAGGAGGCTCCGAAGCGATAGTCTCGATCCCCATATCCTTCGCGAACTCAAACACCTCACGTGCCTTCGCCTCGTCATTGCCAAGTCCGACAACGCCGTAATTCACCACCTTGATCTGAGCATCCTTGAGCTTCTGCTTCACTTCCTTCCGAAGCTCCTCGGACATATTATGATGGAACTTCCCATCACCATCCTTGCTCAGCTTCTGCCCCGGATACGCCTCGATATAATCCAGACCCAGCGAACGCGTCTTGTCCAGACCTTCATAAAACGTAAAACGATTGAAACTCCACGCCTGCGTCCCCAGACGCCAGCCGTCATAAGCACTTACCGCCGGATGCTCTTTCAAGGGCATTTCCGGCCCAGCCGCCATCAAATTACAAGCCATTATCGCAACGACTCCCACTATCATAATCGCCATATTTTTCTTCATTTTACTACCCCGAAAAAGTTATCATTAACCCTTTTATCAAGTAGATTCGATCCCTGGCCTCAACAATCCAGCACCAGATCAAACACCTAACGACCCACATTTACCGGCTTTCTATATTGCCGCCTGCAAATATGGTCCCAGAACGCCGCTCAAAACCCTTTTTGGCGGACACAGAACCAGATATATCTGTAAAATACTGCCCAATCTGACACTTCATTATCCACCAGTCTACAGCCGCGTTCATTATACATAATCTCAGACCGACAGTCCAGCAAACCGCTTCCGTCGCATCTGAATCCTTAAATAACCGTTATTAGCCCTCGGGCACAACCGCGATCGCCGAGATCATCAGATTCGGACCATCCGTCACCTTCGCACCAAGCGTGATCGTCCCGTCCAGCGTATCCTCACGCATCACATGGACCGCAACCCATTTCCCCTTATCCTTATGCTCTCCAAGGCTCACAGGCCGACCCTCAAACCGAACCTCACCCTTCCTGTCCAGCATATTCGAATCCTGGAAATGCACATAGAGCGTACCGATAAAGCCCTCCGGCACGTCCAGAGTCACCGCCAGCTCTTCACCAAACCAGTAGGCACCCTTGCTGTCCCGCCACATGCCGTCAGCAGCGACCGAATAACCAAAACCATCACCGCCGACTAGCACATCATCTTTACTCTTATCGTACGCCACATTCTGCTCAACCGCATCAACCTCCCCAGCAGCATCGACAAACAGAACCGCCTTCTCCTTGCCCTCCGGCAGCTTGGCGAGCGTCGCCTCCTGGGCCGACATTAGCAGCTCACCCAGCAAATCACGATCCAGCTCATGCTCGGGCAAAAACTCATCCCCGCCCACATACTGCATCAGACTGTACAGCAACTGCTTCGCAGCCAGACTCTTCTCCGCCTTGCCCGGCAGATCCCAACTGCACACCAGCAGCTTGCCGTCGCCATATCTCGTCTCAAATATCGCACCCAGCTTATTGTTCCGATGGAAATCATCGATCGGCTGAACGATCGGCCTGAAACCAAAAGGCGTATCGTTTAGAATGAAAACATGCCCGCCCCGCGCAATATCCCACCACTGCCAGTCGGTATGCATGTCAGTAGGAAACTCCGCAAGCGCCTCATGCTCATCCCGTATCAGATGCCCAAGTCCCCCCGCCTGCCCCGGAAACCACGTCAGCGACCAGTACACCGGCATAAACTTGCTTTCCACCTTCTTCTCCGTCGCCGTATTCGAAGCGAACACAACCGCCCTGCCTCCATCTTCAAGATGGCTCACGACGTCCTCATTCAGCGACTCCGCCACCATCACATCACCCGGCATCTCAACCTCGACCGCCGGGAACACCCACACCTTCCAACTGTTCACGATGTCGGTATTCTCAAGCCCCGCCGTGATCGTTAGCTCCTGCGCCTCCGTCAAACCCTCAAGCGACGCACTAAGCGAACCCGCATCAGCCAGCGACCCGACCATTATATCCCGAGCCTCAAACTCACCCTCCGCGACCACCTCGCCGTCCTCCTTCACCAGCTTCCAGAACGGCACAGCACCTGCAATATCCTCCTCCCCGAAATGCGATATCTGCAGCGACGCCGCCAGCGTCTCATCGTTTCGCCACTCGCGTTTTTCGATCCTCAGCAGCGGAACCGTCACATCACAGTACCGCATAAACTTCTCAGGCGTCGTGATCCCCTTGCTGTCATAAAACGAATCCAGCGTCCCGATCAGCGCCTCACCCTGCCCGGAATAATCCTGCAGCCCCAGCAGATGAAATCCCGCCATGTGCTCCGAACGCATATTCGCCTCGATCTCAGCCTTATACAAAAGCACGTTCAGCGCCCCGGTCGCTTCATGAAATTCCTCGTTCAGCTCCAGCAGCCCCCTCTCCCTGGCGGACTCCCGGAACCCCTCCAGATTACGCGCCCGCAGCACGCCCGTATACTTGTCTATCTCATCAAAATCCGGATACACCGGCCACTGCCCAAGCTCGTGCGCTATCACCGGCACATCCATATGCTCCAGCACATTGTCATAATCCCACGCAGTACTGGGCCCCCTCAACCCACGCGTCCCGCCCCTGTTCGTCCTGTGTGAAACATAATAATCGTCACTCTCCGGCAACTGCCTCGCCGTCGACGTCGCATAAAGCCTCCGCGGATCACGCTCCCGGGCAGTATCCATGATCTCCGCCATCAGATCGAAATCACCGCCGCCGAGCTCATTGCCAATACCCATCATCACGAACGACGGATGGTTCCCGTACGCCTCCAGTATCCTGTCACGCTCCCTCTTCACATACTCGACAACTTCCTCATCCTTACCAAACAGCTTCAGCCCCGGAAAATCCTTCAGCATCCACTTGTCGATCCAGATACCGATCTCAGGCTGCAGATATATCCCAACCTTATCCGCCGCCTCGAACGCAGCCTCAGGCGGACACCACGAATGAAAACGAATATGATTGAGCCCGTAAGATTTGCTGATCTCCCATATCCGCCTCCACTGCTCAACATCCATCGCCGGATAGCCCGTCAGCGGAAAATGCACATTATCCAGATTGCCCCGCATATACGTCGGCCGACCGTTCACCACAAAATGCGTCCCGTCATGCCCTATCTTCCTGCATCCGAACTGCACCGACTTGCTGTGCCTGTACGAGTCAAAAAAACCGCCCGCCTTCAGCGAAAGCTCTGCCCGATAAAGCGTCGGATCGAATTCATCCCACAGCTCCATCTTATCGCCCAAAAACAGATTGATCGTCTTCTCCACCTCCCCAGGCTCAAGATCGAACTTCACCTTCTTCCTTGCCCTGACCCCGTCGAGCCCGACCTCAAAAACCCCGCAGTCAACCGTCACCGACTGCCGCTTATCAGTCTCGTTGTTTATCCCAGCAACGACCTTCACGAGTTTCTTATCAATATCCGGCCACACCTTCACTGAACCAATATTAACCGCGGGCCTCGCTTCAAGCTTGATCTCCCCAACCACGCCGTTCCAGATCGTCTGCATATGATCGCCGTACGCATGCCCCTTCTCGCCGATCATATGTATCATCGAATTATCCACCCGCACCGTGATCGTGTGCTCACCAGGCTCGACAACTCCTAGCTCATAACTGTGCGGCGTCCCCAGACTGTCATAACTGCCGATCTTCTCACCATCCAGCCAGACAGTCGACTCCCACAGAACCCGCTCCAGGAACAACGTCAACTTTTTATCCCGCCAGTCCGCAGGAACGATCACTTCCTTTTTATACCACGCCGGCCCGACATACTTATAAACCCTGCTCAGCGCACCATAAGTCGAACCCTCCGTCTTCTCTCCATAACCCGCCTCATCCGTCGTCCCGGGCAGCTCGATCGTCTCAGAAAGCTCCTTGCCGTACCACTGCTGATCGACCCCGACATCCTCCTCATCGAGACTGAATTGCCACTCACCCGCAAGCGAAATACTCTCACCATCCGCAGCGGAAGCACAAAAGGATCCTAAAATTGCAGCGATTAGAAGAGCCAATAAAAACTTTGTCGGTCGTTCGATCATTTCCTCTGCCCTGAACTCAAAACTCTATTCCATTAAAGCCAATTCAAAACCCAGCCTGCGCCCGCATGTACAAACTACCTTTGAAACGCAAGTTTAGAAAACCGGTGCGGCCCAAAAGACCGCACCGACATGATTTCTACAGGGACCAGCCCTGCCTGTACTCACGCTTGACCCAGGCGTTAGCTTCTTCATTGTTCGTGATCTTCATTGCATCAGCATCCCAGTTCAGACGCTGATCCGGATTGAGCACTGCAATATTACCCAGCAGAACCATCTCAGTGAACGGCCCGGCATACTCGAAGTTCGAAACTGCAGGCTTACCGCCCTTGCAAGCATCGATCCAGTTCTGCTCATGACTGCCCTCAACACGCTCGAGAGTCCGCTCAGGTCTGTCATAGGCCCGCATCTTCGTCTCAGGTATAATACGAGGACCGCCGCCGTAAGTGCCGCTCATGATCTTACCCTTGTCGCCCACAAATATCGTGCCGCTGTCAGGCATCCGTCGGCCGGGCTCAAGGTCTTCGGGACGCTCAGGCATGATCCCGCCGTCATACCAGTGCAACTTAACCGGAGGCATTGATCCGCGTGCCGGGAATGTATAATGCACAACCGAAGCAGCAGGATATGTCCCCGACCGATCATCGATCTTCCATTCTCCTGTCGGATCCTTGCTCACCGACGCGATCACACTCGAAGGCTTGGTAAGATCCAACGCATAAACCGCAGCATCCATGATATGACAACCCATATCACCAAGCGATCCGCAGCCGTAATCGATCCAGCCGCGCCAGTTAAACGGAGCATACGCACTGTTGTACTCACGCATCCGCGACGGACCGACCCAAAGATCCCAGTCCATAGTAGACGGAACTTCTTGCGCCTCAGCAGGTTTAACAATTCCCTGCGGCCAGATCGGTCGATTCGTCCAGCAATGAACCTCACGCACCGGCCCGATCGCACCGTCATGGATCCACTCATGGATCAGACGACATCCTTCACCCGAATGCCCCTGGTTACCCATCTGCGTAGCAACCTTGTACTTCCGAGCCGCCTCAGTCAACACACGAGCTTCATTCACGGTATAAGTCAGCGGCTTCTGCACATAAACATGCTTGCCCGCCTGCATAGCCGCCATCGCAGCAACTGCATGCGTATGATCAGGCGTCGCTATAAGAACCGCATCGATATCCTTCTGCTTTTCCAGCATCACACGGAAATCCTTATAACGCTTCGCATCCGGAAACCTCTCATAGCTCCCCGCTGCCCGCTTGTCATCAACGTCACACAAAGCAACTATATTCTCACCCGACATGGCCCGCAGATTGCCGGCCCCCATCCCGCCGGCACCTATAGCCGCAATATTGAGCTTCTCGCTCGGCGGTGTCTGACCGTTCGCTCCGATCACATAACTCGGAACGACCGTAAATGCAGCCGCTGCCGCTGCCGCTGAACCCATAAACTGTCTGCGTGAAATTCCGTCCTTGCTCTTAGAACCATGTCCTGCCATAATTCACCTCAATTTTTTCAAGTTATTGTGAATCGAAACCTTGCTCTCAACCCACAGAATATCCATCATTCAAACACAAAATCCATCTCATGTATTGACCAGTAATACGAACCCGAAGAACCCGTCTGCACTATCTTCAAGTATCTGACCGGCTGATCCGTATCCAACTCTATCTCTACAACCGGCTTACTTGCCTCACCCGTTGCAACAGACTCACCCCACTCACTCTTATCCTTGGAAGCATAAACCTCGTATCCCCTCGGATAATCATTCGCCGAACCCTTCGCGTCAAGCTTGATCTGCTTGACATTCATCGCATACCCCAGATCAATCATAAACCAGTCGCCGGGCTTCATCGGCCTGCCCGTATCCCAACGTGTACCCGGATCGTCGTCAAACGCATTGCCGACCTTGCCCGAATTCCGCGATGCCTCAGCCTCGATCACATTCTTAGCCAAAGCTTCCCTTATCTTTTTCACTGCGATCTTCGCCTCTTCGCCAACAGCCTCATCACCCGCAAGCGACTCCGCCAGCTCCAACGCCGCAGGCGACTTGACCCCGCCAAGCACACCCAAAGCATACTTCTTCTCAGCAGGTCTTTCAGCAGCTTCAATTGCTTTCTCAAGCATTTCAGCCGCCCCGGTTTTCACGTGCTTTGCAAGATTCACATAACCCCGGATCGCCATCGACCGCGTCCTCGCCGACTCACTGGTTCTCGCGACCTCCAGAAGATCATCCGCAGGGCTCGTGCTCGGCCAGCCCGAAAGCGCCTTGACTGCCCCCGAAACCATTCTGTCATCATCTGACCTGAGCGCCTCCCTGATGTAAGGCAGTGCTGCGTCATTGCCGATCTTACCCATTATCGCCAAAATCGACTGAGCCGACCTCGGATCGCTGGCGTCTTGCATCCCCCCAGCCAGCGCCTTAACCGCTCTCTTCTCGGCATCCGCATCTTTTTGCGACCTTGCCAGTACCGCAACTCCCGCGGCCCTGCTCCGCCGCGAGCTGTCCGCATTTATCATAATTTCGACCAGCTCATCGAAATCGCCCCCACCCACGCTCCGCATCGCCTTCAACGCAGCCAGCGAAACATCCTGAACATCCGATTTCGCAAGCTCCAGCAGCTCACCCTGCGCAGACTCTATCTTTCTCTGCTCTATCGCACCGATCAGTTCGACCCTGACGTCTGCCCCTGTCTCATCGGACACTGCCAGCTCAGCTATCTTATCATTCACCCCTGCTTCGTTGAGCCGGTACAGGCTCTCCCTCGCAACCTCACCCACATTCCCCGCATCCTCCGCTGCCGTCTCAGCAAGCATCTTAACATGCTCCGACCCGCCAAGACTTCCCAACGCTTCGACCGCGGCAACCCTCACCTCCATGTCCTCGGACCCAGCCGCAGCAGTAATCGCCTCCGCCGCAGTTCTCTCGCCCATATCCTGCAATACACCGATCAACTGAACCTTGATGTCATCATTCAATCCCCCAAGCTCCGCCGCAAGACTTGCCGCGACATCTCCGCTCTCAGCCAGTCGAACCAGCCCGATCGCCGCACTCTTCATCTCTTCATCATCACCCTGCAACAGGTCTACAACCTGCTCAACTCCGTACTCCGGCGCCGCCTCGATTAGTCCGCTCAGACCAGCCACCCTCTGCGAAAGCGACCAATCCGACTTGAACACATTGACGTAAATGAATACCGCCCCATCCTTGTCACCTTTTGCCGCGAGCCCGTCTGCGCATTGCAGCAGTGCCGTAACAAACACTTCCTGCAGCTCCGCATCTCCGCTAAACTCATCCTTTTGCTCTTGCAGTACCTTAAGCGCATCCCGGTTACCGATACGTCCGATTGCTATCAACGCAGCCGCCTGAACCTTCTGATCCGAAGATCCCAGCTTCGCAGCAACCGAAGACAATGCCCCCTCGATCCCGCGCCTGCCGATCGTAGTGATCAATCCGACAGCCTGATCACCGCTCGCACCCTCAAGCTCACCGACCAGCACCTTATCCACAGACTCACCCGGGATCCGCTCCAACGCATACCGAGCCACATCGCCAAGCTCATCATCATCCAGAAGACCCGCCAGAACCCCCGCAGAATCTTCTGTACCGTAAACACTAAGCTTCTCACATACAACTTTCTTACCCGCTGCACTCGCTTCGGACTTCAAAAACTCGCCCAGCTCCTTCTGCACTTCCCCGCTCATCACAGCCGCCTCAGGCAGCCCAGCAAGGAAACTGTCCAACTGATACACAACTGCCCTGCTCTGACCGTACTCATACTCGCCAACCTCGGCAAGTATAGCTTCAAGCCGCTCGAAATCTACCAGCGAAAGCGGATCAAACGCAACAGGCGTCGTATCAGCCTCCAGATCCCCCATCGCAAACTGAACACCCGCCAGCAGATGCTCCATTATCTCAGCGTTCCAGTAAATATGAGCATTGTGCCCGAAACCGCAATAGTACACCCGACCGTCACCATAGGACCGTATCCACGAAACGGGTATATCCACATCGCTCGGCCGTATCCCCCCTGCACTGCCTGTCACATTATCCGTCAGATCAAGCCGCACCAGCACCCTGCAGTTCTCCCGCAGCCCCATCTGCTTCGTACGGTATATCTCATCCTTATCCTTAAACTTGACATTTTCAAACGCTGCCGTCAGCGGACTCCCCGTATCCTCCACCTCAAAAGCCCACGTCCCTCCTGCCGTCCACGGGTGCCCATCAAACACGCCTCCCATCATCCTCGCTGCCTCGTCCCACTCATAGAAATTGTCCGTCGCCGCATGGATCCCCACAACCCCCTTGCCCGACTTCACAAAATTCATCAAACTCTTTTTCAGCCCAGGCTCCTCATCAAAAGTAAGTTTCGTCGTGTTATTGAAACAAACCGCATCAAACTGCTCCAGCGTCTCGGGCCGAAACACCTTCATGTCATTGCTCACCACGATCGAAAACGCACCCGTCTTCTCCGCCATCAGCTCCAGCGACTTCGTTGCATATGGGATCGAACCATGTACATATCCCTTGCACTTCGTAAACACCAAAAGCTTCCGCCCCTCTTTCGCCTTCACGACAGGCTCATCCGGCATCGCCTCGCGCATCTTCTCGATCTGTTCCGCAGTCGGCGCCGCCACCGAAACACCAGCCAGAACCACCGACAACCCCAGACATATCAAAGCTATTCTCATGTGCATCGATCTCATAAACTGCACCTCTCTTCAAAGTTAAACGTTCACCCGCACCCTCAACCTACGCAATGTGCCACGGACTCCTGAACGGCCTCGAAAGATACCGATTAGCCTGCTCATCATCCACAAACCGTTCCGTATCCGGGTTCCACCTCAGCTTCCGCCTCGTCAGCATCGCGATCTCGCCCAGCAGCCCAACACTGATCGACCGATGCGCAACCTCTACAGGCGTAATGGTCTCCTTGCCGCTCCGCACGCAATCCAGGAAATTGCCCACGTGGTCATTACTGTCATAAAGCTGTATCTCGTTCGGCAGTATGCTCTCTCGCAGCACCTCCGGCTTCTCGGCCCACAAACCGCCTCTGTTAACATGGATCCAGCCCTTTTCACCATACCAGACAACGCCCTGCCCCCTCGGCTGCTGCGACCTGTTCGCGACCACCATCTCCACGCCGTTCTTATACTTGCACCTGAACTTGTACGCGATCGGCACATCATAAAGCCCGTCCTTCGGATAAACACCTCGCCCCTCTATCTCCACAGGCCCCGTCCGATCCAGCCCAAGCCCCCAATGCGCGATATCCACATGGTGCCCCGCCCAGTCGGTCAACTGACCGCCGGAATAATCCATGATCCAACGCCAGTCCCAGTGACAGCTCCCCCGCCCGAAATCCTGATAGGGCCTCTTCGGAGCCGGCCCGAGCCACATATCCCAGTCAAGCGCATCAGGCACATCAAGCAAAGACTTCGTACCCGTCGCCTTTCCGTCCGGCAGACCAACTTCGACATACTTCACATCGCCGATCTTCCCGTTGATCACCAGCTCACACGCCCTGCGGAAATGCTGCTGCGACCGCTGCCAGCTCCCCGTCTGCCAGACGACGTTGTGCTCCTTGACCGCGTCGCATATCTGCCTGCCTTCCCAGATCGTACGTGCCAGCGGCTTCTGACCGTGAATATGCAGGCCCTTTCTCGCACACGCCACCGAGATAATACTGTGCCAATGGTCCGGCAGTGCATGAAACACAGCATCAAGATCGTCACGCTCCAATATCTCGCGGTAATCCCGCGTCGTCGCACAACCCTTGTTGCCGTACTTCTTATCGACAAGCCCCTTCGCACGATTGGCAAACCTGTCATCGACGTCACACACCGCAACAACCTGCACGTTGCTCCTGCTCAGAAAGTTCCGCAGATCCCCCGTTCCCATGCTGCCGACACCGATACCGCCGACAACTATCCGCTCACTCGGAGCCGCGGCCCAGGCCTTACCCATCGCCGTCGCCGGCACGAAATGCGGAAATGCGATCGCCGCCGCACCCGCAGCACCCGCTCTTTTTAAAAACGCCCGCCTGTTAAGCCCGGAACCTTTGCTCATGCCAGAACTCCCTTATTAAACCCTACTTTTCGTCAAACGCAGCATCAAAAGCAACGCCTGAAGGCTTGAAATCGACATTCTTCACGAAATCACAAGCCTCCTGGGCCCCATGCAGCCGATCCATACCCGAATCTTCCCACTCGACCGAAAGCGGCCCTTCATAACCTATGACGTTTAAGGCACGGATTATTTCCTCAAAATCTACTCCGCCGTGACCAAGTGACCGGAAATCCCAGCCGCGCATCGGCTGACCGAAGTTCAAATGGCTCGCCAGGATACCCGTCCGACCGTCCAACTGCAGCGCAGCATCCTTCATATGTACGTGGTAAATACGGTCCGGGAATTCCTGTATAAACTTCACCGGATCGACCATCTGCCAGTGCAGATGACTCGGATCGAAATTGAAACCAAATGCCTCACGATTGCCAACAGCCTCAAGCGCCCTCTTAGCCGTCAAAATATCAAAAGCGATCTCCGTCGGATGCACCTCAAGCGCGAATTTCACCCCGCACTCGTCAAACACGTCCAGGATCGGATTCCATATCTCCGCGAAATATTTAAACCCGTCATCGATCATCTGATCCGACACAGGCGGAAAACTGTACAGCATATGCCATATAGGCGACCCGGTAAAACCATTCACCACATCCAGCCCGAGATTCTTCGCCGTCCGCGCCGAATTCTTCATCGCCTCGATCGCCCACTCGCGTTTCTTATCCGCATCACCAGCACAATCCGCCGGCGCAAACCCGTCCGACCTGCTGTCATCGTTCGGATCACACGTCAACTGCCCCGCCAGATGATTACTGATCGCAAACAGCTTCAGTCCGTACTTATCCAGTATCGCACGCTGCTTCTTGCAATAGTCCATATCTTCCGCCGCCTTGAAAACGTCCATATGGTCGCCCCAGCAAGCCAGCTCGAGCCCGTCATAACCAAAGCCCGCCATCGTCTTCGCAAGTTCTTCCAGCGGCATATCCGCCCACTGTCCCGTAAACATAGTAACTGGTCTAGCCATTGTAATCTCCTTTCAAAATCCCGAATAAAAAGCAGAAAGCTATTTCTTCATAGCCGTCCACTTCTGATCACTCTTTGCACTTTCCATAACCGTCTCGATAAAGCTCATGCCCCGCACGCCGTCGCCGACCTTCGGGAAGTCCGAAACCAGAGCATCAGCTTCCTGGCCTTCAAGCTTCGCCCAGATAGTATCAGCGAAATTGCAGTAGACGTTCGCCATCGCCTCGATAAACGCCTCAGGATGCCCGGGCGGTATTCGACAGCCTCTCGCAGCCGCCGCACTCACTTCCTCAACATAAGGATTGCCTCGCCGCCATACCTGCATCGGCCCTTCATTGTCCTTCAGATACAGAGCGTTCGGCTCCTCCTGGTGCCACTCGATCGTCTTGTTCTCACCATGCACCCAGATCGACAGCCCGTTCTCCTGACCCGTCGCGATCTGCGTCGCATGCAGTATCCCCTTCACCCCATCTTCGAACCGCAGCAGACAGTTCACATCATCATCCACTGGTCTGCCTGGCACAAAGCTGGTAATATCCGCACAAATATTCTCTATCTTCAGCCCGGTAATATACTCCGCCAGATTCTCCGCATGCGTCGCGATATCACCCAGACACCCGGCACCGCTCTGCTTCGGATCCGTCCGCCATGTAGCCTGCTGCAGTCCCGTATCCTCCAGCTTCGTCGCAAGCCAGCCCTGAATATACCGGACCACAACCTTGCGAACCTTGCCGAAGTCACCGCCCGCAACCAGATCACGCGCCAGCTTCACCATCGGATAACCGGTATAGTTATGCATCAGCCCGAACACGACACCATGCTTCTCAACAAGCTTCTCAAGCTCTTTCGCTTCATCAAGCGTGATCGTCATGGGCTTTTCACACATCACGTTAAAGCCCGCCTCGATAAAGTCTTTCGCGATTGGAAAGTGAAGATTGTTCGGAACGCAAATAGAAACGAAATCGATCCGCTCACCCTCGGGCCGCGCCATCTCTCCCTTGATCATGTCCTGGTAAGTGTCATACGCTCGCCCCGGATCCAGACAGAGCTGCTCACCCATCTGGCGTGATTTTGCGGGATCGACATCAAACGCCCCCGCCGCGATCTCGATCTTTCCGTCAAGTCTCGCCGCCTTACGGTGCACATCGCCGATAAACGCGTCCGGGCCGCCGCCGACCATTCCCATCTTGAGTGTTCTCTCGAATGCCATTATGAACAGTCTCCTTTCTATATGGGTAGCAAAATTCTGTGCTTGAACTCTAATGCCGTATCTGGTACAAGTCTACTAAAATTCGCCAGTGGTAGATTTTAAACTTTTCGCCAGGCAAGGAGCAAAAACATGAAAAGGACCTCCAAACCTCAACCCGCAATTTTTTACGATGTAAACGGTACACATCGCGCCGACACCTGCGAACCTCTGCGAAACGCCAAGGCCCGGGGCGACCTCTACCACGCCGCTTTCGCACATGGTACCTATCCCGGACAAAGAATGCCAGTAAAAATGCTCCCGGAACTTTGTGTCGCCTGCGTCTGGGACGCTAAAGAAGACCAGAATTGGGGCCTTCCAAAACACCGCAACGAAGGCATTGAACTGGGCTATCTGACTCGCGGAACTCTCGATTTCACCGTCGACGACCAGCATTATGAGCTCAAAGCAGGCGATTTCACCGTCACCCGCCCCTGGCAGCCCCATACCGTCGGAAACCCCAACGTAGCCGCCAGCCGAATGCACTGGCTGATTTTGGACGTCGGTGTACGTCGCCCCAACGACCCCTGGCAATGGCCCGACTGGATCAACTTCTCCGAGCACGATCTCGCAGGCCTGACCAAACTGCTCAGCTTCAACGAACAGCCCGTATGGCGTGGTAACAAACAGATCGAAAAATGCTTCGAAAAAATTGCTCACCACGTCAGCTCGGACAGCCCGGAAGACGTACAGACCCGCCTCATGCTCTACATTAACGAGCTTTTCCTCGAAGCCTACGAAATGCTCAAAACAAAACAAATAAAACTGGACGTAAAGCTCGGCAGTACTCAGCGAAGCGTCGAAATGTTCCTCTCGGGCCTCAGCGAACACCTCGATTACCCCTGGACACTCGAAAGCATGGCCGAACACTGCAACCTCGGCAGAAGCAGATTCGCACACTACTGCAAACGCATCACAAACATGACCGCAGCCGACTACCTCGCACACTGCCGCGTCGAAAAATCCAAAGAACTGCTCGCCAACGCCCCCGATGCATCCGTCACCGACATAGCCTTCTCCTGCGGCTTCGAATCCAGCCAGTATTTCGCAACAGTCTTCAAAAAGAAGACCGGCATATCACCCACACAGTACCGAAAAGTCGAAACCGAACAACAGCAAAAGTCCGCCTGACCGCGCAGGTACCTCAGCCGACTTCCTCACCAAGCAGCAGCCGCAAAACTGCGTTCGCCTGGTGATGCGCAGCGATCCCAACCCTCGGCGACATCAGCCCCACACCGAGCCCCGCCCCCGTCTCCATGTCCCCAACCAGGTAAAGATTCTTACCCAGCTTTCGCGTAACCACCGTATTCGACCGCTCGAACCCAGCAACACCCGCAGCCATCACCAAAGGCGTATCCGAAAACGCCCCCGTAAAACTCTCACACAGCATCGCCTTCTGATCCGCCCCGTCAAACGCCTCACACATCACGTCAACCCCGCCGAACACCTCCGCAACGTTCCCTGCCTCGATACGCCCCTGATGACTGATCACCTTCACATAAGGATTGATCCGCTCGATATTCTCCCGCGTCGCCTCCGTCTTCGTCATCCCGATCTGATCAACAAAATACTGCTGCCTGTTCAGATTGCTAGGCTCGACAACATCAAAATCCGCAACGACCAGCCGCCCGACTCCAACACGCGCCAGCGCTATCGCTATCGCCGACCCCAATCCCCCAAGCCCTGCGATCCCGACCGTCGCCGCCTTCACCCTCTCATGCACGCCCGGCGTATGACGCGCAACCATCAGCCCCTCCAGCTCCCTCCGCCCCGGCAGCTCACCACGCTTGATAAGCACAACCCGGTCCCCCTCCCGCAGCTCGACATCACCCGAAACCGCAAACCCGTTCACGATTACAACATCAGCATCGAGCTTGAACTGCTCACGAACCTGCTGCACCGAAATACGATCCACAACCTCAAACTGCTTTTCATTCACATATATATGCACAGATATTACCCATCCGTCAACAAATAAGACATACTCAACCAGCCGAACCGTCTCCGGCCGCACACGCCACCTATACCCCATTTACCCCCAAATATCAAGGATAGCTCAAACAGCACAACCACCACCCCAAACAAAAAGCTTTTTCACGCAGCATCCCCAAATGAATGACACACGCTTAATATCGCACTAACCAGCCGCATAATTTCACAGTTCGCCGAGAATGGACCCTCAAAAAAGTTCGTCGGAGGCGCGGCTGTTAAATTCTGCGGCGGCCACCGCACCAATCGCATGAACACCCTTAACATTGTCATTGCGAAGAGCGAAGCGACGTGGCAATCCTATGAACCGGAGCCTGTCAACAGATTCTCGCAAACATTTCTAAACATTTTTGTATCCATTCATAAATACAGAGTATTTTCCCCTGTGTGCCCCTTCACGACAGCCATGGGGCCGCAGGGGAAAATACGGCGGGACGTATTTCGGGTTGGCTGCCCACGCTCCTATTCGTGCTCATCACGAAGACGGCACATCAAATTGCCTGCGGTAAAGAGGCCCTATTCTCTCAGACGCGATACCAAGAGGTTCGCATCGCCACGTACAGGGTCCTCTAAATTCATCCCGCCAACCTTCAATACATCCTAAGCCGATTTTCTCATATCAAAACCGCAAGACCGGCCGACAAGCTCCTCATTAAAAAGCTCACCATTGACCAGCATCGCGCGCATTATACTCAACAGTTTACGAGCCACTGCAACTGCGGCGATCTTGCCGCGACCCTTCTGCCCGTTCATTACCTTCTCATAAAACGCCTTCAGCGCAGGACTCTTCCTGATAGCCTGCCAGGCACTTTCAACCAGCAGCCAGCGGACAACGCTGGGACCCTGTTTGCTGATATGCCCGAGTCGACGAGTAGAGCCGCTCTCATCAAGCTTAGGCGTCAAACCAAAATAAGCACAGTACTGTTTCGTTCGTCTGAACCTGCGTATGTCGTCAGTATAAGCCAGAATTGCTTCAGCAGTGCGTGGCCCAACACCAGGCACACTCATCAGCAGCTTACCGCCACTCTGGCCTGCCAGATACCTGTCAAGGTAGTTCGTAACCCGCTTGAGCTGCGACTCTAGCATATTCAATTCCTCAAGCATATCCGCAAGACTCATCCGCCAAAGCTGTTCAGCATCAGCTTCAAAGCACGCAAGACCGCGCATCCATAAACGATTGGCCGACTTCCACCAGCTTCCAGACTCCACGGGCCGACTGAAGCCGTTGGCCTTTATGATCGCCCGTATGCGATTTTTGACCTGACAGACCCTGCTGACCATCTTCCTGCGGTGCTGGATCGTCACCCGCCATTGACGGACTTCCAGCCTGGGCATATGCACCTTCGGCACCTCGTCAATGCTGAGCAGAACCGCCTGCTTGCGGGCATCTATCCGGTCGTTCTTCTTGCTCGTGCGGTATATCCAGGTCATCCGTGTCGGATTCGAGACAGTCACATCCTCGACATGTCCTCTGAGCTGATCGTGCAGATATCCTGCCTGACCGCTGATCTCGAAGGTAAGATGCAGCCGATCACCCCTGCTGCCTTGCTGTTTGAGAAACTGCTTCATCTTCTCAGGATCCGTCTCAAAGGTCGAGAAACAATCTTTTTGCCTTTTTGAACCACGCATGCCACTGTTTTCTTGCTGTCGATGTCAAATCCGATATACTTGTCCATAGGAGCCTCCTGTATATAAGGTTATTGTGGCGTCCACGAGACGACCACGCGAAAATCGTAGGGCCAACAAACCCGATTATAACCAATGCACGGAGGCTCCGGTTTCATAATTTATCTCAAACGTCACATAAAAGTTTGCCCAATCAAGACAAGCAACCCCCGCCCTTCATCATCACCAGCCGCAAAAAAAAGGGCACCAGCCAACCGACCGATGCCCTCATAAATACAAATCTTATCGCCTGCCTCAGACAGAATGTCCCGTCCGCAGCGCAAGCTCCTCCATCGCCTGCCTCTGTATATCCTTACCGTAAAGCCCAGCCGCATCCACAGCATATACCTGAAGCGCCCTGCTGTCGATCTCACCCCGCGCACCAACACGCAGCAGCTCATTGAACGACAGCTTGCGCATCACCACATCATTCTCATCACTCCCCGCCGTAGACTCGACCACGCCCAGCATAAAATCAACGCTCAGCAGATCCATACCGCTCTCAGTATCACGTCCACCCGCATTCGAACCGCCCTGCGATTCCTGCCCACCATTCCCGGCAAACCTGTTCGGCTCAACATTACCAGCATCATTCACGCGTACAGGCTCATTCTTCGTTACCATATCCATATCAATTTCCCCTGATTCAAACTCATCTCTCTGTTCAGCTTCAACACCCTCATCCGCGATCATAACCGCGGTACCTCCCTGCGCCTCAGATTCCGCCCCGCGCTCCCTCGGCACCATCGGCCTCTGCGGCGTCGAAACCCGGGCCGCACGAACACCGCCCGTCTCTTCAGTCTCATCACGGCAACTCTTGCCCGTCCCGACACCCTGATCGGGCTCGGTAACCTTACCCATGTTCCGACCGATCTTCTTCCAGTCGATATCCCACTTTCCTTTAGATTTTCCCATTACGATCCCCTGAAACGCAGGCACAAATACATACAAAAATGTCCGATCTCATCCCCTCATCCACACCTGCCTGTATCGACACCACCCGCCGAAACCCTTGAATAAACCGACTAAAAAAGTCCACGTCCCATAATCGCCCCCGCAATCTCCCCAAACACCGACCACCAGCCATCCGCCAAACCTGCCCCGAAGCCCCATTTACCACACACCCCAGCCGCATGCCTCCAATGCTGTCATTGCGAGCGGCGAAGCCGCGTGGCAATCTCAAACGTACAAAAAAGTTTGCCCGCTCAACACACACAGCCCAGCTCCATAATACACCACTCGCACAAAAAAACCAAAACCACCCGAAAAAGAAAAAGGTTGTTCCCCCTCCACCAATCCGTTATAATCCCCAAAGCTCTTTATAAAATCCATAACATCCGTCCAAACTCCACGGAACCACCACAACCCGCTACTACTACAACGACAACTGGCAGGTGCTCATGGAATACACCGTCGACTCCGGCACAGAAAGCGAATCGGCAAGCTACATCTACGGCAACTACATTGACGAGGCCCTGCTGATGGCCGATGCGAACGGCGACTGGACACACGCCTACATCCACAACCACCTTTACAGCCCCGTCGCAATGATCGACTGGACCAATGGCGCCATCGCCGAACGCTGCGAATACAGCGTCTACGGCACCGCGACCGTCCGTCTGCCCGGCCCCGACAACACATATTACGCTCTCCCGGACGACGACATCATCCAGGACGAGCCAGAAACCGCAAATCCGTACTTGTACACAGGCCGACGCCTCGATATATTGGACAGCGGCTCTTTGAAATTACAATATAGCCGCCACCGCTACTACGACGCCCAAACCGGCCGATTCCTGCAGAAAGACCCGGCAGGTTATGTGGATGGATTGAATGCATATGAGTATGTCAGAAGTTATCCAATCCTTGCTGCTGACCCTACTGGGCTATTTGTCCCCCCCATCATCATCCTTCCGCCAGGGTTTGAGCCACCAGAAATTCCCCGTCAAGAACAATACACATATAAGATGATGGCAGTAGATGCCTTAAGAGCCTTTGATAAGTATCATAACACAACAGAATACTATTCTACTACTGGCTTTAGCGGTTTGATTGACACTTTGGAGAACACGTTAGGGTGGGTACGGACAGTGAAATACACAGATAAAGATTTCTTGTATTATCAACGGTCAAGGAGGCGGCTTGGCGTTACCTGGCAACTCGAAGATTTTATGGGGAAAAGGCTTATATACCAAAAACGTTATGGCGAAATGCTTATTCATGAGTTAGTGCATGCTTATTTGCACCAAAATGGCAAATACCAAGGCAATTATCTGGGGGACGATTATTATAATGAGCGGTTAGCATATGCAACGCAGTACTTAGCGGAAGGTCTGTCGCAGTTTCACAAAGTGGATACTTTAGTGAAGGAAATTCTTAATGGTGAAAGGCAGTGGGATCAAAATACCAAAAAAAAATTAAGGCTATATTGGAATAATTCATGGAGAAACATGAATCGAATTGCAACCGAGTCTAGGGGGTATCTTAATCGAGAATACCATGACGAATGGGAAGAGATGAGTGGGATTGATGATGGCGGTTTTTTAATTGGTCCTGCAGGGGTAAACAAAGTTAAAAATGAATTTGGAATCACCATAAGTTGTCGCGCCATAGCTGGTAAATATAACAAATTAGTAAACGGTAAACTTACATGTGTTGAATTTGTATGCCGGAGTCCTTTATATAGCGACGATATTGGCGTTACTGGGAAACTAGAAAATGTGTTCAGGTGATATATGAAAAACAATGATATTCTTTTAGTTGTGACCATAATTCTGGCAATAGTTTTTCTTTCGTGGTTCTTTATAAGAGAACATGCTGAAATAGATGCGCGCATTGGTAATACAATGAAAGGGCTGACAAGGGAACGCTTGGCCTCTTTTGAGTTTAATGCAGGATTGCGTTGGAATCAAAAGTGCCCGCCCGAAACGTTAGTACAAATGGTTTCTTGTTTTAAGGAAGAATATGATGGGCAAGAGGGTCTGGGTTATGGTTTGGGGATAGATATTGAGAAGATGAGAGTTCTTGACTATTGGAAGCAGCCCGTTCGTCTTAAAATAATCTCTCGTTATTGTTATCAACTTGTGAGTCCGGGACCAAATCAAACATATGAGAATGGGACCGGTGATGATATTGTGCATTCGTTTAACCCATACGAGTGGGACTCTTTAAAATTAAATTGTGGTACATCACAGCAGAATTAACGATGGCGTATCAGAAATTAAACTGGATAGGGGTTAATGCATGAAGTCTCTGGCGTGCGGTGCAAATAAGTGCGTCACGAAGACGCGGGAGGTGTCGAATGTAGAAACTGAACGTGTCATGCTCCACAGGTGATGGAGGATTTTGGCCGTGCGGTGCAAATAACTATCGGTGGTTAAATTCTTGCTCTTTCGTAAGTTAAGAACGGAAATTACGTCTGTAACTGACAGCGCAGGCAGGTTAAATAAAAAGGGTCAGACACTTTAATATATTCATAAGTGCTTTATTAACAAGGGCTTATCTGTCTCGCACACCTTAACCCACGTCAGCGGCCCCATGGTTGAAACCCACCTGCACACCCCAAACGATCAATCCCTGGATGAATAACATCCACCACCAAGAACGACCAACCCCGACCATTTCCCGCACCCACCAGCCGCATAATATTAATGAAAAATGTTCGCCGAGAATGGACCCAACGGAAAGTTCGTCGGAGGCGGTGCTGTTAAATTCTGCGGCGGCCCGACCACCAAACAACTCACCAACACAGCCGAACGGAAAAAGGCCCCCCCGAAAGACAAATCTGAGCTTTGAAACAGTTTCTCGACTCTGCCCCGGCCCAACCGAATGCTGAAAACATTATCGAAAGATATTTCCAATTCTTGAACCAGCTTCTACCTACCGCCCCCGCCTCATCGTCAACACCGTCATCTCAGGCCTGCACCAGTGCCTCACCGGTATCCCCGAAACACCCACACCCCGCGACGTATACCCAGCCATCTCGCCATCTCTCCACGCTCCCCGCAGCATCCCCCGCCTCACCGTCGCACCCCGCACCAGCATAACCCCGCCCGGCAGACACACCTGCCCGCCATGCGTATGCCCCGCAAGAAACAGCGAATACCCCCGCTTCGCCGCCTCGCGCCACCCCTCCGGCGTATGGCATACCATCACCTTGAACGCCCCCTCCTCGATCCCCTCATCCGCCATATCAAAATCATGCGCCCCGAAATAATGATAATCATCCACCCCCGCAACCCATATCGCCTCACCGCCCCGCTCGACACGCACACTCTCGTTCAAAAGCATCTCAACCCCGCACTCCGCCAGCACCTCCCCCATACTGTACCTGTCATGGTTACCCATAACACCAACCACCCGCGACCGCTCCGCCAGCACACCCCCCACCTGCCGCATCAGCCCCTTCGCCTCGTCACACTCCTCATGATGATCGAAACTGTAATCCCCGCCCAGCACACACAGATCGTATTCTACCTTCCCCGCCGCCTCCAGCACGATCTCCGCCAGCTCAGGCAGCCCGTCAATATGAAAATCGCTCAAAAACAGCACCCGATACCCGTCAAACGCCCCCGGCAGATTATCGAACTCGAACTCAACCTCCACAACCTGCACCTCCATCGCATGCCTTCTGCCGAACCCCTCCGTACCGCTCATCTTCAGCATCCCGTACAGCACCTTTTGCAGCCTCGGCATATTCTCAAAGTGCCACCTCCCGATCCGCCCGCGCACCACCGCATGCTCGACCCCTTCCGTCTCAACAAGACGCCTCTGCTCACTTATCTTACGCAACTAAAACGTCCTCTCAGGCCATACCGCACGACAGTTCATAATAATTCGTCCCTCCTCCTATCTCTCATGCATGTTCCCAAATAACAAAACGACCCTTAATCAACCCGCGGGATCCCCTCATCCCTCAAGCACCTGTCCAGATACTTCGCATCCCCCACATACTTATCCAGCTCCCGCCAGAACCTCGCACTGTGATTCTTCACCCGCGTATGCACCAGTTCATGCAGCAGCACATAGTCGATCAATTCCTGCCTCAGCCGTACCAGGTTCACGTTCAGATTAATATTGTTCTTCCCGCTGCAGCTCCCCCACCGCGTCTTCTGGTTCCGCACGAATACCCGATTATAACTGAATCTGTACATCCCCGCCAGCTTCGCAAGCCTCCCAACCAGCACACGCCTCGCCTCCGCCCTGTCTATCACAGGCAGCTCCGCAACCGCCGCCCTCTGCTCCGCCTCAACCCTCGCCATCTTCGCACAGCTCTTCGCCGCCCACGATCTGTGCTCCTCGAAAAACCGCACCGCCGCCGCAAAAGAAACCCGCCACGGCACCGTCACACGCACACCCTTGAAAGGACGCACCGATATCGAAAGCCGTCTCGCCCGCCTGTGCTTCGCGAACAGCACCTCCCCCAACCCCTCATATTCAATTCTCCGCTCGGGATTCTTAGCCATAAACAAAAAACCAACCTGAAACCACACTAATCCTTCCACACATCACACCGCCCCTCTTATAATTCTCACCGCACCATTCTTCCAGCAAAAACTCCACCGTTCAAGCCCATATTCCACCCCAAAACAACACCAGACCTCCGCCCCAATCCCACCAATTTGGACCCTCAGAGAATAAACCCTTGCTTTTGAAACAGTTTTCCCCTATAATAAGGCTGTAATCGGAGGTACATTAAGGAAGGAGTTTGCAATGCAGGTAAATCTTGTACTGTTCAAAAAGAACGGCGAGAAAAAGACTTTCCCACTCCCAAGCACAGCCACCATCATCGGTCGGCGACAGGATTGCGACCTGTGCATCCCCCTCATGATGGTCTCCCGACGCCACTGCCAGCTCTACATCGAAGACGACAAACTCATGGTCCGCGACCTCGGCTCCAAGAACGGCACTTTATTGAACAACGAAGAGATCGACGACGAAACCCAGGTCAACCCCGGCGACAACCTCAAAATTGGCCCCGTCACCTTCATCGCACAGATCAACGGCGAGCCCACGCAGATAGAATCGCCCGCAAAACCCCAAACAAAAGCAGAATCCGATCAGAAGGCCAAAAAACACGCCGAGGATTTCGCAGGCGCCGACGAAATGGCCGCTACCGCCAACCACCACAGCAGTGATGACCTTGCCGACCTCGACGATTTGGACGATCTCGATGACGACCTCATCGAAGACGATGACGACGACTTAAGCGCCGAGCTCGAAAAAGAACTCAGCGAAAACTAGCCAAAAAAACCGTTCAGCCGAAAATATCATCAAGCGTAAGCATATTCAGCGAGCACCATTCTGTCATAGAATCCCTAGCCGCACAATTTCACAGTTCGCCGAGAATGGACCCAACGGATAGTACGTCGGAGGCGCGGCTGTTAAATTTTGCGGCGGCCTAACTGAATGTTTTCCTTCATTCCTTCATGTACTAAAAAAACAGCGCAACCGCCTTATATGCATTGTGATTAATTCTCATGCTTAATCCATTCAGTATTGCATATTGAGCAGAACATTTCTGAGGTTATATTGTTCCATGCAACTGTTCCTGCGTTGAATATTTCCTCATAATTTTTGTAAATGCGGTTGCTCAAGTAGTGACTCTTCATATAGGCCCAAAGACGTTCTATCGGATTCAATTCCGGACTGTATGCAGGCAGGTGAAGCAGGCTGATATTCTTCGGCACAACCAACTGTTTAGCGATATGCCAACCAGCCTGATCAAGAACCAGAACCACATGTACATCTTTGCCTGCCTCCTCGCTTATAAATCTCAGGTGGTGATTCATATAATCAGTGTTAACAGTCGGAGTAATCACAGCCGACGATTTGCCATTGACAGGATTGACAGCTCCAAAAATATATACCCAATCATACTCGGTCTGCTTTACTGCTGTAGGCCTGGATCCTTTTGGAGCCCAAACATCGGTCAGTGTTCCTTGCTGGCCTATTCGCACTTCGTCCTGGAACCAGATCTCAATTTTCTTTTCGGGGTTTTCTGTTCGGACTTTTTGGACAAAAAGGGGGCTTGCTCCAACCACTGCTGCATTTTTTCCGGATCGTTCTTTCGGTGCTTAGGCCTTGGTTTTAGACATGAAAGCCCCAATCTATGCATTAGATCATAGACGCCGAAGAGCGAATATTTTACGCCAAATTCTCTTTCAAGAATCCGTCTTATGTCTCTGCCGCGCAGCACACATACACCACCGTCTGAATCGGTTGGTCCATCTTGAATTCGCTTGATCAACTCAGGCTCTTTTTTGCGTGGCAGTTTTGTAGGCCTGCCGCTTTGACGTTTTGGTGCGATAGCCTCAATGCCGCCATCACGGTAGAAATAACACCATCGCTGAACGAAGTTTTTGCTGCGATCAAGTTTTGTCATGATCGCTTTTGTTTGCCATCCCTCCAATGCCAGGGCTACCACCCGATATCGATCTCGCTGCTTTGCATTGGTTTCAATCTGAGCTTTTTCTTTTAACTTTTGCAGGTCACCGTACTTGATCTCACTGATGTGCATGCCATATTTCCTTTCATTTTTTAGGAATTATGACACATCATTAGCGATGGCGCAAGTCTAAAACCGTGGCGCGCGAAAAAATTTCACAATGCGTATTACGACTCCTCAGTAATCTTCTCCAGCATTCCGCCCTTGCACCTTGTCTTCATAGCCAAACCAAGCTATAATCCCTTCTTTGCAGCATATTTCAACACTGCCCATTTGTAATACAAAAAACAGGAAAGCTACACAGTGCCCAAAATAATCGACATAATCCACAAAGACGACGAACTGCTCATCATCAACAAGCCCGCCGGCTTCTCCGTCACAAAGGACCGCACCGGCAAACCCGACATCGTCGCCCTCCTCCGCAAACAGCTCGGCCCCGACGAAACTATCCTCCTAGTCCACCGCATCGACAAACCGACCTCCGGCATCATGCTCATCGCCCGAACAAAGGACGCCCAGCGCAAATACGCCGGCTGCTTCGCAAAACGCAAGATCGAAAAGACCTACCTCGCCATCGTCTCAGGCGTAGTCCCCGACGACACAGGCACCATAAAACGCCCCATCGCCCCCAGCAAAAAACAGCCCGGCACAGTCTACGTCAGCCCCCGACGCGGCAAACAGGCAGTTACCGAATACCGTCTCCTCGCCGATTTCGGCCTCGCCGCCCTCGTCGCTGCAAACCCCATCACGGGCCGTACCCACCAGATACGCATCCACTTCGCCGACATTGGCTGCCCCCTCGCGATCGACCCCCTCTACGGCTCATCAAACCCCCTCCTGCTCTCCGACTTCAAACCCAAATACCGCCTCCCCGAAGGCAAAACCGAACGCCCCCTCATCGAAACCCTCACCCTCCACGCATACCAGATCACCCTCCCAGCCGACGAAACACACACCAAACCACGTAAATTTACCGCGCCCCTGCCCAAAAAATTCAACGCCGCCATCAAAATGCTCACAAAACACAACCCCGCAGGCCCCGACGCCTTCCTGAATTACTCAGACTTCGAACGCATCACAAATTCCGACCCCATATAACCCATAACTCGCCCCATACACTCGGATTGCCCCAAAAACATCTTAACCGCACTCCACATTAGGGTGCATCAAAAAAAGGTGGCGCGAACATTTTGGATATGGTATAACTTAGAGAAAAGGTTATTTTTCGAGGTATATCATGTCACAGCAGGATTGGATTGAAGAAGCGGTTGCCGAATTTCGCAAGGGTTGCCAGGAGCTCCACGACGAGCTCGATTCCGCGGCTAATGGGACGTTGCTGGATGTCAGCGATGATCAGATCGTCAGAACGCTTGAGCCTTTACTCAAGGATGTGCAGCGAAAGGCTATCCAGACGGCATTGGAAAAATCCCAGACTGATTCGGACTACCGGCGTTGCGGCAAGTGTAAAAAAAAATGAGACACAAGGGCAGCAAATCCTACGAGTTCATCACCAAGCGTGGCAATATAAGTCTTACCGGCACTTATTATCATTGCAGTTGCGGCAGCAGCAAGCCGATCAGCAATCTTGTCAGCAGCGGCCGCAAATACAGCCGGATCGCCAACGAGCTGGTATTGCGTCATACGGCAAGTGGCCCTTATAAAGAGGTTAGCCGATTTTTGCGTCAAGACTTCAGTATTCATATATCTCACGAATCGCTGAGAAGGCGGATATTGGCGGTTTCAGGCTCTATCAGACAAAACCGTGATTGCAGCAGCGACGACCGGAAGTGGGACGAAATTGCCGGCAGTAAGCTGTATGGCTATGCCGACGGAGTGTTGATAAACGTACGTCGTGAAGGGTGGAAGGAAGTCAAACTTCTGCGTTACGAGGATGACGCCTGTAGTAAGGTCAGCCATCGTGCTGTGCTCGGTCCGATCAAGCAGTTCGGCTCTCTTGCCCGTCGTGAGGCGATTCGGATTGGAGCATCGAAAGCCAAAGACATGACGTTTTTAATGGACGGTGCGGAAGGTTTTCACAGGCATATAAAAAGCAATCTTCCTAATGCAAAACAAGTAGTTGATTACTGGCACTGCTGTCAGCACATTGGCGAGTGTGCCAGTTTGCTTTACGGTGAAAATTCGAAGAGGAGCAATCGCTGGCGAAGCAAATACTGTCATGTACTTCGAGATAAGGGGCCCAAAAAACTGATCAGGAGCTTGCGAATCAGCAAAAGCCGGGTTGCGAGCAGCGAAGACGCCGAGGCCTTGTCGAAGCTGATCAACTTCCTGTCTCGGCGGATTGAGCGGATCGACTATCCGAAATTGCTGGCTATGGGGCTTCGCGTGGACAGCGGACCGATAGAAAGTTCATGCAAAACCGTTGTGCAGGCCCGCCTGAAGAGCTCAGGGATGCGGTGGAGCCGACAAGGAGCATCCGCTATGCTGGAAGTCAGAACCGCACTGCACAGCGATTTATGGGAATATGCTATAAAAGACTGTGCCTAAATATTGTGATGCACCCCCACATTAACCCGATAACATTTTTACTTGCCTCTCAGCAGGCCATCCTGTAGAGTCTAACATTCTTTAGGATGCGACAGTAAATCATGTAAACCGCTTCCCGGACTCCACTTTTCAATCCCGGAAGCCCCAGAGCAACGAGGTGCAATCCCATGGCAAACAAGGTCAAAGTAGGTATCGTCGGTTTCGGAACAGTAGGCACCGGAGTAGCAAAAATACTCCTCGAAAACAACGACATCATCAAATCCAAAAGCGGCATCGACGTCGAACTCGTCTCCGTCGTCGACATGGACACAACCACTCCGCGCCCCCTCAGCCTGCCCCAGGGAATGCTCTCATCCAACCTCGCAGACGTCATCGACAACGACTCCATCTCAATAGCAGTAGAACTCATCGGCGGCACCACCGTCGCAAAAGACATAGTCATCGAAATGCTCCGCTCCGGCAAACACGTCGTCACCGCCAACAAGGCCCTCATCGCCGAACACGGCACAGAGCTCTACAAGGTGGCACGCGAAAACAACCGCTGCATCGCCTTCGAAGCCAGCACCTGCGGCGGAACACCCGTCATAGGCGCACTCCGCACAGGCCTCGCCGCCAACCAGGTCAACGCCCTCTACGGCATCCTCAACGGCACCTGCAACTTCATACTCTCCAACATGACCGACAACGACATCGACTTCCCCACAGCCCTCAAACAGGCACAGGAAAAGGGCTACGCCGAAGCCGACCCCACCCTCGACATCAACGGCGCAGACACCGCCCACAAACTCACCATCCTCAGCCGTATCGCCTTCGGCCGACAGATCGAATTCTCCGACGTCTACTTCGAAGGCATCGAAAACACCAGCATCGTCGACATCCGCTACGGCCGCGACATGGGCTACACACTAAAGCTCCTCGCCATCGCCGAACGCGACCCCGAAACCGACAAGATATCCCTACGCGTCCACCCGGCCTTCATCCACGACGACCACCCACTCGCCCAGATCGAGGGCCCCTTCAACGCCGTATCCGTTATTGGCCACGCTGTCGGCCAGACAATGTACTACGGACGCGGCGCGGGCATGCTCCCCACAGCAAGCGCGGTAGTCGCAGACATCATCGAAGTAGCTCTCGGCAATTCCGAAAAACTCTTCAACGGCCAGACCCTACAGTCCCGCGAAGAAACTCTCGAAAAGATCGACCCCATCGAAAACCTCACCACCCGCTTCTACGTCCGCGTCATGGCCAAAGAACAGCCGGGCGTCGTCGCGGCATACTCAAAGATCCTCGGCGACCACAACATCAGCATCTCAGGCGTTCTCCAGCGCGAAGAAGCCGAACACTCAAACATCGTTCCCGTCGTCATCGCCACCAACGCCACCAAACAGAAAAACATGACCGCCGCCCTGCAGGAGATCACCGACCTCGACGTCATAACCGAAACTTCTACCTGCATCAGGATCGTAGACATCCCGGAGGACGACATTGAAGACTAAATACGCGATCATAATCCCAGACGGCGCCGCCGACTACCCCATCGAAGAATTCGACGGCAAAACCCCGCTCCAGGCCGCCCAGACACCCAACATGGACCGCATCGCGATCCAGGGCCGCCAGGGTACCGTCCAGACCATCCCCGCAGGTATGCCCGCCGGCTCCGACGTCGCACAAATGTCCCTGCTCGGATACGACCCTCTAAAATACTACAACGGCCGCGCACCCATCGAAGCCGCCGCACAGGACATCAAACTCGGCGAAGACGACTGGGCCTTCCGCTGCAACCTCGTCACCATCGCCGACGACGTGATGGCCGACCACTCCGCCGGCCACATCTCAACCGACGAAGCAGCAAAAGTCATCGCCGACATCAAAACCCTCTTCGCAGAAGACGCACGCCTCAAATTCTACACAGGCGTCAGCTACCGACACCTCTGCATCATCACAGGCGAAGACTTCGAAAAGATCGTCACCACCCCGCCCCACGACATCATCGGCGAAAAAGCATCGAAGTACTACCCCAAGGGCAAACACGCAAAAATGCTCGTCGAAGCCATGAAACGCTCGCAGGACTTCCTCGCCGACCACGACATAAACCGCGTCCGCAAGGACCTCGGCGAAAACCCCGTCACCAGCATCTGGCTCTGGGGCCACGGCCAGCGAATGGCGCTCGACTCGTTCAAAAAACGCTTCAAACTCTCCGGCGCAGCCATCACGGGCGTCGACCTCATCCGCGGCCTCGCAAAACTCATCGGCTTCGACATCCTCCACGTCGAAGGCGCCACCGGCTACATCGACACCAACTACTACGGCAAGGGTCAGGCAGCCGTCGAGGCCCTCGAAAATTACGACCTGCTCTTCGTCCACGTCGAAGCACCCGACGAAGCCGGACACTCAGGCAACGCCCAGGCAAAGAAATATTCCATCGAACAGATCGACCGCCACATCGTCGGCCCCGTACACGAAGCACTCGAAAAGTACCAGGACTACCGCATCATCGTCCTGCCCGACCACCCAACACCCATCGAGATCCAGTCACACACCGACGAACCGGTCCCATTCGCAATGGCCGGAACGAACGTAAAGGCCTCACTGAAAAAACCATTCTCCGAAGAAAACGCCTTCGAAACAGGCCTGCACATACCCCGAGGCTCAGAGCTGATGGAATACTTCCTGACCATCTGACCGCACCGGAAATTACGGCTTACCACCATTTCCGCGCATATTTTTGGTTCATCATGAAATATGAGCTACCCGCATGAACACCCCAATGCTGTCATTGCGAGCGGCAAAGCAGCGTGGCTATCTCAATCGCCACAAAAAAGTTTGCTCACTCAACACACACCGCCCCGCACTGTCATCCGCCGAAGGCGGACCCAGAGAACCTCGCGGCTGCGGATGTACGCCCCCCCCCTTTGTCACCCCGGCCTCCGAGCCGGGGCCCAGAGAACACAACGAGCACACATGCACACCCAAAACACCCTGCATCACTATCTGTTGTCGGCCTTCGTCACATCCATCCCCAATTCTCAAGCAAACTTTAGCTCGCCGACGCTTTATCGCAGAAATTACCAAAAAAAACAACCATTTTTAAATATTGACTTTTCCCGCTACATGATAAAAGCTATAATAGAATTACTAATATTTCTGCTCACTAAACAAATCAAAGGAGCAGCCAATGAAAAACAAAACATTCATAACTCTTTTGATCGCCTCTCTGATCCTTAATGTCGCTCTGCCCTTCACCATCCACGCAGTCGGGGTCTATTACCGCAACCTCAACTTCAACACCCTCAACACCTGCGAAGTCTCCGGTGCCCGCCTCGCGAAGGTACTCCTCGACAGGATCGAATTCCACACCAGCACCCGCCAGACAGCAAACCACGTACTTGCCGAAAAAGGAGATGAAAAATGAAAGTGTCTGCTGAAAAACTCAAACTCATCCTCGCAGCCAGCATATTCGCAAACCTGATCATGCTCGCCTTCCTGGCCTATGTAACCTCCTCCCTTGCCCCCATGCCGAACCAAACCATGCACGATCAGGCCCGCGCCGATGCCCATTTCATACAGCAGGTCGATACCGCCATCGCCCGAAATGACATTGCTAAACTCGCCGAACTGAGAACACAACTCCAGCAGATAGCACACCCGAAAACCATTAATGGCCAAGGTACTTGGCCCGGTGAATAACCCCCAAGTTTTTATATTGCGACCAGCGAAGCTACTCGGCAAACTCAAACGTCACAAAAAAGCTTGACCACCCAAAACAAGCAAAAGGCATAAAAGTTTTAGTTCATTGATCGTGTTGCGTTTGCGCAGCAAAAGTGACACTGGCATGACCAACAAAAGTCGTCATTCCCCCTCTGCCACCACCAGCAGCAAAACGCCCCGCCCCCTCCACCAGCCGCATAATTTCATAGCCCGCCGAGAATGGACCCAACGGAAAGTACGTCGGAGGCGCGGCTGTTAAATTCTGCGGCGGCCCAATCACCTAATGACTCACCACACCAGCCGAACGGAAAAGGTTCCGAAAGATAAATCTGAGTTTTGAAACAGTTTCAGAATTCTGCGGCGGCCCTGCACCAACAGCAACAACGTCCGTCATTGTCATTGCGAGGAGCGCAGCGACGTGGCAAACTCAAACGTCACAAAAAGCTTGCTCGCTCAAAACAAGCAACCGCCCATCTGCCTCACCCCTCCTTGCACCGATCCACCCACTCCTCATGCATCCGCGCCATTTCCTCCACAACCCCCGGCCGCCGATCAGCCAGATCATCCGTCTCCGTCTTGTCCTTCTCCACATCATAAAGCTCCCAAGCATCCGGCCCCGAACCCCAGCGAACCAGCTTCCACTTGCCCTTCATCACTGCCTTGCCTCGCGCCCACTGCCAGTAGATCGCCCGATCACTCTCCAGCGACTCACCCCGCAGTATCGGCGCAAGACTTATCCCCGCAGGCCCCGCGATCTCCTTCCCGTCATGCTTGTCCGGATAACTCGCCCCGCATATCTCCCCAAGCGTCGGCAGAACGTCTATAAAATGCGCCGCGAACTCACTCTTCCGCCCGCCTGCTATCTTACCCTTCCAGTAAGCGATGAACGGCGTGCAGATACCTCCCTCATAGCTGTAATTCTTGTAATACCTGAACGGCGTATTGCACACGTTCGCCCAGTTCCTCCCAAGCGAACTCCACCTAGTCATCGAACCGATCTCACCGCTGCCCGGCACATTCTCACCCCGCCTTACCACCTCCGCCGAAGCTCCGTTATCCGAAGCGAACATAATAAGCGTGTTCTCAAGCTCCCCGATCTCCTTCAGCTTCTCGACGACCCTCCCTATATTCTGGTCCAGCCGATCGATCATCGCAGCATAAACCGCCATCTTCCGCGACTCTTCCCCCCGCTCTTCCTCACTCAGCTTCTCCCATTTCTTATACGTCGCCTCGGACAGCGGATACGTCTTTTCATCGATCAGCCCCATCTCCACCTGCCTCTTATACCGCTTCGCCCTCACCGGCTCATACCCATCCTTGTACGAATCCTCATACTTTGCAATATCCTCCCCCCACGCCATCAGCGGATCATGCGGCGCAGTATACGCAAGGTACAAAAAGAACGGCCGATCCTCATCCTTGTACTCCTCCAGGTAATCCAGCGCATAATTGGTAAAATAGTCCGTCGTATAAAAGTCCTTCTCCTCAGGCGTGTACGGATGATACGTCTTCTCGTCTATGCACCACACACGATCCCGCTTCTTCGCTGGCTTCCCCTCACCGGGCCTCTGATCACCCGGATTGAAAAAGTTACAGCACCCGTCCCGCAGCCCGTAATACCGGTCAAACCCCCTGTCATACATATTCTCCGTCCCATGATGCTTACCCGCCATAAGCGTCCGATAACCGCCCCGCTTCAGAAGCTCGCCAATCGTAACCGCGTTCTTTATCTCCCCGTGCCTTTTATCCATCCCGCACTGCTGCGCATACTTACCGGTCAGCAGACACGCCCGAGATGGAAAACATTTCGCCGTATTATGAAACTGAGAAAATCGCAGCCCATTATACCCAAGCTCATCGATGTTAGGCGTATCGATCTCACCGCCGTAACACCCGATATCCGACCAACCCATATCATCCGCAAGTATCAGAACAACGTTCGGCCTGTCCCCCCGCTCACCCGAAACTTTGCCGCCTTTCACCTTGGAAACCGCCCCGCCCAAAACAGCTCCGCCCAATACCAGCCCCGACCGCTTCAAAAACCCACGCCGCGTAATAGTCCCGCTCATTAGTCGCTCCAAAAAAAATTCCTCGAATACTGATATAATACTATCACCTCCAGCCGCAAATTACAACCCCGCTAACACAAACTACCCCAACCCAGAGCCAACAAAAAAAAACCGGCACGAACAAACTCGCACCGGCTCTAAAAACCAATAATCTCTGTCCCGATCAAAAGACAGGCACCAACCCCGCCGCGGCACTCCAGTTCTTCACCCAGTAGCACTCTGAAGACTTGAACCTCTGAACTGAACCGTCAAGATAGCCGGCATTAATGTCTATTTCGTCAGGAATCTCATCCTGCGGCCCATCCATCACGAAATATGGGTCCACCTTCGTAGCACCGCCAAAATTATGACTGCTGTACCACGAATTCGAAGGCGTCTCCCACAACAGGTTCCCCTGACCTTGCGGCAGATAAAAAAGCGAATCCTGCAATATAAGCTGGTTTTTACTGCTCATCTTACTCGGCGCAACAAAATTCTCACCCTGTGCACCACCAGTGCTCACACTTTGATTATACCCCTGGTAGTTCCAAAGTAGCATATAAGTCGCATGCAGCGGCGCAAAGTCATAATCCTGATAGACTTCATTATAAGTCCCAACCGACTCCACCTTCGACCCGCGCGGCGGCCACGGCGTATCCTTAGCAATCGGCGCCACGGTACAATTATACACACCCACGTCCGGCAGATAACCGCCCAGGTACTTACCAACCGGATGATAGTTCGACAAAGTAGGATCCAGCGTACCAACCCCATTGCCGTACCAGTTCAGCTCCGTTGGCCTATGATAGTTATTGCCCCCCACCCAGTTCGGATTAGGCGGCAGCTTACCATCATGTTCTGTACCGTACATCGACACGCCGTAAATAAGCTGCTTCTGATTACTCCCGCAGACCACAAGCCGCGCCTTCTCCTTGACCATGCTCAACGCCGGCATCATGATCGACAGCAAAAGCGCAATTATCGCAATTACAACCAGCAGCTCGATCAGCGTAAAACCTCTCTTCACTCGCATTCGCGATCCCCTTATTTACTAAGTTCAGAATTAACTTACCTCTGCCATTATACAAAAATCGCACGATTTTTGCAGACCCGCCTCGCATGTATATGCATCAAACCCAAACATTTTTGCGATAAAATCATTTTTTGCCGACAAAAAACTGCCAAATAATGCCACAAACCGTGAAGTATTACAAAACCCAGCCTTCTAAATCCCCCTCAAACTCCCTCAAATACACAAACACCAACGTTAAACCTCCCCTCTATCCAGCCGATAAAACCCTTATATGCTCTTGATTACCGCCGGGCGAACCCTGCATTTGCATTTCGCCCCCGTTTTTGCTCTAATAATGATCTAATCCAAATCAATCAACCGGCCCGCCGCCGCAAGGAATCATAGCACAGCAATGAGAACAACTTTTAAATGTAGAAACCTCTTCACTGTCAGCCTCATCCTGCTGATCGCCGCCCTCCTCGCGCCCGCATCCCTCGCCGCCGAAACCCACAAACCCGGCTACGCCATAATCACCACCGACTACATCGCCCAAAATTCCGCCGCCCTTCCCGACTTCCTCGCCCACAAATCCGCCCGCGGCTTCAACGTCATCCTCGCAACCCAATCCGACTTCGGCTCCGCCACCGGCCAGCCCGCCGCCGACAACATCCGCAACTTCCTCGCCGCAAACCACACCGCCCAAAACATCACCTACGTCCTCCTCCTCGGCAACCCGCACCCAACCTCCGGCACCATACCCATGAAGCTCGTCCAAAGCTCAGTAGGCGACTCACCCTTCCCAACCGACACGTACTACGCCGACCTCGACGGCAACTGGCCCGAAAACGCCGACGGCAACTGGGAAGTCTACCCAGGCCGCATCCCCTACTACGGCGAATCCTCACAATGGTACAAACTCGCCGACGTCGACCACATACTCCGCAAATGCATCGCATACGAAAACGCAGCCGAAACCGAATGGCGAAACAACGCATTCTTCGTCATCCACAACTACGAAGCAGGCAACCGCCAAGGCATGGAGCACATCAAAAACGACTACCTAATCCCCCGCGGCATGAAATACCGCCGCATCTACGACTCCCCCGGCGACGAACTCCCCCCCGCTGAACTATACGTCCCCGGCACCAAAACCGAAGAAGTCATCACCGCCCTCAACTCGAACAAATTCGGCCTCGCATGGCTCAGCGGACACTCCTCCAGCTACGGCCCCAACGGCCTCCTCACAAACACCGACGCCATCGAAAAACTCGACGACGACCACCCCACCCTCTTCTGGTCCGTCGCATGCCAGTCCGGCAACCCATCATACGAACACAACTTCGGCGCCGCCCTCCTCCGAAACGGCGCAATAGGCTCCGTCGCCGCATCCGTCAGCGTCAACGGCGATCCCCGGCCCATGTTCAAAAACATCATCGAAAACCGCATGACCCAGGGCAAGGCATACTGGCAAGGCAAACCCGCCGACGCAACCGTCCTCCACGACACCATCGCAGGCTACAACTTCTACGGCGACCCCTCCATCCGCATCCAGACCGGCGACTCCTACGAACCCTACGCCTTCATGGTCGAACCCACCGGCGCCTCCCACCACGTCCTCCAGCAGCTCGAAAACTTCACCGAAACCCAAACCTACACAATAACCAACAACTCCCTCGCCCCCATCGACTACACCCTCTCCGCCGACTCCCCCTGGCTCTCCATCTCCAACACCACCGGCACCATCAACCCCGACAGCTCCGCAAACGCATACGTCACCATAACTGCCGACGCTGCCCAACTCCCCCCGGGCGACCACTCCACAGAACTCACCTTCACCAACACAACCACAGGCCAAACCGAAACCCGCCTCGTCACCCTCCGCGTCAAGCCCCGCATCCTCACCCTCCGCTACAGCCTCGACGAAACCGCCGGCACCACCGCCTCCGACGCCATCGCCGACAACCACGCCTCCCTCCAAAACTTTACCTTCGACACCGCAGCAACCGCAGGTCATATCGACGGCGCCCTCACCTTCGACGGCCTCGACGACACACTCACCGTAAACCACCTCGACATCGACAACCCCGCCGTCACCATCACCGCCTGGCTCAAATCCGACGGCACACAAAACAACTCCGCCGCAATCATCTCCAACCGCACCACCGCCGGCGCAGCCCTCCACTTCAAATACAACAACCAGCTCGCCTACACCTGGAACGGCACCAACGAATACTGGAACACCGGCCTAAACGTCCCCCCCGACACCTGGACATTCGTCGCCCTGACCATCGAACCGGGCCGAGCCGCCGTCTACATGTACGACGGCCAGATGCACTCCGCCGCCCGATACGCAAACCACGCCACCGAACCCTTCACCGGCACAACCTGCATCGGCTCCGACATCGGCCGTACAGGCACCTTCTTCGACGGCGTCCTCGACGACCTCCGCATCTACAACTACGCACTCGACGCCTCCGCCATAGACGCCGTCCGTCGCGGCGGCCGCGCGACCAACCCAACCCCCGCCAACGCCGAACAGGGCTTCCCGCCCATCAAGCTCCGCTGGCTCCCCAGCCCCGTCGCAAGCTACTACCATATATACCTCGGCACCTCCCGCGACGCAGTCGAATCCGCCACCACCCTCTCCCCCGAATACATCGGCCGCACCTCCGTCACATACCGCTCCTTCGACTGGTACCCCGAAACACAATACTTCTGGCGCATAGACACCGTCACCCCCACCGGCACCCTCACCGGCGACATCTGGCATTTCACCACCTCCAACGGCACCGGCGCCCTCACCCGCGAAATATGGACCGGTCTGCCCGGCTCATCCGTCGACGACCTCACAAGCTACATCCTCTACCCCAACATCCCCATCCGCAACGGCGCGGTCCGCACGTTCCAGGCCCCCTCAAACTACGCCGACTCCTACGGCCAGCGCATCCACGGCTACATAATCCCGCCCCTAACGGGCCCATACACCTTCTACATCGCCGCCGACGACACTGCCCAGCTCCACCTCTCCACCGACCAGGACCCCGCAAACACCTCCCTCATCGCGGAAGTGACCAGCCTGACCACCCCAGAAAACTTCGACGACGCCTTCGAACCCGCCCAGACCTCCGACCCGATCCACCTCACCGCAGGCCGACGCTACTACATCTCCGCCCTGCACAAAGAAGACACACAGGCCGACCACCTCTCCGTCGCCTGGAAACACCCCGACATCCCCCGACAGATCATCCCCGCCGAACACATCATGCCCTACCTCCCCGGCTTCAACGCTGCCCCATACTTCACCGCTGACCCCATAACCGCCGCACCCGCAACCGAGGCCCAGCCCTACACCGCCTCCATCGCAGACACCGCAGCCGACGACCTCGGCCCCGACAACCTAACCTTCACCAAAGCCTCGGGCCCCGCCTGGCTCACCGTCTCACCCGCCGGCGAACTCACCGGCACACCCGCCGACGCCGACACACAAACAAACCCCAACACATTCACCATCGGCGTAACCGACTCAATAGGCGACTACGACGAAACCACCCTGCACATAGACGTCGCCCAAAAATACACCGGCGAAAAAGGCATCCCCGACCTCACCCTCTTCGCAGACGCCTGGCTTTCAAACCCCGCACAACCCCCAGCCGACCTCAACAACGACAACAAAGTAAACCTCCACGACCTCACCATCCTGACCCAAAACTGGCTAAAAACCCCCTGACCCACAACGCGCATCCCGCCCCCGATGTCATCCGCCTCAGACGGTCCAAAAGAACACAAGGCCCGTACAAATTTGTCATTGCGAGGAGCGGAGCGACGTGGCAACCTCAAACACCACAAATAAGCCTGCTAACCCAAAACATGTAACAGCCCTGCTCCATAATCACCAGCCGCATAATTTCATAGCCCGCCGAGAATGGACCCAACGGAAAGTTCGTCGGAGGCGTGGCTGTTAAATTCTGCCCCGGCCCAACTGCCATCACCGTCACCAGGCAATCTCAACAAAAACAGCCACCCAGTCGGGCACATCACTATACGCAGCCGAGAAATTCTCGGGCGGACCACTCCCCCCGGCAAAACCGGGTTTCAATGGCCGTCCACGGCACTGGACGTTCGCGTCAAACGCCGCCGAGCAATGCACCCTCAAACCGTCAACGCCCGGCCGAATGGCTGAAACATTATCGAACATACGACTACCGCATTCAACCCAAAAACATAACGAGCAAAAAACGCAAAAGAGTTAGTCCAGTGAAGCCATTGCATTTGCGCAGCAAAAGTGACACCTTTAATAAAGTGGCACTTTTCGCCGCAAACAAACCGTCGACTCGGCAAATAAAAAGGTTGTTCCCCTCCATCAATCCCTTATAATCCAGCAAGCTCTTTACAAAATCCATAATATCCGCCCAAACTCCACAGACCGCCACACAATCACAACCCGCTACTACTACAACGACAACTGGCAGGTCCTCATGGAGTACACCGTCGACTCCGGCACAGAAAGCGAATCGGCAAGCTGCATCTACGGCAACTACGTCGACGAGGCCCTGCTGATGGCCGATGCGAACGGCGACCGGACACACGCCTACATCCACAACAACCTTTACAGCCCCGTCGCAATGATCGACTGGACCGACGGCACCATCGCCGAACGCTGCGAATACAGCGTCTACGGCACCGCAACCGTCCGCCTGCCCGGCCCCGACGGCTCATACTACACCGCCGACGACATCACCCAGGACGCCCCGAAAACCGCAAATCCGTACTTGTACACAGGCCGACGCCTTGATATACTCGAAGGCGGCTCTTTGAAATTACAATACTCCCGCCACCGCTACTACGACCCCCAAACCGGCAGATTTCTGCAGAAGGATCCGCTGGGAATTGCACCTTTTGGATTGATTTTAGGTAATTCATTCGATCCTGTAGGGCAGTATGATGGCGGATTGCTCGCCTACTCTTATGGGAGGTTAATCCCCACTATCGCAGTGGATTTTTTGGGCCTGAAAGACTATGCAATAGGCAATGGGCCTAGACCAGATATTAACTGGGATGATAATTATGAGTATGATGCAAGTGCAAAACCCACGCTGAAAGATTATTTATACTGGTTTATATTTCGCGAATTACTAAAGACACTTGAAGCTACAGGTTTCATGCCTGATGCTGCCAGGGCTTATAGGCATTACAGAGGTGCATCTGGTGATGACCTTCATGTTAAATACAACAAAGCTATCAAAGAAGATGCGAAAATTAGGCGGTCTTTCGAATCAGAAATTGCTGGTGCACAAGCAGATATAGAACGGCTCCACGATGGCGAAACAAAAGAGTTCTGGGTCTACTCTCAAGAAGAACGTGGAACTGGCCATCCTGAAACTCAAAATTGGCAAAAGGCATTAGGCGGACACTGCATATGGGGGGAAGGTCCTGTAAAGTATGATTCAGCTACTTGCGAGTATAGCTTTCATATTTCTATCGAAATGGAAGACTGGTATAATTTTAACCCCGCACAGAATGATATAGCTACTGGCCTGCCAGATGAGATCAATGGCCGGTTTCAACGATTAGGTTGGGCAAAAGCTTTCTTTTCTCGAGGCAAAGTTGAGCGAACAGTGAAATGGAAACGTGGAAAGGCATCGACAACCACAGAAATTGACGGGGAACCTAGGAGGCGTAGCAGAAGAAGATTTCGATAAAAGCATAAATTATAATATCTTAACAGGTGGTATATGACACGTTACAAACACAAGATACTAGGATTTTTATTTGCGGCCGCAATTTGTAGCACTTTTATTGGTTGCAAAGAAACGTCAACTCGGCAGAGCACGTCAACTTCAGAGTTGCTAAAAGGTCTCGCAAATCTAAAAGGTTATGCGCTAATTAACTGTAAATTTACTATTGAATCAGAACGCAAACGCGATATTTTACCAGCCCCATCTGATTTTAAGGTGATAATTCGAGGCTATGCAGACCTTAGCCAGGCTGGCATGCTGTCCTTAAAAAATGATTATTCATTTGAACCTATAGATCGAAACATGTTGCCAGTAAAATTGAACGAAATAGTGCCGCCTGGCAAACTTCTATATAGCAAAGAGTTTAACAATACATTCTCATCCAATAAGCCGATGTATTATAATGGATTTGTTGTCATACGTCAGAATGATGAAAAAAATAGAGTTTATTTTCTGACCACTGATTTAGATCATGATTTAAAAATGTCAAAATAATTAAGAAACTGATATGGAACGGAATAAATAAAAAGGGTCAAATAAATAAAAAGGGTCAGACACCTTTAATATGCTCATAAGTGCTTTATTAACAAGGACTTATCTGTCTCGCACACCTTAACCCACGTCAGCGGCCCCATGGTTGAAACCCACCTGCACACCACAAACTGTCAAGCCCAAAACAAAAGATCATACCAAACTTCAGCCAACCAAATCAACGTCCAAACACATCCGACCATTCACCGCACCCACTAGCCGCATAATATTAACAAAAAAAGTTCGCCGAGAATGGACCCAGCGGAAAGTACGTCGTGGCGCGGCTGTTAAATTTTGCGGCAGCCCAAACCTACATTTACCCAAATAGAGATAATTATGCATCCATTGTGTCATCCCAAACTTGATTTGGGATCCAGAGAACATCACGGGTCCGCATGCACGCCCAAAAACACCCTGACGGTGCAAATACAAAGCAACGCCCAGAGCCCCTCCCGCACTACTCGAACACACCAAAAACTAAAAAAGAAAAAGACATACACCGACTCCAGATACTTCATAGCAAAAACATCAAACCCCCACCCCGTATTGATCATGATTATCATTATTGATAAAGCACCCCTCCAGCCCTTTCTTCGTGCTCCTTCGTGCCCTTCTTGGTGAAAACTTTCCCTCTCCAATCTCCCACTTGACAGGTAGGAAACAGCCTGTCGCTTTTCACCCACTTTTACCCCATTTTCACCCCACCTATATACCACTTTTGCTCGTTTTTACCCTACTTTTGCCCCCTCAAAATCGCCCGAAATCAGCCGATTTGACCCAAAGTCTTACCTTACTAAGTGTCCACCCCTGTAATTCACCCCATATCCAAAGGAGAAAAACACCCATTTTCCCACCCTATAATCACCCACGGATTTTCAAAACTGGCCCATTTAAACATCCCCCGCTGGTTACATTCACCCATATCTCCTCACCATGCACCAGACCCCCAAAAAACGGCATCACAAAACGGTCACAACCCCATTAACCGGCCCTGTGCACCTACATAATTCACCAATAGATAGACTGATAAAATGATAGAATTGAACCGCAGGACAGCCCCAACCCCCCTCTTCAACAACAAAAAACGCACCTGCAGTGACGCAAAACAGCTAAAAAGCAAATATCACAAAATGCGCACCAACCCACTTTATCGCCCGGAAATCCTACCCGCTATTTCGCAGCCAGCATATTCTGGAATGTGCGCCACGGAAAGTGTCTGCCCGGACAATCCGTCGCCTTCACCAGCCTCGGCGTATCACGATGACCAAATACATTGCTGTCCGAAATACCGTACCGCCGCTGCAGAAAATCTGTAAGTTTCGCAAGCGATCTGAGCTGATTGCTCGTGGGCCTCGAATCGTTAAAATTACCCACCAGACACACGCCGATAGCATCCCGGTTCGCCCAGTTATTCGCCGCCTTGGCATGCGCCCCGGTCACCTGTGTCCGCCAGCGGTAAGTGACCTCTACCTCGCCGTCACCGCTGCCGCTGCCGTTGCCGATCACAAAGTCATACCCGATGCCGTCCCAGCCGAGCTGATACTTGTGCCACTGATGAAAAACCGACGCACATCCGGTCCCCGTCGCGGAGTGATGAACAATGACCGCACGCCACTTCTTTTCCTTGTCCTTCTCCGGATACCAGTTGCTTGGATACGCCCGCCTTCGCGAGTATTTCGGAGTTGGCTCGACCGGCTCAGCCTCATGCGTCCTAAGCTTGGGCCTGCTGTAATCGGCCCGGCCGACTATCACCGGCTGCGCCATCTGCTCTTCACCGCAACCCCCTGCTATCGCTGTAAATACAACTCCTGCCGAAGCAGTGCCAATCCTTTTCAAAAACGCTCTTCTGTCCATATACCCTTCCCGACGGCTGGGCCCGTCCATGCAAAATAATACCTTCCTCTATTCTTCCTTGCCCTTCCGGTGTTTCTCCATGTGCACACAATTGCCCCAGTTGTTGAACTCGACTACATCCATGTATGCTCTCATCAGCAAAACCCCCCTGCCGGAGGGCTTTTCAAGATTCTCGTCACACCGCGGATCCGGCACCTCATCGGGCTTGAAACCCCTGCCGCAATCGCAGATATCTATCTCAAATTTCTCACGCCCGATCGACCACTCGATCGTCACTTCCTTATCCGGGTCCATCCCGTTTCCATGCTCGGCAGCATTGACCACCGCCTCTTCCAGAGCCAGGTGTATCGCGAACACCTCTTCCTCGGTAAAATTACCGTCTTTGACCTCGCCGATCAGCCGTCGGCAGGCCGACCGCACACCATCGTTGGTGCTCGGTATGACCATCTTCTTGCGTTCGGCTGAATGAGGCTCCATAACTAGATATCGTCCTGTAAAGGAATGAACTGAAAAATCGGTGCGCGATTTTCAAAAATCTATGAAAATATCCCATCTAAGTATCTGCAGCAAATGCACTTAGAACGAAGAAACAGCCTCGTCCCTGCTGTCATATATCTCAAAAACCTTATCCAGCCGGGTGATCTTGAAAATCTCGTAGATCTTCTGGTCGATACAGCAAAGGTGCATCTTGCCCTGGTTTTCGTAAACCTTTTTGCTCAAACGAATTAGCAATCCCAGAACCGCACTGCTGAGAAATTTCACATTCTCGAAACTGATCACCAGCTCCACCCCTGTGCCGTCCTCGACCAGCGGCAGTATAGAGTCTTCCAGGGCCTGTATGTCGGGCTCTTCCAACAACTTCTCATCAGTCGGCACCACAAGAACCACATCACCAACGTACTGAACAGCAATTTTCGGGCTTGATTGTTCCATTTTGCACTCCATTATACGGCACATTAATTCTCGTGAAGATAGCCCACCGCAAGACAAATGTCAAGCAGTACGTTATCTCAGTCGGCAGTTTAGGCCCGAAAACTGCAATATTATGACTGCCGCACCCACTGCCGAAATGCCTGTCCGCACATGATTCATCTCAATTTTCCGATCCAGGGATTCTGCTGCCAGCGTGAATGATGTGAGAAGCTGTAAACTTTTAAATTCAAAAAACCAGGCAGAATTCCCGATTTCTAGGCAAAAAACGAAGTTTTTGCTGCTTGAGTTGGGTTTTGTTGGCGAAATTGAAATATGGGAATTGTCAAGTGATACTTACTACTACTAGATAATAAGGACGATACCGTATGCCAAAAGTTTTTTTGTATTTCGAGCAAATATCTCTTGCAAGTACCTGACAATTTTGGATAATACCGCCCTAAGTACATTAGTGACTCTTGCATGCCTAATAGTATAAGCCGAAAAGAATAAGAAAGCTATTTTATGATTTATTTTGCTTTTTTTCGGCAATTTCTCTTGCGTATTGTGAACTTTTAACAGTAAATAGAGTATGAAGACATAAAGAGCACAGAGAGGTCGGGTTGAATTACAACTTAACCCGCTCTTAATGAACTTAAAAAGCATGTACTCAAATAGGCGATCAAGCATTTTTATAACTTTAATACGGAGATGACAAATGAAGATTAGCAGATCGACAGGTTACGCACTGGTAGCTGTGGGCTACATCGCCCAGAATTACAAAGACGGCGCAGTATTGGCTGCAAGAGTTTCTAAGGAATATGACATTCCGCTGGAATACCTGCTGAAGATCCTCCAGCAGCTTGTACGTGCAAACGTACTGAGAAGTAAGAGAGGCCCACGCGGCGGTTTCTTCCTGGCACGCCCTGCTGAGGAAATCACGCTGCTGCAGATCATTGAAGCCGTTGACGGCCCGATGATCAGCCACCTGCACCTTGCAGAACAGACAAACAACGCTCCTTTCAGCATCAAGATGGAAGAAGTATGCAGAAATGCTACAGAGCAGGTTAAGGAAATCTTCGGCAGTGCTAAGCTTTCTGATCTTCTTAAGGGCTAAGCTGAGAAGATATGGAAATAAAGCAGTTTCAGGAATGGATCAGCAACAAGTACGAGCAACGAGACCTGGAGCGCGGAACGCCGGCCACTTTCATGTGGTTCGTTGAGGAAGTGGGCGAGCTTGCAACCGCGCTTGCAGAGGATGACTTTGAAAACAAGCAGGAAGAATTCGCAGACGTATTAGCATGGCTTTGCACACTGGCCAATATAAACGGTATTGACCTGGACAAGGCGTGCACAAAGAAATACGTTGAGAATGATATCGAAGGCTTTAAGTAAAAGCCGGCGAATTTACAAGGTGGGTCTCTTTGGAGCCCCGCCTTTTTTTGGGTTCATCACGGAACAATGTGGAACATTCAACTGTGCTGTCGCAGTATTAAGAAACTGTTTCAAAACTCAGATTTGTCTTTCGGGGGTCCTTTTTCCGTTCGGCTGTGTTGGTGAGTTGTTTTGGTGGTTGGGCCGGGGCAGAATTTAACAGCCGCGCCTCCGACGTACTTGCCGTAGGGTCCATTCTCGGCGGACTTTTTTATAAATATTATGCGGCTGGTGGGTGCGGGAAATGGTCGTGGTGTTGGGACGTTGAGTTGGTTGGCTGAAGTTTTGTGATGATCTTTTGTTCGGGCTTGACAGTTTGGGATGTACAGGTGGGCTTCAACCATGGTGCTGCAGAGCGGGCCCAAACATGCCACCAAGATGTAAGTCATTGATGAGAAAGCATTTACGAGCAATAAAAAGGTGTCTGACCCTTTTTATTTACACGGCGGACTATGAAATTATGCGGCTGGTGTGTGCGGTAGATGGTCGGGGTTGTTGGGACGTTGATTTGGTTGGCTGATGTTTTGTGATGATCTTTCGTTTGGGATGTACAGGTGGGCTTCAACCATGGTGCTACAGAGCGGGCCCAAACATGACACCAAAATGTAAATCATTGTTAAAAAAGCATTTACGAGCAATAAAAGGTGTCTGACCCTTTTTATTTACACTACGGCCGATCTTTTCGCCATTAAGAAAAATATGCGTTTTGGTCTTTTCCTTGTCCAATGTGCATGCTTCAATCGTGGTTCCATCTGTAAAGCAGGCACAGAGATATTCATCAAGGTTCAAGGGAAGATAACTTGACTGTAGATGGCGTTAAGTTATTATCCCACAATGATTAACAAGTACAAAAAGCGTTCAAAAATTTCGGAGGCCAAATTCCGGCAGATCGTAAAGCTGTTCGCCCTGGATATCGAGGCCACCAAAATTGCTGAGCTGACTGGTCTTTCGAGAAAGACCATCAACACGATTCTTTACAAAATTCGAATACGGATCGCCGAATACTGTCAGCAGCAAAGTCCGTTTGACGTCGGCGAGATTGAGATCGACGAAAGCTATTTCGGAGCCCGAAGGGTGCGTGGCGTTCGAGGCCGTGGTGCTAAGGGCAAGCACATTGTCTTCGGCCTGATCAAACGCGGCGGCAAGGTCTACACGCAGGTGGTCAGAAACTGCTCTAAAAGCACGCTGATGCCCATTATAAAGCAAAAGGTTGATAAGGATTCGATCGTGTACACCGATGGTTTCAAAACCTATGACGGCCTGGTTGACTTTGGCTACAAGAAGCACTATCGCGTCAAACATGGTGAAAACGAATTTGCTGAAGGCCACAATCACATTAACGGAATTGAGAACTTCTGGGCGATTGCCAAAGGTCGGCTCAACAAGTTTCGAGGAATCAGCAAAGGTACCTTTGCTCTGCACCTGAAAGAATGTGAATTTAGATTTAACCATCGACACGATAACCTGTACAAGTTACTGTTAAAAATACTCAGAAAGAACCCAATTTAATCCAAGTTATCTTCCCTTGAACCTTCATCAAAATAACTTTCTATGTCCGGGGTTCCTGACAGACGCGCCAAGATGGCCGCATGCCTTCTTTTTTCCGTCAAGGTTAAACTCAGCCGTTCTCAAAGCGTGGCTGTATGAGGATTCTCTGTTAACCTGCAAATCTTTGAGTGACTGAATGACTGACGGGATAGGGTTCAGTTTATGCTGTTCCATGAATCGCTTGGTAAGGTAGTTTCTAACCTGGTCAACTAAGCTATCGCGACCGACCAGCCCTACATGTGTCTGGAGATTTGTTAATTCCATATTATCCTTGGTCAGCACTGAAATCTTGACAACAACTTCAACTGGACTCCTTCAATTCACCCGTTTCGCTTTGCTCCGTTTTTTCTCTGCCAACAACTATTCCCGGAGTAAAGACAAAGATGCTCTCGCCGTCTAAGTCAAGTCGCCTTACCGCGCCACTGTGTTTTTTGGCTTTTATCTCCCAGCCTTTTTTATCATCTATTAACTGCATTTTGTCGTTAAATAATTTTGTCACAGGGGTCGCCACAATATTGCTTTTTATAATTTTTTCTAGTCTCAAAAATATGCCAATGACAGCGAGCGAATATCCGACAATAAAATAAGAAACTTCTTTTATTATCGGGTTAAGTAAACACCCAACTATCAACAAGATAGTCGCATACAATTTCATATTTACAAATCTTTTCGGAAACAGTTTCTTGTATACTTTGTCACTATCCACTTGCTGCTCCAATAAATTACATCCAGAGAAATGGGGCCCATCTGCTTACAGCTTCAATAAGTGCGACTGTTGCTGATACTGCTATCACGTAACATTTTGCTCTCGAAAATCAGCAAAGCCGCAAGTAAACGTCACACCTAATTAAAAGATTTCGAAGAGCCGCCGTCTAGTATATACAGGTATCGTCTGTATACAAGTACGGATTTGCGGTTTTCGGGGCATCCTGGGTGATGTCGTCGGTGGTGTGGGTGGTTGGGTTTGCGAAAGCAGGCTTGATCTGAGTGAATTGGATAAGGGGCGGCTGAGTTGGATCGGCCGCCCCTTTTTATATCATGTCTGGTTCAGTTTAGGTCAGGCGCTGCTGAATATCTGGAAGCCGCCGTAGGATTCCATGCCGTGTTCGGCAATGTCGAGGCCCTCGAGTTCGTGCTTATCGTTGACCCTGAGGCCGATGGTTACGTCTATTAGCTTGAAGACGAGTCCCATCGAGACGAGTACGAAGACGGCTACGGCAGCGACGCCGGCGGCCTGTATCAGGAGCTGTGCAGGGCTTCCGCCGTAGGCCAGGCCGTTTTTGGCGAGTCCGAGAGCGGATTTGCCGAATATGCCGACAGCCAGGGTGCCCCAGATGCCGCAGAGGCCGTGCACGGGGAACGCGCCTACAGGGTCGTCTACCATGAACCGGTCGAGCAGTTCGACGCCGCGTACGACGATCCAGCCGCCTATTCCGCCTATGACCATTGCGGCCCAGGGTTCGATATAAGCACAGGGTGCGGTTACGGAGACGAGACCGGCGAGAGCTCCGTTCATGGCCATGGAGAGGTCGGGCTTGCCGAAGCGTTTCCATACGGTGACCATGGAGATGACCCCGCCCATTGCGGCGGCGAGGTTGGTATTAATGGCGACGCGACCGATGAGGGAGCCGTCACCAACTGCGAGGGTCGAAGCACAATTGAAGCCGAACCAGCCGAACCAGAGGATGAAAACGCCAAGAGCGGCGAGCGGAATGCTGTGGGCATAGATGACCTTTGGCTTTCCGTCGGCTCCGTATTTTCCGTTTCGCGGTTTGAGTAGTATGGTACCGACCAGGGCAGCGACTCCACCGGTGGTGTGGACAACGGCGGAACCGGCGAAGTCGGCGAATCCCATCTGGGCCAGCCAGCCGCCGCCCCACACCCAATGGCCAACGATGGGATAGACCAGGGCAGAAATGATAAAGGAATATACAAGATATGCGGTGAATTTCATTCGTTCGGCCATGCCGCCTGCTACGATGGTTGCGGCTGCTCCGCAGAATGCTGCCTGGAAGAGCCAGAAGGCGAATAGCGGCACATCGGCACCGCTTTGGGCACCTACGAGCATGAAGCCCTTGAGGCCTGAGAAACCGTTTCCGTCGCCGAACATCAGTGCGTAACCAATGATGAAAAAGCCAATTGAAGCCATGCAGAAGTCCAGGAAGTTTTTGGTCAATATGTTGCAGGTGTTCTTTGCGCGAATGAAGCCGGCTTCGACCATACCGAAGCCTGCCTGCATGAAGAACACGAGAAAGGCGCCAAGGAGCACCCAAACCGTGTCGAGGCCGACTTTCAGGTCGGCGATGCTCTGGGCCTGCGATTCGGCTGCCTGGACCGTACCTGCACTGCAAAGCATAACCGCAGCGAGGATGGGTATTTGCTTTGAGACTTTCTTTTTCACCATTTTTCCTTTCCTTGTAGTATTGTTTACGAATGCAAACCTGTGAGACGGACCGGAGGGAGGTGCTCCGGTCCGAATCAACAGGCACTCGAGAAAATTCTTGTTAATCTATTTGCTCTGCCCTTTTTGTTATAGTTAACGGACTTTTTAAAAGCTGGTGGACAAGCTCAGGCCCGTATAGAAATGATCGCTGGCGGTTCCGAAGGCGTCGGAATCCCTGAGATCGTTGTCGACGAGAGTCACGTAGCTGATGCTCGGGGTGAAGGTCCAGCCGGTTTCGCCGAGAGCGGTCGGCCAGGCGGCTGAGACGGTCAGGTCGTTGAAGCCCGATTCGGAAACGCCCCAGTAGCCCTCGTTGTATTCGCTGGAGCCCCAGCCGATAGAGGCGCCGACTTCCATATCGATGCCTTCGATGAAGTTTGCGAAAGATTTGGAAACGCCCGCAGTTGCGTATGTGCCGCTGACCTCGTCGATATCGTGATAGACGACGATGTACGGATCAAGGGGTGCGTCAAAATCCAGGCCCCAGTAAAGTTCGGTGGTGCCTTCGATGCCTCCGCCGGAGGGGAAATCGTAATGGATCGCACCGACTGAGAAGCCCACGCCGTCAATGCCGGTGGCGGCTGAATAGTCGAAGTAGTAATCCACTTCTGTGAATTCGCCTTCGTTGTCGCTGTAGTCAGTCAGTTCGAGATTGCCCCATACCCCGCCGGTGAAACCTTTGTAACTGACGCTGATGTCCGGCTGAAAGACGTAGTCGTCGGTTATCAGTTGACCCCGCCAGACATACTTGCTGAAGAATCCGCCAGTGACGTCAAATCCCAGCTCGTCGTCCGCGGCCTGGACGGTCGACGGAACTATGCCGACAAGCGCCAATGCTAAGATGCTAAAACCAATTGTCCTAACCATTTTTCGTTCTCCTTAAAAAATTGTGGTGCTGCAGATAAATAGCGTCACTTTACAGGCCTGTAGACGCGATGGATAAATGCAATTGATGTGCCAGAGATTTGAAGAAAAATTTTTAATAAATGTATCATGCTTATTGAAAAGGACTTACAGTCGAGAAACATTGACCGGGTAAGGTGGCCGTGACCTGGAATGGCCCTACAATTTTGTAACATAGACCGGACCACGCTACATTATTGTGGCATAGCAATAGCAAAATCGGTAGGTTCTGAGAGGATGTAAGGGTGATCTTAGGTGATGTGTTCCGGCTGGGCAGCGGTATTGATCTGGCGAAATGCGTTCTTGTTAGCGGCGGGGTCGGTGGGTACAATGTTGCGTTCGTGCGGCTGATTTTAACGGCGAGATTAACTGGGTTTTGATCGAGAGTAAGATATGCGAGAGTTTTTGAAGAATATAATGATCGAGGCTGGGCGGGTTGCTTTGGAGCAGAAGCAGCGGCTGGGCGAGGTGAAGGTGGATCGCAAGAGTGAGAAAGACCTGGTGACCGAGGCGGATGTGGCTGTGGAGGAGTACCTGGTCGGGCAGATCAAGGAGCGGTATCCGGATCATGCGATCGTCGGTGAAGAGACAGGTGAGCATGAGGGCGGGGAGTATCGGTGGATAATCGATCCGATCGACGGAACGACTTCGTTCGTGCATGATCAGCCGTTCTTCAGTACGTCGGTGGCTGTGGAGAAGGACGGGGAGACGGTGCTGGGGGCGGTTAATGCGCCGGTGCTGGGGGAGCTGTTTATGGCGGAGAAAGGTAAGGGGGCGACGCTGAACGGTGAGGCGATACACGTGTCGGATCGGGAGCGACTGATCGACAGTGTGCTTGGGACGGGGTTTGCGTGCGTGAGGCAGAACCTGGAGCATAACAATCTGCCGTACTTTGCGGAGATCGTGACGAGAATACGCGGGGTGCGACGGTACGGGTCGGCGGCGATGGATCTGTCGTACGTGGCATGCGGTCGGCTGGACGGGTTCTGGGAGCTGAACCTGCAGATATATGATGTTGCGGCGGGCGTGCTGATCGTGCAGGAAGCGGGCGGGGTTGTCAGTGATTTTGCGGGCGGAGAGGAGGGTCGGCCTTTCGAGACGCTGGCGACGAACGGGCGGATACATGAGGCTCTGTCGCGGGAGTTGATGGAGGTGCAGATGCGGCCAGGAGACTGATCCGCCGCAACCACACCTTCCATCTTGCTGCAAAGGGTTCTAGTTTTATGCACTTTTAATCACGCTCATAATAGGTAAAGGTGTCCGACTCCTTTACCTATTTCAACACACACTCTTACAATCAGCCTTATCAGCGAAGGTGTCGGACCCCTTGAACTTTCCTCCGGCCTAATAGACGCGATAGATCAAAGAGCAACCGATGTGCCAGAGAATTGACTAAACTTAAAAAAACTATATCATCATTACTGGCAACCACTTACGGCCGTAAAGCTTTGCCAGAGCAAAGGGGTTGCGGCTTAGGCTGATCCTACAAATTCGTAATTCAACAGTCGCCACACTACATTATTGTCATATGGCAGCGGAAATTGGAAGATACAGAGAGGATTTTGCGGCGGGTGTGCTGATCGTGAAGGAAGCGGGCGGGGTTGTCAGTGATTTTGCGGGGGGTGAGGAGGGTCAGCCTTTCGAGACGCTGGCGACGAATGGGCGGATACATGAGGTGATGTCGCTGGAGTTGATGAGCGTTAAGCGGGGGCAGGTTGGTTGAGGTATGGCACAAACGTTTAGTATGCCAAGAGTTTGTAATTGTTTTTTACACTTGAGGATTTAGGGCGATCGTTCTAAGAAAGAACTTGTGTTATTACGCTGAGAACCATTATTATGGCTGCGTCTTCGGGCAACTTTTGGCTGTTTTGTGCAAGTTACTGTTAGAAGCTACTTCAAAACCGGAGATAATATTTTAGAAGTCATTTCAAAACAGCTTCTATAACTTTTCAAAGAGAAATTTGTCTTGGACTGGTATGATGAAAAGACGCGATTTTATTAAATACTGCAACTCGGCGGTTTTTGCTCTTCCTTTGATGTCGCTCCCCTGCTTAGCGGAAGAGGAATCTTTTGAGAAACCGACAAATTTTCTTCTGCTGACTGCCGACGACCTCAACTATGATTCGGTTGGGTGCTTTGGCTGCGAGATACCCGATATAACTCCCAATATCGACCGCCTTGGGGCCGATGGTGTGAAGTTCACGAATGCCCATGTAAACATCGCCGTCTGTCAGCCGTGCCGTCAGTCAATCATGACTGGTCGATATCCCCACACAAATGGCGCAAAAGGGTTCGAGCCCATCAATGAAGACCTCCCGACCCTCGGTGAAATACTGAGCAAAGCGGGATACATCAACGGCGTGCTCGGCAAAGAGAGACACATGAGACCCAAACACAAATACGCCTGGGACTATTACATCACCGAGGCTGAACTCGCTTCGGGCGCAGGCATCGGCAGATCGCCAGAAAAGTATTACAATTACGCAAAGAAATTTTTCGAATCTTCGAAGAAGCAGGGCAAACCTTTCTTCCTCAATGCCAACTCTCACGACCCCCACCGCCCTTTCGCAGGCAGCAAGCAGGAAGAAAGAGCCTGGGGGCACGATCTGCCAAAAGTGACCCGCTGGATCAAACCCGAAGAAGTGACGGTACCCGGTTTTCTGCCCGATCTGCCTGATGTGAGAAAAGAAATCGCCCAGTATTTCACATCTGTACATCGGTGCGACCAGTCCATAGGCGCGGTTCTGAAGGCACTTGAAGAAACCGGACTCGCTGAGAACACACTGGTAATGTTCCTCAGCGACAACGGTATATCCGCCCCCTTCGCAAAATCAAACTGCTACCTGACAAGCACAAAAACTCCATGGATCGTGAGATGGCCGGGTAAAGTAAAACCTGGAACCATAGATTCACAGCACATGATCTCCGGCATTGACTACATGCCGACGATCCTCGAAGCAGCGGGAATCAAAGACGTCACGGACATGGACGGCTCAAGCTTTATGCCTCTGCTCCATGGTGTGAAACAGCCCGAACGCAAATATGTCTTCACCGAATATCACAAAACTTTTGCCGGTCGGCGATATGACATGCGTGCGATACAAAGCAAACGCTTTGGATATATCTTCAACCCATGGGCAAAAAGAACAGGCCCTATGAGGATGGACTCAACAAGCGGTCTAACATTCAAAGCTATGAAGCGAGCGGCAAAATCCAACTCCAAGATCGCCGACCGCGTGGAGCTGTTCGAGAACCGCGTGCTTGAGGAATTTTACGACTTTAAAAACGACCCCGACGGCAGGAACAACCTGATTGAAGACATAAGCTATCAGGCCGAAATACGGGCAATGCGCGAACTACTCGAAAAAAGAATGAAAAAAACAAACGATCCCGCTCTGCATGCCTTCCAGAACAGAGACAACCCGAAAGCAATAGAAAAGTTCATGAAATCGGGATGACATGAGCTCGGGTAGCGGGCGGGGTTGTCAGTGATTTTGCGGGCGGTGAGGAGGGTCGGCCTTTCGAGACGGTGGCGACGAACGGGCGGATACATGAGGCGCTGTCGCGGGAGTTGATGAGCGTTAAGCGGGGGCGGGTGGGTTGAAGCTACACTTGTATTCGTAGCGTCGACGATGTTGCCTGCGGTGTCGATCAGGGCGGCGGTGCTGTAGAGGTGGTCGTGGGCGTAGTAGAGGTCCGTGGTGGAGTCGCTGGTCATGAGAGGCTCGTCGATGTAGTTGCCGTAGACGTAATACCGTTTGAAGCTGTCGCTGCCGTCGTATTCAGCCAGCACCTGCCAGTTGTCGTTGTAGTAGTAGATGCGGGTGTTCGCGGTCGTGATGTGGTCGACCTTGGTAGCTATATCTTTTCGACACCATTTTCGTTTAGATAAGAAATACCTGCTGGGCTGTAGAGCCAATCCAACTCTTTTTGTAAAACTGAAGCTGGCAGGTCATAATAGACTGCCTCCTCATCCAAACCAAGCGCGTTCACTCTGTAGGCCAATACCACTCCCTTGGTCGTAAGAAAATGTGGCCCGAGGCATTCAGAGAGAATGTTCTGCTCCCCATAGCTGCCACTAACTATGATAGCAGTGTTACCTGAGGCAAACATGACCCCGTAGCTACTGGCGAGCCAGTATTTATCTTCTGCGGTATATAAAGGCTGCATGTCTATCTGGCGAGCTGTTGACACATCATAAAGCATTAACACACGGACACCATGCAAGCGAATATCATCGGCCTCAAAGCCGGAATTATTTATACAAGTACTTTCATGTATGTCAGCAACAATTGCCAGTTGCCCCAGCTTCGAGTCATACGCTATTTCTGCCTGCCAGGGAGCGGGCCAGGAATGATTCTCGGTGCAACAGGTCGGCCAAATGCTGAATGATTTTATTATCGAAAAAGCCTTGGTGTCTATAATAATTACATTCGGGGGCTCGCTAAGCTTACTGATTAAAACTACCAACTCATTTGCAGTGTCATCAAAAGTATAGGTATATGGTAGGACAACCCCATCAACTGCGTTCTCAAGTAGTAAAGATCGATCATCCGCTTGAAGATAAACGCCAGTGTCATCGGAGTGGATTTCCAGTCCATTGTCGCTTAAACCAAGCCGTTCCATTTGATATTGCTCTGCAACACAACCACCTGCCAGTGCAAATGACAAAATAATTAGTAAAAATCGCATAGATTTCTTCCCTTATCACCTATTTCAAGCAACAATTGATGTGGCTGTTTCGTTAAAGGTTCTGCAGTTTGGATGTATACCACAATAGTTCTTTTTATTAAAATCGGCGCACCAAGCCATGATGCAGGTTTTGGCTTCTGCCTCTGTTACACATGAAAATTGTTTAATCTTTTTACCCGGCATTTCCATGATCCCTGTCTTGTCAATAGAAAACGTTTTCGTTGGTACCATAGGCGAACTTCCTGGCAAGTTGTTGTGCATATAAGGGCACTCTCCAGGTTGAGGTAAAAGCCCGCCTTTACCACCTTTGGGCCCAAAATCAACATCCGTACCATCGAGTAAGAGGCCTACGTGGACCCCTTGCTTGTAGCTCTTGATTACAAGTCCCAAGGGGTCTAAGCTATTAACAGGTTCGCTATTGACGTACACTTGCAAGCCAACGCCATTGGAATACTGCTGAAGGGCTTCAAATGGATTATATTTACTACTAGAAGGTACAATCCCCAACGGATCCTTCTGCAGGAATCGCCCGGTTTCGGGGTCGTAGTAACGGTGGCGAGAGTATTGTAATTTTAAAGAGCCGTCGTCAAGTATATCCAGGCGTCGGCCTGTGTACAAGTACGGATTTGCGGTTTGCGGTTTTTGCCAGCTCTGCGTGTAGTCGGCGTTGTAGACGGTGACTTTGCCTATGCGTTGTATTCGTAGCGTTCGACGACGTTGCCTGCGGTGTCGATCAGGGCGGCGGTGCTGTAGAGGTGGTCGTGGGCGTAGTACAGGTCCGTGGCGGTGTCGCTGGTCATGAGAGGCTCGTCGATGTAGTTGCCGTAGACCGGGAAGTCATTTTGAAACTCATTTTGCTTTGCGGCGGCCCTTTTTCCGTCTGGCTGTGTTGTGCAAAATCGGCCATAGTTACGGCTATTGCCAATTTTGCACGCCTTGCCAGCCGAAAAAAAATTCCGGCCGCAAATTCAAAAGCAGCTTCGCAAATGCCTTCCTGTACCGCTTGAAGGTGTCGCTGCCGTCGTATTCGGTCAGCACCTGCCAGTTGTCGTTGTAGTAGTAGATGCGGGTGTTCGCGGTCGTTTTGTGGTCGACCTTGCGGATACGCTGGCCGAGTGCGTCGTAGTTGAAGCTGGCCACGAGCGAATCGGAGGCGTCCTTGATCTGGCTGATGCGGTTTTCGTAGTCGTAGGTGTACTGGTAGCCGTTCTGGTCGGTGGTGGTGTTGCCCGCGTCGTCGTAGGTGCAGGTAACGTCATAGCCGGTGGTGGCGGAATCGTAACGGTTAGTGAGTTTATCTGCGCTAGCAATCAACATGCGATTGTCATTCTGTACTGGTTTCGTTTTCGTCTGTGTTTACGGTTATTGCTTTGTAGAAGCACCAGCCGAGGCCTGTTACTATTATGAGGATGGCGGCGGAGAGGATTACGTAGGAGGTGTTGGTCAGGGTGTCGTGGTCGGGGCGGATGACGTGGGCGGTTTTTGCGTCGGAGGTGTGGTGTATGAGTACGGCGGCGATGTAGGCACTTAGTTCGAGGGTTGCGATGATGCCTGCGAGGCGGACGAACCTGGATGGTGTTTCGTAGTTGTTGTCGTTTTTGATCATGACCCAGGTGGTGACGGCGACTACGGCGGCGGCGAGTACGAAGGGTGTGAGGAGCCTTTGTTCTATGCCCATTGCGGCGAGGCCGCGGCTGCGCAGGCTGAAGTATGCTATTACAGCGCTGGCTGCGACGAGGGCGAAGGAGGCGAGGCCGGCGAGTTTGCCTGAGCGGGTGGGCGGGTATTTGAATTCGACCTGCTGGGGGCGGAAGCCCTTGCGTGAGCCGTCTTTCGTTTTTATGCTGCTCATTACGACGGCAAGGATGGGCGCAGTGATGATTAGGGCGAGGCCGAAGATGTTGGGCCAGTTGGGTGCGCCTTCGGCGGTCTTGACGAAGCCGCCTGCTGTGAGGTCATCGTTGAGGGACCAGAAGAAGAGCGTGCCGAGGATGAGGGGGATGACGATTCTGATGGAGTGGTTCCACCAGCGGCCGAGGTACCAGTCTGAGCGTTCGTTTGCGTGGGTGCGGAGGTTTTCTATTTTGTAGAGCCAGCCGAGTACGAGTGCTTCGAGGAGGCCGAGGAATGCGATGCCCCATGTGCCGTTGACGAAGCCATCGACAGCGCCGAGCCAGTTGAGGCCGCCGTTGGTGACGAAGATCAGGCCGAAGACGAGGCCTATTGCGGACATGATGGGGAGGACGGTACTGCGCTTCCAGCCGGTCTTGTCGACGATGCCGGCGAGGACGGATTCGGTGATGGAGAAAGCTGAGTCTATGCCGAGAGTGACGAGGGTTAGGAAGAAGATGAGGCTCCACCAGGCTGCGCCGGGGAGCTGAGCGAGGGCATATGGAAAGGCGACGAACGCGAGGCCCGGGCCCTTGTCGACGAGATTATCGACTGCGACGGGGTCGCCTGCCTGGGCGGTTGCGAAGGCCATGCCGCCGAGGGTGGCGAAGATGGCGATGCCGCCTACGAAGCTTGTGCCGAAATCGCTGAGGGTGATTATTGCGGCGTTGTTGTTTATGTCGGACTTGCGGTGGAGGAAGCTGGAGTAGGTGATCATGACGCCGAAGGCGAGGCTGAGGGAGAAGAATACCTGGCCGAAAGCGAAGCGCCAGGTGGTTGGTTTGGCGAGTTCGGACCAGACGGGGTCGAGGTAGTAGACGAGGCCCTTCATGCTGCCTTCGAGTGTGAGGCCTCGGACGGTTAGGACGACGAGCATGAGGAACGGAAGGGGTACGGTGAGCCAGACGATCTTACCGACAAGGTTGACGCCCTTGAAGATGCAGAGGTACATAGCAGTCCATGCGAGCAGGAGCGGGCCGACGATGTGCCACTGGATGGATCCGAGGGAAGTGCCGGTCTGGTGTGAGAGGTATGTATCGAAGAAGAATGTTTTGGCCTGTGCGACGCCTTCTACGCCTTCGCCTGCCCAGGGGAGGGGTTGGCCTGTGAAGATGGACTGGAGGCTGTACCACATGAAGCTGAAGCAGTAGGCGAGGATTGTGGGGTAGTAGATGACGATGACAAAGCCGAGGATGATGGCCCACCAGCCGACGAATTCGAGTTTTTTGTTGCAGCGTCTGAATGCGTCTGGGGCGGCGCGCTGGGTGAAGTGGCCGAGGCTGAATTCGAGGATGAGCAGGGGTAAGCCTATGCAGAACATGGCGAGAATGTATGGAATGAGGAACGCCCCGCCGCCGTGCGCGTACAGTTTGTATGGGAACGCCCAGAGGTTACCGAGGCCCACGGCTGAGCCAATTGCGGCGAGAATGAATCCGCCGCGCGTTCCCCACGTCTCTCTCTGTTCTTCGAGCAGTTCAGGCATGTTATCTCCGAATTTTCAGGCTGTCGGGGATCTACAGGCCGAGGAGCGCGAAGGCATCGCGTTCGATGATGTTTCGCAGTTCCTGTCTTGGGACGACGGGCAGATGCGTGTCGGCCATTAGCCTGTTGAATCCGAGCAGCGTTTCGACACACTCGTTGACGCCGGACAATGGATAGCCGCTTCCGAAGAGCAGTTTGTCCATTACGTCGGCTTCGTATGCAGTCACGACGAGGTTGTAGACCTCCCAGACTCGGTTGGGGCGGAAGGTGAGGTCGGCAAAGACGTTGTCGTGTTTGCTTATCATGCAGATTGTTTCGCTTGCGAAGGGTACTCCCATGCCGCCGATGATGATCTTTAGGGATGGGAAGCGGCGTGCGATCTCATCGAGTAGGAAGGTTCGGCCGTAATCCATGATCGCGCCGGAGCTGTAAGGCGCGGAGTTGTGGAAGAATACGGGGAGGTTTAGTTTTTCGGCTGCTTCGTAGAGTCGCATCGCCCTGCTGTGTGCGGGGTGAAATCGGTGCTCTGAGCAGTAGAGGACAATGCCGGCGAGGCCGGCGTCGCGGATCCGGTTTTTGACGGCACGGCTTTTGACGGGGTCCTCGACGGGATTTATAACGCCGAAGCCGGTCATTTTCTTGTGAGATTTGCAGTATTCGCCGAGCTGCTTGTTGTAATCTGGGATGGAGTTTTCGACGGAGCCGAGTACGATGCAGGCATCAGCGCTGGAGCAGGCTTCGAGATGGCCCTCGATCTCAGCTTTGTTGGTCGGATTGGCAATATGTGTATGGCAGTCAGTAATCATTGTGCATTCCGCAAATCATGGCTGAGCCGGCTGCACAGGCCGACGTCGTTAGGGTTCAATGTCAAAACTGTCAGATAATTACGTCAATTTGCGTTATGATAGTGCAGTAATAAGCGTCGTGTCAAGTACAATAACGGCATAAAACACTTTGGTAAAACCGGTTATGAATGGCCGGCGGGGATTTGCGAGAGACGGTCTGGAGGGTTTGAGAGGGGCTGGGGTGAATTTCCGGATCGCGCTTGCTAAGTGTTCAAATACGGACTATAATCTCCAGACGCCGGCACGCGGGTCCAAGTTGAGATGAGGCTGGATCGTGGGATCGGGGCATTGCGTATGCGGTGAAATGAAAACTGTGTAGGGAGATTTCAACAATGGATTGTCCGGTTTGCAAAGAGGCCATGATCACTCTGGAGCTCGACGAGGTCGAGATAGATTATTGCGGGGAGTGCAGCGGGATCTGGCTGGATGCGGGGGAGCTGGAGATGCTGCTGGATGACGGCGGAAAGGCGAAGAAGCTGCTGGACTCGTTCAGCCAGGCTAAAAAGGTGAAGGAAAAGCATCGCAGGTGCCCTATCTGCCTGAAAAAGATGCTGAAGATATTTGTGGGTGACGAGGCGGAGGGTAAAGGCAGGCTATTGATCGATAAGTGCCCTGCCGGGCATGGTTTATGGTTTGACCGGGGGGAGCTGCGCGATATCATATCTCTTGTTTCGTTCGATCAGGAGCACCGGGTGGTTAAACTTTTGCGTGATATGTTCTGTAACGAATGCGAATCTGATGCGTCAACAGACGAGGAAGGAAATACGATGATCGTAAATAAACAGATATACGGCAAGACCAGGGACGGCGAGGACATTTATCTTTTCCGGATGGAGAATGAGAACGGCGTTGCTGCTCAGGTGACGAATTACGGGGCGATACTGGTATCGGTTGAGACGCCGGACAGGGACGGCAAGGGGGCGGATGTGACGCTGGGGTTTGATACGCTGGAGGGGTGGATGGAGCAGAACGGGCCGTATTTTGGGGCGACGGTCGGCAGGGTTGCGAATCGGATAGCGAAGGGCAAGTTTACGCTGGAGGGGCAGGAGTACGAGCTGGCGGTTAACAACGGGCCGAACCATTTGCATGGCGGGATCAAGGGTTTTGACAAGGTCGTGTGGGATGCGGAAGAGGTCACCAAGGAAAATGAAGCGTCGGTGCGGTTTGAGTATACGAGTGCAGACGGAGAAGAGGGGTATCCGGGGAATTTGACGGTGAGCGTTACTTATACGCTTAACAACGAGAATGAGCTGGTGGTCGCGTATGAGGGCAGGACGGACAAGGCGACGCCGGTGAATATGACGAACCATACATACTGGAACCTGGCGGGACACGATGCGGGGGATATTTGCGGGCATCAGTTGGTGATGCATGCGAATATGTATACGGAGCTGGATGAGGACAATGTGCCTACGGGTAAGGTGAAGCCTGTGAACGGGACGGCGCTGGACTTCACTTCGCCGCACAAGATCGGGGAGAGGATCGATGCGATCGGCGGGTACGATCATAATGTGGTACTGAACAAGGCGCCGGGTGAGATGGGGCTGGTTGCGGAGGTATATGAGCCGGGCTCGGGGAGGACGATGAGGGTTTATACGACGCAGCCGGGGATGCAGCTTTATACGGCGGAATTTCTGGACGGGTCGGTGAAGGGCAAGGGAGGCGCGGCGTATGGGCCGAGGTCGGCGTTTTGCCTGGAGACGCAGCATTATCCGGATTCGGTTAATCATGAGGAGTTTCCTTCTACGGTCATCCGGCCTGGTGAGGTGTATAAAGAAAAGACGGTGTTCAAGTTCGGCACGAAGATGTAGAAGCAGTTTCGAAACCGCTTCTAGAAAAAATTTGTTATTTTGCTGAAAAATAGCGGCAAAAACATGCACTAAGGTGCCTATTTAAGGAGAGTTCGAATGTTACCATGGCTTATTATCGGCGGCGTAGTAGTTCTTCTGATCATCTTCCTGATCGCGGCGTACAACTCGCTTGTGCGGCTGAGGAACCAGGTGGACAACGCGTGGTCGCAGATCGATGTGCAGTTGAAGAGAAGGCACGATCTGATACCGAACCTGGTGGAGACGGCTAAGGGCTACATGAAGCACGAGCGTGAGACGTTCGAGGCGATCACGGAGGCGAGGAGCAAGGCCATGGGCGCAAACAACGTGTCCGAGGCGAGCAAGGCTGAGGGACAGTTGAACGACGCTTTGAGCAAGTTCATGCTGGTTGTGGAGAATTACCCGGATCTGAAGGCGAATCAGAACTTCCTTTCGCTGCAGGAAACGCTGACGAGCACGGAGAACAAGATCGCTTTTGCGCGCCAGGGCTATAATGACCAGGCGATGTTCTTTAATAACAAGATCGAGATGTTCCCTTCGAATATCATCGCGGGCATGTTCAACTTCAAGAAGCGGGACTATTTCGAGATCGAAAACGAGGCAGAGCGGCAGGCGCCTAAGGTTAATTTCTAAGAGAGTTTTAAGATAGTTTTGAGCCTTGCCTTAGAAGCCATTTCAAAACATAGATTTGGCTTTGCTGAATATGTTTTGCGGGTAGGTCAATTTGAGATTTCTTCTGGCTAAGGAGAGCTGAGTATGAAACGTGGTGCAATTCTTTTTGTGATAACAGCGTTTGTATGTGCCGGGATCACTTTCGGGCAGGCGGCGAGGGTTACACCTTTTGCCAGTGATTTCGATGATAGTGTGGAGCGGACGTGGCTTGGGCCGGTGTACTGGTCGAACCCGATGCAGGACTGGGGTGTTGCGAACGGGCGGATCGAATGTGTTCAGAGCGGCGGTGATCGGAACGTATTTTTGCTGACGCGGCATGTGGATTCGCGGCCCGGCGATCTGAAGATGTCGGTGACGATCGGGCGGCTTAACGAGGACGGCAAGAAGCTGACGGAAGGATATGTCGGCTTCAAGACGGGCATACAAGGCGAATTTGACGATTATCGCGACAGCGCGGTGCGGGGTGACGGTTTTCGTGTGGGCATGTACACGGGCGGCAGGCTGTTCGTGGGCAGGTATGATGAAACGGTGAAAAAAATTGAGCCGCCCTTCCAGGATATAACGCTTACACTTGAAGCGACCCCGGTGAGCGAGGATGCTTATGAGGTTACGCTGACGGCGACGGATAAGGATGGTAAGCAGCTTTCGCAGGCCAAGCGTGATGACGTGGCTGCGGACTGGCTGCACGGCGGGGTTGCACTGGTATGTTCTAACGGCAAGGTAAAGGACATGCCGGAGAAGCGTCCGACGATCGACAACGGGAATTGGGGATTTCGTCAGGGTACGGGGCGAGGCGGTAATGTGCTGTTCTGGTTTGCAGACTGGAAAGTTGCGGGGACGAAGGTTGATTCATATCCGCAGCGTGCGTGGGGGCCGATCTTGTGGAGTCAGTATACGCTTAGCGAGAACGTTTTGAACCTGACTGCTCAGATGGCGCCGATCGGGGAGGGTGAATCGCAGGAGGTGGGATTGCAGACGAAGGGGCTGCTGGGGTGGCAGACGGTAGCGGAGGCTGAGATGGATCCGCTTTCGAGGACGGCTGAGTTTAAGGTCAAAGACTGGAACGACGGGAAGGACACGCCCTACCGGGTGGCTTATACGTTTACGCAGACGGACGGCACGGAGAAGGAAGTTTATTTCGAGGGTGAGGTTCGGGAGAATCCGAAGGACAAGGAAAATCTGGTCGTGGCAGGGTTTACTGGTAATAACGACCTGGGGTTTCCGAACAATGATTTCGTGAAGTCGGTTGCGTGGCATGATCCGGATGTTCTGTTCTTTTCCGGTGATCAGATTTACGAGGGAGTCGGAGGTTACAGGATCCAGACGAGTCCGCTGGAAAAGGCGGCTGTGGATTATCTGCGCAAGTGGTATCTGTATGGATGGGCGTATAAGGATCTGCTGAAGGACCGCCCTTCCGTTGCGATCCCGGATGATCATGATGTGTATCACGGCAATATCTGGGGTGCGGGCGGTAAGGCGACGCCGGAAGGCACGTGGGGTGCGAAGGCGCAGGATGCGGGCGGTTACAAGATGCCGCCTGTGTGGGTGAACATGGTGCAGAGGACGCAGACGAGCCATCTGCCTGATCCGTACGATCCGACGCCGGTGAAGCAGGGAATCGGTGTTTACTATACGAATATGGTTTACGGCGGGGTTGACTTTGCGATCATCGAGGATCGGAAGTTCAAGTCGGCACCGCGTGATATGCTGCCTAAGGCGGAGATATATAACGGCTGGCCGCAGAATCCTGACTTTGATGCGGAGAAGGAAGCGGATATCGAAGGCGCGAAGCTGCTGGGTGAAAGGCAGTTGGCGTTTTTGAACGACTGGGCGACGGACTGGTCGCATGGGGAGAGAATGAAGTGTGTGCTTAGCCAGACGATCTTCGCGAACGTGGCGACGCTGCCGGAGGACGAGATGAGTGATGCTGCGGTTCCGCGGCTGCGTATTCTGGACGAAGGAGAGTATCCGCCGAACGATGCGCCGGTGAGCGATTTCGATTCGAACGGCTGGCCTCAGAGGGGCAGGAACGAGGCGCTGCGGGCGATTCGCAAGGGGCTTGCGTTCCATATTGCGGGTGATCAGCATCTGGGTTCGACGATCGAGTACGGGATAGATGAGTATCGTGACGCAGGGTTTGCTGTATGCGTTCCGTCGGTTTCGAATGTGTGGCCGAGGAGGTGGTACCCGCAGACACCTAGTGAGAACCGGATACCTGGTGAGCCTCGATATACGGGCGATTTCGAGGACGGGTTCGGCAATAAGATAACGGTATATGCTGTGTCGAATCCGACGTATACTGGTTTGAAGCCGTCGCGTCTTTATGACCGGGCGACGGGTTATGGGATCGTCAGATTCAATCGGGAGTCGCGTGATATCAAGATTGAGATGTGGCCGAGGTTGTCTGATCCGTCTGAGGGCGGGGAGCAGTATCCGGGTTGGCCGATAACTATCAGCCAGTTTGACAATAATGACAGGACGCCGTGGGGGTATCTGCCGACGGTTGACGTGACGGGAATGGATGATCCGGTTGTGAAGGTTGTTGACGAGAGCAGTTCGGAGGCGGTTTACGCTGTTCGGATAAAGGGTACGCGATGGTCGCCGCCTGTATATGAGAGCGGGTCTTATACGATCATGGTTGGTGAGCCGGCGGATGGTGATTTTCGCTCGTTCCCGGGGATCAAGGCAGGGCGCAAAGCAGAACAAAGATTGCTTAAGATAAAATTCTAGAAGTCACTTAGAAACTTAATTTTCACGATAAAAGCCCGGTTCGGTTATTGAGATTACAATGTACCGGCCGGGCGTTTTTTTCAATTCGAAAGGATGTGAACATGAAAATCAGGCGTTATGTTTTTGCAATTACACTAATATTCTGTGTTTCACAGATCGTCAGTGCGGCTGATTTTACGGCCGACTGGAAAGAAGGACAGGAACGAGTGTGGGCCGGGCCGGACTTCTGGGCTAATCGGCTGCAGGACTGGCAGGTAGCAAACGGGCGGATCGAATGCGTTGAAGCCAGTAAACGTGAGGCGATGCGGACGCTGCATCTGCTGACGTACTATATTGAGCCGGGGATAGGTACGGTTGAGATGTCTGTCAAGGCTGGGCTGCTTAAAGGCGGGAACAGCGTGGCGGCGGACGGAGCTGCGGGTTTTCTGATCGCTGCGGGCGGCGGGATCGACCATCGTTCGGCAGCGTTCGTGCACAACAGTTACGGACCGAACGGCGGGTATTTTGCGGGCATCAACGGTGAAGGGAAACTGTTCGTTCACGATCTCAGCGAGGCGAAATGGGAAGGCAGAGGCAGACAGAGAACCGTTGATAAGAGTGCCTGTCTGATAGCTGAAAGCGAAGGAAGTCTGGCATCGCTTAAGGATATTGTGCTGAAGCTGTCAGCAAAGCCTACCGATTCGGGGTATTCGATCGAACTGACTGCGAGTGATGATGCGAGCGGTGAGGTTGTCGTTGTGAAGGCTGAGCGAATACCGTCTGAGGGGTTCAGCGGACAGATTGCGCTGGTTTCGCATCCGGGGACCAAGAGGGATTTCGCCAGCTTCTGGTTTGACGAATGGCAGGTCAGCGGGAGCAAGGTCGGGCATGATGCGTCGAGAGCGTTCGGGCCAATCGCTTGTACGCAGTATACGCTTTCGAAAGGTGTTTTGAAGATGACGGCGCAGTTTACGCCTGTTTCGGAGAGTGGCAATAAGGATGTTCTGCTGCAGATAAGCGAGAACGGCGACTGGAAGACATTGAGTAAGACGCAGATCAATATTCCCAGTTATACGGCGACTTTCAAGGTTGCGAATTTTGAGCCTGGCGAGGATACGCAGTATCGTGTTGTATATGAGATGCCGAGTATGGAAGGTTCGCTTTCTTCTTATACGTGGTCGGGTACGATCGCGAAAAATCCTGCAGATCAGGACACGGTGACTGTGGCGGCGTTCACGGGCAATCACAACATGGCGCGGGGGATGGAGTCGGGCATTTATGAGTGGACCAAGGAGACGCTGTGGTTTCCGCATGAGGATATGACGGCGAATGTTGCGAAGCAGCAGCCGGACCTGCTTTTCTTCAGCGGGGATCAGGTTTACGAGTACGGCAGTCCGACGCATGCAGTGAGAAATCCGCTGGATAAGGCGATCACGGACTATCTTTATAAGTGGTATCTGTGGTGCTGGGCATATCGTGATCTGGCGAAGGATATACCGTGCGTCTGTATACCGGATGATCATGACGTGTTTCAGGGGAACTTGTGGGGACAAGGCGGCAGGCCAATTCGGGGGCAGAGCCGGGGCGGATACACGATGCCTGCGGAGTTCGTGAAAGCTGTTGAAGCGACTCAGACGAGCCATTTCCCGGATCCGTTCGACCCAACGCCGATAGAGCAGGGAATCGGGGTGTATTATACGGATATGAACGTCGGCGGGGTGAGTTTCGGTATCATCGAGGACAGGAAGTTCAAGACGGGCGAAAAAAGCGAACAGGTGATCCTGGGCGATCCGACGGAGATCAAGCTGCTTGGTGAGAGGCAGTTGGAGTTTTTGCAGCATTGGGCGGCGGACTGGTCGAACGGGACCGTGATGAAGTCTGTTCTGAGTCAGACGATCTTTGCGTGCGTTCATACGGGCTGGGGCGGCGGAGCGAGATTGAATGAGCCGCACAAGCCTTCAGTTGACCATGATTCCAACGGCTGGCCGGTGCATGGCAGGAACAAGGCTTTACGTGAAATCCGCAAAGGTTTCGCTTTTCATATCGCGGGAGATCAGCACCTGGGGTCGATCGTACATCACGGGATAGATGAATGGGACGATGCGGGGTGGAGCTTCTGTGTGCCTTCGGTTGCGAATTATTATCCGCGGTCGTGGAAGACGCTCGAACCCGGCAAGAACCATATCGAGGGTCTGCCGGATTATACGGGGCAGTTCCATGACGGATTTGGAAACAAGATCAATGTGTATGCGGCGGCAAATCCCGGTTATGAATCGGGTGTTTTTCCGGCGAGGCTGCACGACAGGAGTCCGGGGTATGGGATCGTACACTTTGACAAGCCTGAGCGGACGATCACGATGGAATGCTGGCCGAGATATGTCGATCCTACGGATGAGTCGACGGGTTCGCAGTATGAGGGGTGGCCGCGAACGATCGACATGATGGATAATTACGGGCGTGAGGCTGAGGCGTATCTGCCGACGATCAAGGTCAGCGGGACGAAGGATCCGGTCGTTCAGGTGATCGGGGAGAAGTTTGCGGAGATCGTGTATACGGTGCGGATCAAGGGTAATGAGTTTTCGCCGAAGGTTTTTGATGCGGATGATGAGTATACAGTGATCGTATCGCAGCCGGACGAGGGACAGGTAGAAGTGCTCAACGATCTCAAGGCTACGAGCGAGGAAGGGTCATCTGTTGTAGAGCTGGCCTTTTAATAATCATTGTTCAACTTAGACGGGCATTCTAACTGGGTAGTCGTAAGCGGCTATCCAGTTTTTTTTGCATGAATATGCAGAATTGAACAAAACAGGGGCGGGAAGCTAAGAAGGAATGACCGAATTACGGCGGGAGCTAATTGAGCAGTTTGTAAGGTTCGGCGGTGAATTCGCTTGAAGATTCGGCTGGGGAAGCTAGAATCTATTGCAATTCGGATGTTCTAATTCATGTTATTTTGATTTGTCAGGGTTCCGATATGTGGGAACAGATACGAGCGAACAAGAGAAATTCGATCATACTGCTGGGTACGATGGCGGTTGTTCTGATGGGACTGGGGTATGTTATCGGGATGCTGCTTGCTGGTCCAAAGGGAGGGTATTACGGGGTAGCGGCAGCGAGCGGGCTGTGGGTGGTGCTTACGATAGTGAGTTTTTCGTCGGGGGATCAGATACTGCTTTCGGCGAGCAAGGCCAAACCCGTGACGCCTGAGGTGCATCCGCAGTTGTGGAACGTGGTGGAGGAGATGACGATAGCCGCGTCGCTGCCTAAGATGCCGAAGGTTTATATTATTCCGGATCCGGCACCGAATGCGTTCGCTACGGGTCGCTCGCCGAAGTCGGCTAGTGTGGCGGTGACGGCTGGGCTGTTGGGGAAGCTGAACCGGGACGAGCTGCAGGGTGTGGTGGCGCACGAGGTGAGCCATATTCTGCACAGGGATATTCTGTTCGTGACGCTGGCGGGGATAATGCTGGGGACGATAGTGATCTTGTCGCAGTTGCTGCTGCGGTCGACGTTTTACGGGGCGTTTGCGGGAGGGAGACGGTATTCGTCACGATCGAACGGCAATGCACAGGGACAGCTTTTGATGATAGTGATAGCGATATTGGCGGCGATACTTGCGCCGGTGTTTGCGAATATACTTTATTTTGCGTTGTCGAGGCGGAGAGAGTATCTGGCGGATGCGGGTGCGGCGAGGCTTACGCGGTATCCGGCGGGGCTGGCGAGTGCGCTGGAGAAGATATCGAGCAATGCGCAGCCGGTGGAGGCGGTGAACAAGGTTACTGCTTCGATGTATATTTCGAATCCGCTAAGTGCTAAGAAGAGGGGTTCACTGTTCAGTACGCATCCGCCGATCGAGGAGCGGGTGAAGATACTGCGGACCATGTCGCGTGGCGCGTCGTTCAAGGACTATTCGGATGCGTACAGCCAGACGGTTGGGTCAGGTGACGGGATGCCGGCGTCGCTGAGGGAGGATAAGGAGCAGGTTGGACTGCGTGAGGCGAGTGAGGCTGTGGGAGCTGCTGCAGGGATGGGAGGCGCGGCGGGCGCTGCAACCGCAGCGGCGGCAAGGTCTGCAGAAGAGGAGCCTGCCAAGACTGCGAAAGAGCAGCACAGACAGATCGGAGACCTGATACGGATCGCGAACGGGTTTGCGATACTGACGTGCGGGTGCGGGCTGAAGATGAAGATACCGCCGAACTATAACCGGCAAGCGGTGAAGTGTCCGCGATGCGGACGGAAGTCGGCGTTGAAGAAATAGGCTGGTTATTAGAGCAGCGACATCAGACGAATGATCTTGTCCAAATGGCGGTCACGGGCCGACCTGCGATTTAATCACGCGGTTAGTTTAGTCCCGGCCATGAATTGTGGAGGTTGTCGCCCTGCCGATGATAATTCGTTCCTGGGTTTTTATCGCATTACCCATTGTTTGTTTTTGAAGGCCAGGCCTGCTTGTGATCTCAGGGATGGGTCGCCGCCTATGCTGTAGTTGAGTTCGAGGGTTTTCTGGAGGTGTATTTTGGCGGGTTCGCCCTGCTCGTTTAGTTTTGTGGGGTGCTGTACGACGGCTGTTTCGTTGCTGAATCCGCCGAAGAAGAGTTTTACGTTCTTTGCGTTGGGGTCGAAGTCCGGCCAGATGACCGCGATGTCTCTTGTGTTGTCTTCGCCGGCGAGGACCTTGTGGTCAACGATGTCGTCCATAGCTTCGAGGAAGGGGTATTTGCCCTGGTTCAGTCTTTTGATCTGAGCGAATACGCCTCGTCGGTATTTTCGGCCTGCGGGAATGACCTGGAAGGTGTCGGTCATGAGCTCAAAACGGGGGTAGAAAGGCACTTCGGAGCCGGTGTTGTTGGTGACGGTGAGGATCGTGTACCAATATCTCTGTTTTCCGACGTTTGGCAGGTCGACGACGATCTGCTTTGGCTGATCGAACTGGACGTCCAGAGTCCATTCGTCTAAATCCTGTACTACTGCGGGTTTAGGGTAGGCATTGCAAAGCCCGACGGGTATACTGACGCAAACTGCTATAAACAATACGCTTAAGAGTGTTTTTCTCATTTACACACCTTTAGAAACGGTTTCAATACAAAAGTACAATCCTTGCTATTATATGCTTTGGGTCATACTACGTAAAGTGTAATCTGTGGGCAAGATATTTTTACTTATCCTTGCCGAGAAGCCCTGATTAGGGTTTAATATGTGTTGTGTCTACATGCACAGGCTCACAATCCGGTTCGTCAATATCCCTTTAACTTTGAGAGCGGCAGTTTTGTATGGCTGAGAACGAACAGAAACAATTCGTCGAGCAGGTTCAGGGCATGCTGGAGTATGAACTCCAACAGGACCTTTCCACCCTGCTCGAGGAGCACCGCAGCAGTGAAATCGCCGAAGTGGTTGAATTATTCGACACTGAGAGGCGGCTGAAACTGCTCGATCTGCTCGATATCGAAACGGCGGCTGACGTGGTCGTCAAGGTCGATGAAGCGACTCGGCACGAGCTTTTCTGCCTGATGCCCGAGGATCGACTGATCGATATCATAGCTGAGCTGGACGCTGATGATGCTGCGGACGTGCTGGGTGAGCTTCCAGAGGACCGCAGGGCGCCGGTACTGTCGCATCTTTCGTTTGCAGATGCACGCAGGATCCGGGGGCTGATGCGGTATGCGGAGGACTCGGCGGGTGGTATCATGGACCCGGTGCTGGTGAGCGTTTATGAGGACGCTACCATCAAGGAGGCCATAAACAAGATCCAGGATTCAGAGATAGATGAGGATTTTTTCACGATCTTTGTGGTGGATCGGGCGGGAAAATACATCGGTGACGTCAGAATACGCACAATGCTGACTCGCTCGGAGACTATCAGGGTCAAGGACATCGTTGAGACCGACACGATACATGTGCATGTAGACGATGATCAGGAAGAAGTACGCAACATCTTCAAAAAGAACGAGCTGATCGTCGTACCGGTGCTGGATAAGAATGATCGGCTGGTCGGTCGTATTACAGCTGACCGAATCATCGAGGTGGCAGAGGAAGAGGCGGCGGAAGATATTTACGCGATGGCGGGTACGGATGCGGCTGAGCTGCAGAATTTTTCTGTGGTTCATGCGGCGGGTGTTCGGATGACGTGGCTGCTGCCGTGCCTGGCGGGGACGACGATAACGGCAATAATAGGTCTTGCTTTTCGGGGTGTTTTCAGCCAGACGCCGGAGATGCTTTTCATTTTCACGACTGCGTATGTTTTTGTCCCGATGATCGCGGCGATAAGCGGCAATGCGGGGCTGCAGACTTCGGCGATAGTTGTGGCGGGGCTGGCGACGGGAGACCTGGCTGCGCTGGAGTTGAGGCAGGTTTTCGCCCGTGAAGTTCGTGTTGCTGCGCTGGTTGCGCTTTCTTGCGGGGTCATCGGGTGTCTAACTGCTACGCTTCTACCGTACATGATGCCGCAACTGTTTCAGAATACCGGGCCGGGCTCGAAGGTCGCTGTTGGAGCAGATGGTGAGATAGAGCCGGACGCTGGCAGCGATGGCCGGATAGGTACGGATATGAGTGCACATCTTCGGATCGTAGGGGCGTTTTCGGTGGCGATGTTCGCTGCGATCATGGTTGCGACGACGCTGGGGTTGTTTTTGCCTTTCCTTTTCCGTAAAATAGGGGTGGACCCGGCGATCAGTTCAGGACCTTTAGTGACTACAGCAAACGACTCGATCAGCGCGACGATCTATCTGAGCCTGACTCTGCTGCTGGTACGACATCTGGTGTGAAGACTTGCATTCCTGTAATTGCATACTATTTCGTGACTTAGAAAAAGAAAATATATAGGTCGGCTATTTATTCGCGGGCTTTAAGAGACAATAAAGCGTCTTGACATACACGGCGGGGAAGCTATAATGACAGTCTTTAGCTGAACATCCCGGCAGTAAGAGACCACCCCGAAAAAGAATAGCCGAAAATTCAGTGTTTTTCGAATTGTTAGCTAGCAAAAAAGGAACAGATCATGGCCAAAGGTCAGCCAATAGAGCATAAGGAATTTACGGACAAAAAACCGGACATTGACAGGCTATTCAACTACATGATCAAGGAAGGGGCAAGTGACCTTCACCTCAAGGTAGGACTCAAGCCTCGCATGAGAGTTCACGGTTCGCTGGAGGATATTCCGGCGGCTGTTTTGAGTGAGAAGAAAATGGAGGCGCTGGTATTCGAGATACTGACGGAGAACCAGAAGCAGTTTTACCTTGAACACGGTGCTTTCGACTTTGCTCACCAGGTGGGTCCGATGGACCGATTCAGGGTCAATATCTTCAGGCAGCGGGGATATACGAGTCTGGTTGCAAGGCATATTACCGGCGATATCCCGCCTTTTGAGAAACTCAATCTGCCTCAGGTGGTTCAGGACCTGGCGGCTAAGTCGCATGACGGCATCGTACTGGTCACGGGGCCAACCGGTAGTGGTAAGAGTACAACTATCGCGTCGATGCTGGATTATATCAACAGACATCGCCCATGTCATATTGTAACGATCGAGGACCCGATCGAGTATCTGCACCAGGACCACCAGGCAACGGTGAACCAGCGTGAGATCGGTATTGACGTTGCGGACTTTGATCTTGCGTTGAAGTCTCTTATGCGTCAGGACCCGGACGTGGTGCTGGTCGGTGAGATGCGTGACCATGAAACGATCACGGCTGCGATGCGTGCGGCTGAAACGGGTCACCTTGTGTTTGGAACATTGCACGCGTCCAATGCAGCACAGACGGTTCAGCGTATCCTTGACCTTTTCCCGCAGGAAGAGCGTGAGCTGGCAAGGTCGACGTTCGGAAATACCATGCGTGCGATCATCAGCCAGCAGCTTCTCAAGGGCATCAAGCCTGATGCGAAACGAGTTCCTGCCGTTGAGATACTGATATCGAACCCGACGATGAAGAAGCTCATCGCTGAAGGCAGAGAAAATGACATTCCTTCGGCGATCAGAGGCGGCCGGGGTGAGGGTATGCAGGACTTTACGGACAGCCTGGAGAAGTTGGTTGCCGGCGAATGGGTTGAGCTTGAGGAAGCATTGAGATGCGCACCAAACGTCGAAGAGCTCAAGATGGCGCTTAAGGGCGTGAGAGCGTCTTCGGGCGGCATCATGTAAAAAGACACGTGTCAATTTTTAGGGCATAGTAAGTTTCGGAGCAATCTATGGATATTCTTTCTGCAGCACCTGTCGGTTACGGCGGCTATATCTCAATCTGGAAGCTGCTGGTATTTCTAGCCATGTTTTTCGCGTGGATGCCCCTGATAAACTGGGTACATACCGATTCACAGGCCGTGCGGACGAACACTTCCATGTGGACGTCTTCAATTACTTTCGTCGGTCTTGCAACACTGCTTTTGTGGCTGGTTGTGCCATTGTTTATTATCGGTTTTTTGCTTTTTCTTTTAGCGACTGGCGGGACCACTCTGGTTTACATCATGCACCGCAACTCGCTGGTGGCTGATTTTGAGAAGGTTTTATCGCCCCACCATTTGAAGGGGTTGTTCGTTGATGAGAAGAAGAAGCTTCTCAAGGCGAGCCGAGGAATGGAGCTGATAACTTCGAACGACAATACGGTTCCACTTCCGAAGCCAAAGTCGCCTGAGTCTTTCGGCCATGCTACGATATGCGAGGTGTTCGAAGACATAATCTGGCGAAGAGCTACGGAGGTAGCGTTTCAGCCGGGGCCTGAGGAATACAAACTGATCTATGTCATTGACGGTCAGCCTACGAAACAGCCTGAGCGTGACAAGGAAGAATGTGATTACATGATCCCATATCTCAAGGAGATATGCAATCTGGATGTCGAGGAGAAGAGGAAGCCTCAGACGGGCACGTTCAGCATAAAGAAGGACGGGGAAGAATATGAGTTCCAGGTGACGACCGCGGGCTCGACAGCGGGTGAACAGCTTCGCATAAAAAAGATCGAGCAGCATAACCTGATGAAGCTGGAAGAGCTGGGGCTGACAGAAGAACAGCTAGAGGAAGTAAAGACTATTCGGGATATCGATCACGGGCTGGTTATCACTTCGGGCCCTAAAAAGAGCGGTGTTACGACGACGTTCTACGCTTTGATGAAGAATCACGATCCGTTCCTCAACGACATCAATACGCTTGAAAAAGAGGTTGCGGTCGATCTGGACAATATCACACAGCACGAATACACGGAAGAGGATCGCAAGACGAAGAAATATTCGGAAAAGTTCCGCTCGATATACCGCATGGGTGCAAAGATCATCGGTATCGAGGACTGCGATGCGGAGTCGGCCAAGATCGTCATCGAAGCGGCTAAATCTGGGCGGATAATACATGCGACCGTTGAAGCTACGAGTACTGTGAACGCACTTGGACAGTTTCTGAAGATCGCTGATGACAAGAATGTTCTGCTTGATAACCTGGTAGCGATCATAAATCAGAGGCTTGTCAGGAAGCTGTGCATGGAATGCCGACAGGCGTATCAGCCGAACAAGGCGCTGCTTAAGAAATTCAATATGTCGAGCGATGATGCGAAGCTGCTTTACAGGCCAGGCGAGGTTGAATATGACAAGCACGGTAAGCCTATCGTGTGTGAGCACTGTCAGGGTTCTGGTTTTTACGGGAGAACGGGCATTTATGAGACGATCCTGCTGACTGATGAGATCACGGAACAGTGCAAGAAGGCAGAGTCGCTGCAGCAGATGTCGGCTATCTTCCGCAAGAGCGGCATGCTCTATCTTCAGGAGCAGTCGATAAAGAAAGTGACCGACGGAATTACGAGCATCAACGAGGTTATACGGGAATTTTCTTCAGCGTCCAACAAGAAAGCCAAAAAGGCTTAGTAAAACAGGGAGTAGACAGATATGTTCGCATATATAGCAATACCACTGATAACCATACTTTGTGTCGCACAGTTTTATCTGAAGAATTCGCTGTTGAAATCGGTGGCAACGCTGCTTTCTGCGTTGATAGCATTGATCACAGCGTTTGGGTTTTATGAGCCGCTTGCCGAGACACTGATATCGCGGGGTTACGGGGTTGAATGGGCGCAGCCCGGCTGTTTTATCCTTTTGTTCGCGATCACTTTTGCAGTGGCTCGTATTCTTTCGGACTTTATGATCGGTGCGAATATAGAGTTCGGCAGGGTTCCGAGAGTGGTGTCGGCGATAGTGTGCGGAGCGTTGGTGGGGATCATAGTTTCAGGTACTTTGATCGTCGCTCTTGCAATGACACCATTGCATCCGAAGATACCTTATGACCGGTTCGGCGAATCACTGAATGTTTCTCAGCCTAAAAGTACTTTGCTGAATGCCGATGTGGTGGTAACAAAACTTTTTAATGTGACGTCAGGCGGGTCGTTCAGCGCTAAGCGTAGTTTTGGCGTTTATCACGCGGACTTTGTCGATCAGCTTCACTTGAGCAGGCGAAAGACAGGCGAAGATGTGATGACGATCGCAGCAAGGGATGCGATAACGATCGAGAAGGACGGGGTCAAGCGGATCGACTCTGGCACGGGCCCGGCGAGAACGCATATACGAGTTGGAATCAAGGGCAGCAGCGTGAAGGACGGCGGCGCGAGACAGGAAAATCAATATGTCGCATTCACTCCGGCACAGATGAGACTTGTATGCGTTTCCAAGACCGATCCTTCTGATGCGAGCATTCTATATCCGAAGGCATATAAGCCGGCGAAGCAGAATTGGCCAGCGTCGAGGGATGAGAAGATCGATCTCGACGAAGTGATCAAATTCGCTCCCAACGATTTCAAGAGTCAGCAGAAGATCGCGTGGATCGATCTGGCGTATCAGGTTCCATCGAACTGCAGGCCGCTTGCGGTAGAATTCAAAAAGAACACAATTGAGAAGGTTCCCTCTGCAAGTGAGGGCGATGATGAGCCGATGCCGGCGGACACATCAGGAGAAGATGCGGCCGAGGAATGACATGAATAGTCACTTGATCTAACAGTTAATCATAAAGGGCAGTCGATGGGCCGCCCTTTTTCTATGCGCTATGGTGGAGTTGAGCAGGTTGCGGCAGTTATTATCCGGCTGTGCAGTGCAGTGCAATTCATGAGATGACGACAAATTGCAGCTTTGTTCAGATAGCCGAAAAAAAGTCGCTTGCATATCATCCATTGTGTGGTAGATTTATTTTGTTAACCAACAATACGGGGTTTATTGAGGGCATTAAAATGAGTTTCAAATCGTATGTGATATTGATGGGAGTGGTTTTGTTTGCAGGATCCGGAGCAGGTGAGACAATCCGTACTGTTGAGAGGGAGGACAGGGTTTTCCAGGCGGGACCCGGCGTGCTTATCTCTGATAAGGCTCAGGAGGGAGTTGATACGGATGTGTGGCCGATCCCGGCTGTTTATTACAGGGAGGGACGCTTTTCGATATTCGGGCCGAGGGCGAGGTATGTGCTGCATTACGAAGAGGACGATCTGCTGGTTGGGGCGACCGCTCAGATGAGGAACGAAGGGTACGAGGACGATGACAGCCGGGTGCTGCGGGGCATGGGGGAGAGACGCGCGACGCTGGAGGCGGGGCTTACGGTGCGGAAGTATTTCGGTTGGGGGCGGGTGACCGCTGAATGGACGTCGGATGTACTAAACGAACATAAGGGGCATGAGATCGAGTTGCTGGCGAATCGGTGGTTTAACAACGCTTTTGATGTCGAAGGGCTTCGAATGCTGCCGACGGTTGGAGTGAACTGGCGGAGCAAGCAGCTCAATGATCATTATTACGGTGTCGAAGCAGACGAGGCGAGAGGGTTTCGGCCTGCGTATGAGGTCGGCAGCACGGTGGGTCTGCTGACATCGCTGCGTGTGGATTATCCGCTGAACGATCAGTGGAACCTTTTCAGCTCTGTATCGGCGGAGTGGTTTGACGGGGAGATCACGGACAGCCCTATCGTGGGACAGCATTATAAGCTTACCGCGGTGCTGGGAGCGATGTATAAGTTTTAGATGATGGATGTCAACGCAATTTAAAGGGCGGATGCTTTGGGTGCACCCGCCCTTCTTTTTGGTCAGCGACTTATATCGCTTAATCGTCCAGAGTGATCTGGAAGACCGGTGCTATGGGATCGAGCTGTTTTTCGGGCAATTCGATGGTGAGCTTGCCGTTTGAGTAATCCCATGCTGGCCAGTTTGCGTCAGGGCTGCTGAGCAGGACGACGGATTCGGGCTTTTTGTACATGCCTTCTATCGTCACCTTGTCAACATCGGCGTCAAAGATCATTGCGAAAAGTTTGTCGTCTTTGGCCGAGAGCTGGATGCCCTTGCTGAAAGTCAGGTGGTCGTCCGGTTTTGAACAGCCGTAAATGGCCTGGCCGTTGCGGTCCATCCATTCGCCGACAGTTTTGAGGCGTGTTGCCTCTTCTTCACGGATGGAGCCGTCGGGCTTGGGGCCGATGTTGAGCAGGAAATTGCCGCTGTGCGATGCGCACTTTGCGAGCATCTCGACGATGGTCTTCGAGCTTTTCCAGTCGCCGGGAGCTTTGTGGTAGCCCCAGGTTTTCTTGGGGATGGTCATGCAGCTTTCCCAGTCGACCGATGCGAGCTTTTCGGTGTTCGGGAGGCGGCGTTCGTATTGTGCGTCGTAGTCTGCGAGGCTGTCGTAAGCACGCACGCGGTCGTTGATGATGACGTCGGGGTTGAGCTCGCGGCAGTGAGCCTCGATCTCTATGCCGTACTCTGGATTCTGCTTGTAGGCGGGATCCCAGCGACCGTCGAACCAGAGGATCTTTATTTCGCCGAATTCGGTCATGAGTTCGGTTAGCTGGTCCTTCATGTAGTCGAGGTAGCGGCGATACTGCTTGCGGTCCGCGTCGCTTTTGATGGCGTACTTGTAGTCGGGGTGGTTCCAGTCTATGATGCTGTAGTAGAAGCCCATGTCGATGCCTTCTGCGCGGACGGCGTCGGCGAGTTCCTTGAGGACGCCTTTGCCGTACGGGGTGCTTGCCATGTCGAATTCGGTGTACTTGCTGTCCCACAAGCAAAAGCCGTCGTGGTGTTTGGTTGTTATGACGACGTATTTTACGCCTGCCTGCTTGAAGAGTTTTGCCCAGCGTTTGGCATCAAACTTTTCGGGGTTGAATTCGTTGGCGAGTTTTGCGTATTCGTCGCCGGGGATGCGGGCGGATACCTGTATCCATTCGGCAGCGTAATCATAGGTTTTGCCGTCATATTCGCCGCCCAGCAGGGAGTAGATGCCCCAGTGGATAAACTGGCCGAAACGGTTGTCGCGCCATTTTTCGGCGGCGGAGTCGGTGCGGCGCACCCATGTTTCGTACTTGTCCTTTTCGACTTTTTGGGTGTCGCCTGCACTTTTATCTAGCTCGGCGTCACCGACCGGCGCAAGACCGTCCAGCTTAACCTCGTACATAGCGGTGAAGGCGGTTTTGTTGTTGCCGTGCCCCTTGATGCGGACGTACTTCGCCTTGACGGGGTCGAATTTGTACGTTTCGAAACCTTTTTCGCTGCGGCTCTTTGTGGAGAGAGCCTGCTTCCAGGTTTGGCCGTCTAAAGAAGTCTCGATCTCGAAGGGATAGACGCGTTCGCTGCTATTGTACCAGAGGATGGATATCTCGTCGACTTCTTTGGGCTCTTTGAGTTCGAAGCGGATCCAGGGGTTCCGTTCGTTTGTGCTCCAGTAGGTATTGGTCTTTCCATCGGCAGCGTTGCGGGCGATGTTGCCCTTGCTGGTTTCTGAGCTGCTTGCGATCACACCTTTGCCGAGGTCGGCTTTGGAGGGATCGACGTTCCATGTGCAGGTATCTGTGAAGGTTTTGCCGTCGCGAGTTGCGGTGACTTTTACGGTGTTCTTGCCGGACTCAAGTACGACGTCCTGCCAAGTGAAGACACAGTGGTCCGGGTTGACGGAGTCGAAGTCCTTGCCGTTGAGAGTCAGAGTGACGTCTTTGAGGTTGGAATAGACCACGATGTCCGCTGCGGGATTGGTGCGTTCTTTGAGGCGTTTGTCGCGGATGTAGAGGACTGGGTCGTCGGACCAGTTTGCCTTGTACATGTAGAAGGCGGCCTTTTTGGTTTTGCGGTCGTAGGTGACGAGGCCCTTGTGATTGAGGCCCTTGACGCCGCCTCGGTTCCAGCCGGGCACGCAGAAGTCGAACATGTTCCAAACGTAGCTGCTCCATACGATGGGGTGTTCTTCGATCTGAGCCCACTGGACCTCGTGGATCATGGCCTGGTACTGCTCGGAGAAGAACTGGCCAGAGATGGGGTTCGCTTTTGTCAGGTTTTCGGCCTGATGGTCGGGGTTTCCGCCTGCACCGTACTCGCTGACTGAGACGAGCGTGTCCGGTCGTACCTTGCGTGTGCCCTCGATCCAAGGGCCGAGGCCGTCAGGTGCACCATAGTACCAGCCGAAGTAGCGGTTGTTGCCCTGCAGATCGGCGTGGCAGTCCATGGGGCGTTTGAGGCTGCCGTAACCGCTGACGGAAACTGTGAAGCGGTCGGGGTCCTCGGTTTTGGCGATGTCGTGCATTTCCTTGGTGACCTGCACCGGGTAGGACATGGTGCTGGATCCGTAGACTTCGTTGTGCAGGCCCCAGACGAAGATGGAGGGGTGGTTGTAGTTCTGCCGCACGAGTTCGCGGATCTGCTGCTTTGCGTTTTCGCCTTCCTGTCCCTTCCAGGTGTTTACGAAGGGAACCTCCGCCCAGATGATGAAGCCGAGCTTATCGCAGTAGTCGTAGACGAATTCGGCCTGCTGATAGTGGGCCAGGCGGATGGAGGTCGCACCTATGTCGTAGATCATGTCGAAGTCGGTTTTGTGCTGTTCATTGGTAAGGGCGCTGCCGTGGTCCTTCCATTCCTGATGACGGCAGACGCCATAAAGGCGGTAAGGCTCGCCGTTGAGGATGAAGCCCTTTTGCTTGTCCATGCTGTAGTATCGCAGGCCGAGTGGTTCGGTTACTTCGTCGAGGACGTTTCCTTCGCTGGTGAGCTGGACGGTGAGGCTGTAGAGATATGGGTTCTTTCGGCCGTGCCAGAGGGTCGGGTTTTCGACGGTCAGCGATTGCTTGTAGCTGTTAACGACCATCGAGGGGAGGGTTAGGTCGCTGCTTTTGGTGGCAACGACTTTGTCTTGGGCGTCTTTGACGATGGTCCTCATTTGGACCTGCCGGGAGGCCATGTTGTCGTTTTTGAGCTTAGCTGTGACGGTGATGTCCGCCTTTTCTTCGGTAACACTGTTCTGGCGGATGTATATTCCGGGAGATGCGTAGTCGGTCGGTGTGATGTGAATGTCATCCGTGATGATGAGTGAGACGGGTCTGTAGATGCCGCCGAAGACCATGAAGAGGTTGTGGTTCACTGGGATGACGTCCGGGCGCGGTTCGTTGTTGGCTCTGACGAAAATTGTGTTCGTCTGGCCGAACTCGACGCCGGGGGTTATTTCGTAGCAGAAGGCGGAGTATGCGCCTTTGTGGCTGCCTGCTTTTTTGCCGTTGATGTAGACATCGGCGACCTGTCCTACGCCTTCGAAACGGATGAAGATGCGTTTGCCTTTAAGGTCGGCAGGGATATCGACTGTTTTGCGGTAGCAGGCTGTGCCGGTGTAGTATTCGCCGCCGGACTGGGCGTCTTTGGCGTTCCAGGTGTGAGGAACGGTGACGGTCTGCCAGGATTTGCCGTCAATTGTGTCCTTCGTTGAATCCTTGACGGAGACATCCGATTTGATGAACTGCCATTGTCCGGTCAATGGTTTGACCTGACGCGCATGCGTGAGGCCGAACGTCAGGGCCAGACATGCCGTTACAAGAAACTTCTTGAACGTTCTCATTGAAACTCCTTTTACATTAAGAATTACTCGCCATTACTCAGTCAGCCGACGAGGCCGCTGAGGTCCACTTCTAATGCTGCATTATTGTAATTTCGCTACTTGTTCGGTCATAGCAGTGATGTTCCGGCTGGGTGTTCCGCCCACCATTCCGCCGCCGCAGGATAGGATGATTTTAGTGCGGTCCTGGACATCGCTGAGGGCGGTGTCGACGGCGATCTTGACATCATCCGGCATTCCGATTGCCATGACGTCTCGGGGAGGTATGTTGCCGAGCAGGGTCACTTCGTTGTTGGTCCATTCCTTCATTTGCTGTATGGAATGCATGAAGCTGTAGTTGAACAGGTTTACGCCCATTTGAGCCAGATGCGGTGCGCAGCCGGAGCCATCTGCGTCGTTGTGAAAGAACTTTACCGAGGCATCGAAACAGTTGAACAGCTCGGTGAGGTAGGGCTGGGCGAATTCTTTGAAATCCGGTTCGCCGCAGAAGCCGACAATGTCGTCGAGCAGGAAGATGCCGTCTATGGTGTTGAACTGTTCTTTCTGCAGCAAAAGCCAGTCTTTTGTATAGTCGGTTACTATGCGAAGGAGCCTGTGGATGCGGTCGGTGTCGGTGCGCAGGCCCATGAGAAACTCGGTCGCGCCCATCAGGAAAGATGCGATGTTCAGGGGGCCGCGGGCGATTGCGAAACGGATAGCGTGGCCTTGGTTCTGGATATCGTCTTCGTACCTTTTGAGCTTTTTGAGTACGAACGGTGCGAGGCCGTCGGCAGTCGCTTTGGGTTTTTTGATACCATCGATCTGCTCGGGGCCGCTGATTATTCTGTCTGCGTAGGGCAGTTCGTGTTCGTACCAAGAGCATTTGGCACCGAAGGCGGAGGGTTCTGTGCACATGCCGAATTCAGCCCAGAAGCCGGGTAGCATGAGGACATCCGGAAACTCTTTAACCGCACGGAGGTTCGTTTCGAACCAGGCGGTGTCGCTGGTAAAGTATTCCAGTTTGTCAATTCCGTTCCACTCGGGCAGCCAGGGGCTGTCAATGATGAAACCAACGGGCATGGGCTCAATGAGCTCGCCGTTGATGGTACGAAGCAGCGTTTCCCACTGTTTTTGAGTCAAAATACCGATCCCTTCAAGAATACAAGCACGAAAACACCCATTCAGTCCAATTTTAATGGGTCAGGTTACGGGGGGTTAAATACCAGGAGAAAATATATCAAACCATGACTCATTTTTAAATAGAAAAACGCTTCTGAATGCAGCATTCTCTGTGATGGAAGAGTACAATGATACAGAAGTGAAAACACAGGTCATTGTGATGCGCATAATTCGTGTGAGATACTGTCATGATGTGGCTTTGTGCCTCGATCCCCCTGCCAGCAGGTGCTATTGCCAGCGGTGCCCCCGGTGAAACCTGCAATATAAACTTAATCAGGCTGAGAGGGCCATTTCGCTGAGATCGACTTCCATGAGGTGCTCAAGGTAAGTGTCCAACTCTTCGCGTGAGAATTGTGCGAGGAATTCCGGCTTTGCGCCTCTATTGAGTTCCATGATGAAGTCGATTATCTCTCTTTTGCTCATTTTTGTGCTCCATATGCAAACCAAACCAATACGTGATAATCTTCGTATCGGGCTTAATGAGCGGAAAACTTCAAAAAAGCGAGATTTCAAGGCATTCGGAATTTTCTAAGCGACATTTCCATATATAGACAAACGACGAGATTTTGCGCAATATCTTGTTGGTGTAATGAGTGGAAAAAGAAGATATTTTTACCACGTCCAATAAAAGGCGGGCTGGCGGGTTAGATAAGGCAGGGGAAATTTGTAATTTTTTGCAATTTTTTGTTCAGCCTACTGTCTTTTGGGCCGATATGCCCTGTTTTGCTTCGGTTCGGGGGTGTTTGTGTTGCTTCTTTGCTTGCAAGTGACATTTCAACTGTTTATAAGTAGCGATTAGAGTGAGTTTATTATTGGGATAGCGTGACAAGTTTACAGGAAAACATATTCAACAGCAGGCGGCGGCGGGACGAGAAGAAGTTCAAGCTGTGGAAGTATGCGGGGCTGATGCTCACGTACAAGTGTTCGGCGGCGTGTGCGTTCTGCTATTACAACTGCAGTCCGGATAAGGGCGGGCTGATGAAGACCGAGACGGCTGTGGGGGCCTGGGAGTCGCTTGAGCGGCTGGCGGGTGCGCGGGCGTCTGTGCACATTACGGGCGGTGAGCCTTTTTTGTATGCGGACCGGCTTGCAGAGGTGCTGAATGAGGCGAAGCGGATGGGGCTACGTCCCGCGGATTCGGTGGAGACTAATGCTTCGTGGGCGGTGAGCTCGTCTGTTATCGAGAGGAATGTGCGGCTGCTGAAGGATGCGGGGGTGGAAAGGCTCAAGATCAGTTGGGATCCGTTTCATGCTGAGTATATCAGTACGGACAAGATCAAGCGGCTGGCGAGTGCTGCGGAGGATATTCTGGGACGCGAACGGGTGCTGGTGAGGTGGGCGGATTATCTGGATGCCGAGCTGGATTTTGCAGGAATGACGGAAGAGGAGAAGCAGGCGGTATATAAGTCTGCGATGGGCGATTATCCTTGCAGGCTGACCGGCCGGGCCGCGGGGAGGCTTGGGCACCTGGCGGAGAGGAAACCGCTTGAGATCATACAGAAGCAGAACTGCCGGAGGACATGGATGGATGGTAAGGGCGTGCATATCGATCCTTACGGGAACATATTTTCGGGTTTGTGCAGCGGAATAATCGTTGGCAACGTGGAGGATAGGTCGCTGGAGGATATATGGCGGTCGCTGGATATCGAGAATGAGCAGATGGTGGCGCGACTGGTCGAGGCGGGACCGGCAGGCTTGCTAAATACAGCACTTGAAGCGGGTTATGAAGTGCGGGGTGAATATGCCGGTAAATGTCACCTTTGCACCGATATAAGGCAGTTTTTCTTTGACAACGGTAGATTTCAGGGGATAATTGGACCTTTGGAGTGTTATACGGATTAGCCCGGCGGGGGCGCAACTTCAGTTTAGGAAATCGTTGGTTTGTTCCAGGAGACAAGCTCTTGAGCGAAACTAATTTTGATACAATGTTCGGCAGAATGGCTGTCGATCAGGGCCTGGTCACGGAAGAGGACCTTAAGAAGATCATAAGCGAACTCAAGGCATATCGAGAAAAGAATCGTGCCGTTTCGCTGAGACAGTTGATGGTTAAGCGCGGACTGATGACTTCTGATCAGGCGAAGAGGCTCAAGACTTATATAAGTGAGAGTAAATCGGCGGCCGGACAGATACCTGGTTATAAGGTTATCGGCAAGCTCGGGGCGGGGGCGATGGCGGTTGTTTACAAGGCCAAGCAGCTCAGCCTGGACAGGATCGTAGCGATCAAGGTGCTGCCGAAGCGGTACAGCGAAAAGCCGAACTATATCAAGCGTTTCTATAAAGAGGGGAAGCTTGCGGCGAAGCTGAATCATAACAATATCGTGCAGGCGATCGACGTGGGTGAGGTTGGGGGGCTTTACTACTTCGTGATGGAGTATGTTGAGGGCAAGACGCTTTATGATGATCTGTCGAAGGGTAAGATATTCGATGAGGGTGAGGCGCTGGATATAATCACTCAGGTGGCTCGTGCGCTGGAACACGCGCATGCTCAGGGCATGATCCACAGGGACGTCAAGCCGAAGAACATCATGATCAATTCCGAGGGCGTGGTCAAGCTTGCGGATATGGGGCTTGCGCGTGAGACCTCGGATATCAAAGCGGCGGAGAATGAGAGGGGCAAAGCGTTTGGAACGCCCTACTACATCGCGCCGGAGCAGGTACGGGGGGAGCTGGACATTGACGGGCGAGCAGATATTTACGCGTTGGGGGCGACGCTGTATCATATGGTTACGGGTAAGGTGCCGTTCGAGGCGAAGACACCTTCTGAGGTGATGAAGAAGCATGTGACCGAACCGATCGTGCCGCCGGACCATCTGAACACTTCTCTTTCGGCGGGGATTTCGGAAGTCATCGAAGTGATGATGGCGAAGAAGAAGGAAGAGCGGTATACGAATGTTGCCGAGCTTCTTGTCGATCTGGACGCTGTTAAGGCGGGCCAGCCGCCGGTGCGGGCTCATGACAAATTCAATCTGTCTGACCTGAGCGAGCTGGAACAGGAAGGTGAGGCTGTCGAGCTCGAGGAAGGCGAGGAGCGGATGTATCCTGCGTCAACTGTGACAGGTTACAAGATCGCGGTGACCGTGCTTTCGCTGATAATTGCAATCCTTCTTGTCGTAATCTTATTTATGGCAAATAAATAGTTTTTTCAGGATTTTCAACCTAGACAGGGTAAGTGCGCCTCTTATTATTGTATATATGGAGGATTATGGCTTTTTGAATAGGTGTTGAAAGCTATTTCAAAAATGCTGATAATACGAGGAGAAAGCAGGTACGGCCGTCAAACAGCCAAGGGGGGCGGCTTTTATGGGGGACTCACTGGATGCATCAACTTTTTTCTGCTGTAGGTTTTTCTCTCGGGCAACTGATCTATTAGGAGGATTCATTATGCCTGGCAAGAGTGGAACAAGAGGCCGGATACTGCGGCTGGCAAGCACTTTGTACAGCACACACGGGTGTGATGCGACCACGCTGGACGACATACTGACGGCGGGCGGAATCACAAAGGGAGCGTTCTATCATCATTTCAAGAGTAAGGAGCAACTGTGCGAAAAGATCATAGATCAGCTTACCAATGATTATGAGGAGCTGATGGGATCTGTATCTCGAAATGCCGATCCGATCGACCGGCTGCGGCTGATCGTGTATAAGCTGGACGAGCTGCATACCTCCGGAAAATGGGTGAACTGCCGACTAATTTTCCGACTTTACACTGGTACACACAAGTCTAATCCACAGATACAGTATAAGCTGTCGCAGTTCTGGCAGTGGTATACTAACGAGTTTCGTGAGCTTCTGGTGGAGTGCAGGCAGGCGGGTCAGTTGACCGAAGAGATCAGCCTGGAGACCCAGCTCGAACTGATCCTGGCGACGATGGCGGGGGCGGTGACGCTGGATCAGGTGGAGCCGACGCCGCACGGATTTGCTCATCTGGTCGATACTGTTTTGTCAGCTATGTCTGTTGAGCCGGTTGTGATGTAAAAAAAGCGTGGATGCGATGATGCACCCACGCCTGAAACATTTCTGGAAGCTTTAGAGCTTTCACAGGAAAGCCGTCATTTCTTCTTTTTCCATTCGTCCATGAGCCTGGTGAATTCTTCGAAGAGGTAGCTTGCGTCATGCGGTCCCGGGGAGGCTTCGGGGTGGTACTGGACGGAGAACGCGCCTAGCTTTTTGCTGTAGATGCCTTCGAGGGTGTTGTCGTTAAGGTTCATGTGGGTCAGCTCTACGTCAGTTTCCTTGAGCGATTCGAGATCGGCGCAGAAGCCGTGGTTCTGGCTGGTGATCTCGATCTCCTTGGTGCGGAGATTCTTTACAGGATGATTCGCACCGCGGTGGCCGAACTTGAGCTTGTATGTCGTACCGCCCAGTGCTAGCGAGAGGAGCTGATGGCCGAGGCAGATGCCGAAGATCGGCGCCTTGCCGAGCAGCTTCTTGATGTTCTCTACTGCGTATGCTACAGCAGCGGGATCGCCTGGGCCGTTGCTGAGGAAGATGCCGTGGGGTTTTCGCTGCATGATCCGCCCTGCTGGTGTGTCAGCGGGTACGACGTGGACCTCGCAGCCGCGGGAGGCGAGATTTCGCAGGATGTTGTGTTTCATGCCGAAGTCGTAAGCGACGACCTTGTATTTTGGTTTGCCTGTGTCTTCGGGTTTGTCTG